>NZ_JBVIJE010000006.1:78696-244959 GCF_055581585.1 Streptomyces sp. NPDC031426
CGGGGGGTCGCAGCTTGCCCGCCTCGCTGAAAGGCAAAACGCCCGGCAGGCCGACCGAAGTCGGTCCACCGGGCGTTACTCGGACTGGTGCCGTCAGCCCTCCTCGGTGGGGGTCCGTGCCCGACACGGACCGCGCCGCCAGGGGGTCGCAGCTTGCCCGCCTCGCTGAAAGGCAAAACGCCCGGCAGGCCGACCGAAGTCGGTCCACCGGGCGTTACTCGGACTGGTGCCGTCAGTCCTTGATCTCGCAGATCGCCGCGCCGGACGTGACGGAGGCGCCGACCTCCGCGCTCAGGCCCTTGATGGTGCCCGCCTTGTGCGCGTTGAGGGGCTGCTCCATCTTCATGGCCTCCAGGACGACGACCAGGTCGCCCTCCTTGACCTCCTGGCCCTCCTCGACCGCGACCTTCACGATCGTGCCCTGCATCGGGGAGGCGAGCGTGTCGCCGGAGGCGACGGGGCCGGACTTCTTGGCCGCGCGGCGCTTCGGCTTGGCGCCGGCCGCGAGGCCGGTGCGGGCCAGGGACATGCCGAGGGAGGCCGGGAGGGAGACCTCCAGGCGCTTGCCGCCGACCTCGACGACGACCGTCTCGCGGCCCGCGTCCTCCTCGGCCTCGGCCTCGGCGGGGGCGGCGAACGGCTTGATCTCGTTCACGAACTCGGTCTCGATCCAGCGGGTGTGGACCGTGAACGGGTCGGTGGAACCGGTCAGTTCGGGGGCGAACGCCGGGTCCACGACCACCGCGCGGTGGAAGGGGATCGCCGTGGCCATGCCCTCGACCTGGAACTCCTCCAGGGCGCGCGCGGCCCGCTCCAGGGCCTCCTTGCGGGTACGGCCCGTGACGATCAGCTTGGCCAGCAGGGAGTCCCACGCCGGGCCGATGACCGAGCCGGACTCCACGCCCGCGTCCAGGCGGACACCGGGGCCGGACGGGGCGTCGAACCGGGTGACCGTGCCGGGGGCGGGGAGGAAGTTGCGGCCCGGGTCCTCGCCGTTGATGCGGAACTCGAAGGAGTGGCCCCGCAGCGCCGGGTCGTCGTAGCCCAGCTCCTCGCCGTCGGCGATGCGGAACATCTCGCGCACCAGGTCGATGCCGGCGACCTCCTCGGTCACCGGGTGCTCGACCTGGAGGCGGGTGTTGACCTCCAGGAAGGAGATCGTGCCGTCCTGGCCGACCAGGAACTCGCAGGTGCCCGCGCCCTCGTAGCGGGCCTCCTTCAGGATGGCCTTGGAGGCGCGGTACAGCTCGGCGACCTGCTCGTCGCTCAGGAACGGGGCCGGGGCCTCCTCCACCAGCTTCTGGTGCCGGCGCTGCAGCGAGCAGTCACGCGTGGATACGACGACCACGTTGCCGTGCTTGTCGGCCAGGCACTGGGTCTCCACGTGCCGCGGACGGTCCAGGTAGCGCTCGACGAAGCACTCACCGCGGCCGAAGGCGGCGACCGCCTCGCGAACCGCCGAGTCGTACAGCTCGGGGACCTCTTCGAGGGTGCGGGCGACCTTCAGGCCGCGGCCGCCGCCACCGAAGGCGGCCTTGATCGCGATCGGCAGGCCGTGCTGCTCAGCGAAGGCCACGACCTCCTCGGCACCGCTCACCGGGTCCGGGGTGCCGGCCACCAGCGGGGCACCGGCGCGCTGCGCGATGTGGCGGGCGGCGACCTTGTCACCCAGGTCGCGGATGGCCTGCGGCGGCGGGCCGATCCAGATCAGGTCGGCGTCCAGCACCGCCTGGGCGAAGTCGGCGTTCTCCGACAGGAAGCCGTAGCCCGGGTGGATGGCGTCCGCGCCGGACTCGCGCGCCGCGTTCAGCACCTTCTCGATGTCCAGATAGCTGGTGGCCGGTGTGTCACCGCCCAGGGCGAACGCCTCATCCGCGACGCGGACATGCAGAGCGTCCCGGTCCGGGTCGGCGTAGACGGCCACGCTCGCGATCCCGGCGTCCCGACAGGCTCGGGCCACGCGGACAGCGATTTCGCCACGGTTGGCGATGAGCACCTTGCGCACGATTGAGGCTCCCTCCTTGAAACAAGCCGAGTTTAGGGACTGCCGACACGGCACTTCGACCCGTCCCCAGTGGTGAGCTTGCCCACACGGAGCGTGATTCGAGGCTCGCTCGACCGGCGAAAAGCCTTGTCGCACCCCGGTACGCAGGACTCCTCCGGGAAACCCTAGCCCGGCCATGTGGTCAAGGTCTCTGTGAGGGCGTGCTGCGGCCCACTCTGTTTCTTTGTCGAGTCCCTACGAATGGCCCAATGATTCTTTGCTGCCGCGCGAACCCTTGTCCCGGGGTTTACCCGTTAGTAGCGTGCGCGATGGCTCGAACGTACCTGTGGTAACAGTCAGCGCGGCTTGAGAGTGGGTGGGGACCGGTGGTGCGCAGACCGGTGGCGTGGGTCGTGGCGGTCGTCCTCCTGGCGGAGGCGGTCTTCGTCGCGGCGCTGAACTGGTTCCTCGGCGTGGTCGTCGACCGGCAGAAGATGTCCCTGGCCGGCCTCGATCCGCACATGATGTCGGTGTCCTCGAAGATCGGCGGGCTGGTCTTCGGCCTCTACTTCGCGCTGTGCGCCCTGGTGGCCCTCCTGGTCGCGATACGCGACCGCGCCCCGGCGGGCTTGGGTCGCGTCCTGCTGATCAGCGTGGCGGTCGTGCACGGCCTGCTGGGCGCCTTCACCTGGGGCCTGGTCGGCTGGACGGCGTTCCTGTTCATGGTGGCGGTGCTCGGCCTCGTCGTCCTGCTCCTGATGACGTACGACCGTGACGGCGGCCCGGAGCCGGCCGCGGCCGAGGGCGGTGCGGACGCGGGCGGCGACCCGAAGGCCGAGGCCGAACCGGTCACGGCTCCGGGCGCGGCCGGCTCGCCGGCCCCGCCTGCGGAGGAGCCGCAGGACGGGGACGACGAGCCCCAGGACTCCGTGCCCGCCCAGATCACTCGTCCGGTGACCACAACTCCGTGATACCGACGCCCAGTTCGGCCAGCAGCTTGCGCACCAGGGGCAGGCTGATGCCGATCACATTGCCGTGGTCGCCCTCGATGCCCTCGATGAACGGCGCCGAACGGCCGTCCAGGGTGAAGGCCCCGGCGACGTAGAGGGGTTCCCCGGAGGCCACGTACGCCGCGATCTCCTCGTCGCTGGGCTCACCGAAGAAGACCACGGTGGAGGCGGTGCCGGACACGTACCGCTTGGCCTCCGTGTCCCAGATGCAGTGCCCCGTCTGGAGGGTCCCGGCGCGCCCGCGCATCGCCTTCCAGCGGGCGGTCGCCTCCTCGGCGTCGGCGGGCTTGCCGAGGGCCTGCCCGTCCAGCTCCAGCACCGAGTCGCAGCCGATCACCAGGGCGCCCTGCACCTCCGGCTTCGCCGCCACGACCGAGGCCTTCGCCTCGGCCAGGGCGAGCGCCAGCTCCGCGGGGGTGGGGGCGGTGAGGGCGTCCTCGTCGACGCCGCTGACGATCACCTCGGGGTCGAGGCCGGCCTGACGGAGGAGGCCCAGACGGGCGGGGGACTTCGAGGCGAGCACGAGTCGCCTGCGGCGCGTAGACCTGCGGTGCGTAGCAGTCATGCGGTCAGGTTAGTCGCGGGGTGCCGTTCGGCTCACCTCAGGCCGATGGCCAGCATCGCCAGGATCATGGCGACGGCCATGAGAAGGCCGAGCCGCCGGAGCATGTCATGCGCTTCGCGCATGTCCTTCGGCGGCTCGTCTTCGGGGTCTGACCACAGCACTCGTCCAGCGTGCGGGCCGGTGGGGGTGGGCGCCTGAGTATGAGTACTCAATTGGCGCCCTGAGCTGTACCACTGTGCGCCCACGCGGCGGAGCCGCACATCGATACAGCCCCGCGCCCCTGAGTTGACACCCCTCAGCTCGGCCAGTAGGTGCGGGTCCATGACGCCGGCCCCGGCTTGGGCAGGTGGGCGGCGGCGATTCTGCTCGGGTCGGACCACGCGTCCCTCGGGCCCTTCGCGCCGGGCGGTGCCGCTGCTGCCGCCGCGGCGCGGGCGCGGACCACCGCCAGGGCGGCGGCCAGCTCCTCCGGGGTCGGGTTGCCCCGTACGACTCTGATCGTCACAGCGGCTCCTTACAGGGGGATGTTGCCGTGCTTCTTCGGAGGCAGGGATTCCCGCTTCGTGCGCAGCTGACGCAGGCCGCGGACGATGTGGGCACGGGTGTCGGACGGCATGATCACCGCGTCGATGTAGCCGCGCTCGGCCGCGATGTAGGGGTTGAGGAGGGTGTCCTCGTACTCCTGGATCAGCCGGGCCCGGGTGGCCTCGCCGTCTCCGGCGGACTCCGCCTCGGCGATGGTGCGGCGGTGCAGGATGTTGACCGCGCCCTGGGCGCCCATGACGGCGATCTGGGCGGTGGGCCAGGCCAGGTTGAGGTCGGCACCCAGGTGCTTGGAGCCCATGACGTCGTAGGCGCCGCCGAAGGCCTTGCGGGTGATGACCGTGATGAGCGGGACGGTGGCCTCGGCGTAGGCGTAGATCAGCTTGGCGCCGCGCCGGATGATGCCGGTGTGCTCCTGGTCGACACCGGGGAGGAACCCGGGTACGTCGACGAAGGTGAGCACGGGGATGTTGAAGGCGTCGCACGTGCGCACGAACCGGGAGGCCTTCTCGGACGCGTCGATGTCCAGGCAGCCGGCGAACTGCATCGGCTGGTTGGCGACCACGCCCACCGGGTGACCCTCGACCCGGCCGAAGCCGGTGAGGATGTTCGGCGCGAACAGCGACTGCGTCTCGAAGAACTCGCCGTCGTCCAGGACGTGTTCGATCACCGTGTGCATGTCGTACGGCTGGTTCGCGCTGTCCGGGACGACGGTGTCCAGCTCGCGGTCCTCGTCGTTGACCGCGAGGTCCGCCTCCTCCGGGAAGACCGGGGCCTCGGAGAGGTTGTTGGACGGCAGGTACGACAGCAGCTGCTTGACGTACTCGATGGCGTCCTTCTCGTCGCCGGCCATGTGGTGGGCCACGCCGGAGGCGGTGTTGTGGGTGCGGGCGCCGCCCAGCTCCTCGAAACCGACGTCCTCGCCCGTGACGGTCTTGATGACGTCCGGGCCGGTGATGAACATGTGGGAGGTCTGGTCGACCATGACCGTGAAGTCGGTGATCGCCGGGGAGTAGACCGCGCCGCCCGCGCAGGGGCCGACGACCAGGCTGATCTGCGGGATCACACCGGAGGCGTGGGTGTTGCGGCGGAAGATCTCGCCGTAGGCGCCGAGGGAGGCCACGCCTTCCTGGATGCGGGCGCCGCCGGAGTCGTTGATGCCGATGACCGGGCAGCCGGTCTTCAGCGCGAAGTCCATCACCTTGACGATCTTCTGGCCGTAGACCTCGCCGAGGGCGCCGCCGAAGACCGTGAAGTCCTGGGAGAACACGGCGACGGGGCGGCCGTCGACGGTGCCGTACCCGGTGACGACACCGTCCCCGTACGGCCGGTTCTTCTCCAGACCGAAGTTCGTGGACCGGTGCCGGGCGAACTCGTCGAGCTCGACGAAGGAGCCCTCGTCGAGCAGCAGCTCGATCCGCTCACGGGCCGTCAGCTTGCCCTTCGCGTGCTGCTTTTCGACGGCGCGCTCCGAGCCGGCGTGCGTCGCCTCGTGGATGCGGCGCTGCAGATCCGCGAGCTTGCCCGCGGTCGTGTGGATATCGATCTCTTCCGGCTCGGACATCGGGATCGCGGCTCCCTGCCTGCTCAAAAGGGGGGACGGTTACTCATCCGTAGAGTAGTGCTGGGCCTGTGGGTCGGCAGTGCGGCGTTTCCCACACCTAGGGTGACTTGCATGACGCCGCACAATGCATCAGACGACAGCCGCTGGTCCGACCTGGACCGTCCGCCCCTGAACGCCGCGGCACTGCGGCGCGCGCTGGTCCGGGAGGGGAGCCGGTACAGCGCGGTGGACGTGGTGCAGCGCACCGGCTCCACCAACGCCGACCTGGTCGCCCGGGCCGCCGCCGGGAAGGCCGAGGAGGGGGCGGTGCTGGTGGCGGAGGAGCAGACGGCCGGCAAGGGGCGCCTGGACCGCCGGTGGACGGCGCCGGCGCGCTCGGGCCTGTTCTTCTCCGTGTTCCTGCGGCCCGCCGAGGTGCCCGTGGCCCGGTGGGGCTGGCTGCCGCTGCTCACCGGTGTCGCCGTGGCGACCGGGCTGTCCCGGGCGGCGGGCGTGGACACGGCCCTGAAGTGGCCGAACGACCTGCTGGTGACCGTGGCGGGCGAGGAGCGCAAGGCGGGGGGCATCCTCGCCGAGCGGGCCGGTACGGACGGTGTGGTCATCGGCGTCGGCATCAACGTCACCCTGCGGGCGGAGGAGCTGCCGGTGCCGCAGGCGGGGTCGCTGGCGCTGGCCGGGGCGGTCTCGACGGACCGGGATCCGCTGCTGCGGGCGGCGCTGCGGGCGCTGGAGGACTGGTACGGGCGGTGGCGGGGCGCGGGGGGTGACCCCGCGGTGAGCGGTCTTCAGGAGACGTACGCGGCGGGGTGCGCCACGCTGGGGCGTGCCGTGCGGGCCGAGTTGCCGGGGGAGCGGTCGATCGTGGGCGAGGCGGTGGCGGTCGACGGGGACGGCCGTCTCGTCATCGCCACGGAGGCGGGGGTGCAGGAGCCTGTGGGTGCGGGGGACATCGTGCATCTGCGGCCTGCGTGAGCGGGTGCCTGCGGCGCGGGTGCCTACGGCCCTCTGCGGCTGGGTGGGGTGTGCGCGGGTGCCTACGGCCCTCTGCGGCTGGGTGGGGTGTGCGCGGGGGCCTGCGGCGCCTCTGCGGATGGATGGGAGCGCGCGTAGCGCCGAGTGCCGTTTTGGGGTCGGGGCCGCGCCGGGGGGTGTCCGTCCTCGGAACGGCGCGGAATCGGTCGGCCGGTCAGGTCCCGGTGTCGACGCGCCAACCGCTGCGGGCGGACACCCCCGGCACGTCCCCTGCCCGCCGTGGGCGGCTGGGGCGCCGCCGGGGCCAGGAAGCCGACGGCACGGGCAGCGCCCCAAAGGGGCGCGGGGAACTGCGCGAGCAGCCACGCTGGACCGGTGCTCGGCGACGGCGGGGTCGCCCCGGACCTGCCCCGATGCGGGGTCCGGGGGCGCAGCCCCCGGGGGTGGCCGGCGCCAACGTCGGGGAGCACATCCGGTACCGGGAATGGAACCGTCGGCCAAACCCAACGGAGTGAGCTGGCGCACACCTGCCGTAGAGTTGAGGCCGGTCGATACCTGACCGCGACAGATCGGAAGGGCAGCAGGCGTGACCGTCGACGACACGGGCTCCGGTGCGGGCGCGGACGCCGCCGACCCCGGCGAGGACCCGCTGGCCCTGCGCCTCGAACAGCTCATCCTGGGCGCCGAGCGCCGCTACACGCCGTTCCAGGCGGCCCGCAGCGCCGGTGTCTCCATGGAGCTGGCGTCCCGGTTCTGGCGGGCGATGGGGTTCGCGGACATCGGGCAGGCCAAGGCGTTGACGGAGGCCGACGTGCTCGCTCTGCGCCGGCTCGCCGGTCTCGTCGAGGCGGGGCTGCTCAGCGAGGCCATGGCGGTGCAGGTGGCCCGGTCCACCGGGCAGACCACCGCCCGGTTGGCCGAGTGGCAGATGGATTCCTTCCTGGAGGGCCTGACCGAGCCGCCCGAGCCCGGGATGACCCGCACCGAGGTGACGTACCCGATCGTCGAGCTGCTCCTGCCCGAGCTGGAGGAGTTCCTGGTCTATGTGTGGCGGCGGCAGCTCGCCGCCTCGGCCGGACGTGTTGTGCAGTCGGCCGACGACGAGGAGATGGTCGACCGGCGGCTCGCCGTCGGCTTCGCCGACCTGGTGGGGTTCACCCGGCTGACCCGGCGGATGGAAGAGGAGGAGCTCGGCGAGCTGGTCGAGGCCTTCGAGACCACCGCCGCCGACCTGGTGGCCGCGCGCGGCGGCCGGCTCATCAAGACCCTCGGCGACGAGGTGCTGTACGCGGCGGACGACTCCGGTACGGCCGCGGACATCGCGCTGCGCCTGGTCGAGACGCTGGCGAACGACGAGACCATGCCCGAGCTGCGGGTCGGCATGGCGTTCGGCACGGTCACCACTCGTATGGGTGATGTGTTCGGTACGACGGTCAACCTGGCTTCCCGGCTGACGTCCATAGCGCCCCGGGACGCCGTGCTGGTGGACAGCGCCTTGGCCGAGGAGCTGATCCGCACCGGCGAGGCTCCCGCCTCCGAGGCCGAGGCGGCCGAGGCCGCTGCCGCCGCCGAGAAGGAGGGCGAGGAGCCGCCGAAGTACCGCTTCGCGCTCCAGCCGATGTGGCAGCGCCCGGTGCGTGGCCTCGGTGTGGTGGAGCCCTGGCTGCTCACCCGCCGCGACGGCCAGTCGTAGGCGCTGCGACCTGCTCAGCGGACGTCCACGCACAGGCCGAGCACCGGTACGCACAACCCGCCCGGGCCTGGCGCGGGGGCGCTGTTGCCCGGCGCCGGGGTGGTCGGCGCGGGTGCGGCGGTCGTGGGGGCCGGGCGCGGCGCGGATGTCGTCGCCGAGGGCCCCGGTGTGGCGCCGGTGGTGGAGCCCGGAGCGGTCGGCAGGGCGGTCGCGGTCGGCGCGGTGGTGCGTCCCGCCGGTGCGCTCGGCGCCGCCGGACCGGTGGCCGTGGCCGTGGCCGTGTCGGCCGGCGCGAGGCTTCTGCCGCCCATGACGGAGGTCGCCGAGGGCACTGCGGTGGGGCCGGCGGCCGTCGTCGCGGCGGTGTTCGCCGCGTGGTCCGTGGCGCCGCCGCCGGCGCGGGGCTCGGCCTCCGCCGTGCCCGGGGCGCCGACGCCCGACTCCGGCGAGACCCGGACCAGGCTGAGCACGCCCGCCGCCAGGGCGAGACCGCCGGCCGCCAGCAGCACCTTGCGGGGGCGCGGTTTGCGGTGCCGACCGCGCCGTACGCCGGACGCACCGGCCGGCTCGCCGCGCTCTTCCGAGTCCCGGCCCTCTTCTTCCGTCTCCGCCGCACGTGCACGTATCGGTGCCGCCATGGTTCCCCTCCCCGGTTCCCCTCCCGGCCGTGCCCCGGGCGTGCCGTGGCGGACGCACGCTATGCGGTCCTGTGGGTGATGTGGGGTGAGAAGGCCGGGATGTCACTCGAACGGGCGTAGCCCCCTGGACTTTCCCGGGGTCGGCTGCGGCTGCGATGATCGGGCCGACAATGCGTTAACCGTGGTTAACAGTGAGCCGGAGGATGCCATGAGCGAGGAGCGGTTCGGGGAGTTCGTGCTGGTACGGCGGCACGGGCGGGTCGCGGAGCTGGTCATGGACCGGCCCAAGGCCATGAACGCCGTCTCGACGGAGATGGCCCGCTCCCTCACCGCCGCGTGCACGGCGCTGGCCGGCGACCGGGACGCGCGCGTGGTGGTCCTGACCTCCAGCCATGAGCGGGCGTTCTGCGTCGGCGCGGACCTGAAGGAGCGGAACTCCTTCAGCGACGCCGATCTGCTGCGGCAGCGGCCGCTGACGCGCGGCGCGTACACCGGGGTGCTGGAGCTGCCGATGCCGACCATCGCGGCGGTGCACGGGTTCGCGCTGGGCGGGGGCTTCGAACTGGCCCTGTCCTGCGACCTGATCGTGGCCGACCGTACGGCGGTGGTGGGGCTGCCGGAGGTGTCCGTGGGCGTGATTCCCGGCGGCGGCGGTACGCAGCTGCTGCCGCGGCGGGTCGGGGCGGCTCGGGCGGCTGAGCTGATCTTCTCGGCCCGGCGGGTGGAAGCGGCCGAGGCGGCCGAGCTGGGGCTGGTCGACCGGCTCGTGGACGAGGGCCGCGACCGCGAGGAGGCGCTGGCGCTGGCCGCCGGCATCGCCGGCAACTCACCGGTCGGCCTGCGGGCCGCCAAGCGTGCGCTGCGACTGGGGCACGGTCTGGACCTCCGGGCGGGCCTGGAGGTCGAGGACGCCGCGTGGCGTGCGGTGGCGTTCTCCGGGGACCGGGCGGAAGGCGTGGCGGCCTTCAATGAGAAGCGCAAGCCGGAGTGGCCCGGCGAGTGAGCGGCCTGTGACTCCACCCCACCTGTTCGCCCCGCCAATGTCCCGATTACCCCAAATCGTCCCTAACCTGGAGTAATGGGTGAGGATAGGCGGCTAGCCGCAGTCGTGGCGCTGGCGCAGGGCATGGCGGCGGCGCACACCCCGCGGGACTCGTGGCAGGCCGCCGCGCTCGGCGCCTGCCGGGCGCTGGACGGCAGCTTCGCCGCGCTGTCGGTGTGGGAGCGCGAGCTGGGCCGGCTGCGGGTCCTCGTGAACGTGGGAGACCGGCGCCCGGACGAAGAGGAGTTCCCCGAGTCCGAGGCCTATCCCGTGCACCAGTTCCCGGAGATCACCGAGTTCCTGCACGAGCGCTGGGCCGGCGGGGGCGGACCGAACGCATGGGTGGAGACGGCCGAGGGGACCGCCGCCGGCACCCCCGGGTACTTCCATCGGCGTGTCGCCGCCCTGCGGCGACGCGGACGCGGATGCTGTGTCGTCGCCCCCGTCCTGCTGCACGGCAGGGCCTGGGGCGAGTTGTACGTCGCCCGGCCCGTCGAGGCGCCCGTGTTCGACCGGGCCGACTCCGACTTCGCGACCGTGCTGGCCGCCGTCGTCGCGGCCGGGCTCGCGCAGACCGAGCGGCTGGAGGAGGCCCGCCGGCTCGCGTACACCGACGCCCTCACCGGACTCGCCAACCGCCGGGCCGTGGACGTGCGCCTGGAGGAGGCGGTCGAGCGGCATCGCACGGAGGGCGTGGTCGTCAGCCTCGTCGTCTGCGATCTCAACGGGCTGAAACGGGTCAACGACACCCTCGGGCACGCCGTCGGCGACCGGCTGCTGGAACGCTTCGGCTCGGTGCTGTCGCTGTGTGGCGCCATGGTGCCGGGCGCGCTGGTCGCGCGGCTCGGCGGGGACGAGTTCTGTCTGCTGGCCGTCGGGCCGCCCGCCGACGACGTGGTCAAGGCCGCCGACGAACTGTGCCGCCGGGCCGGGGAGTTGGAGCTGGGGGAAGGCGTGGCGTGCGGGGTCGCCTCGACCGAGGACCCGATCGGGGAGGTGCAGGACGCGCGGCGGCTGTTCCGGCTCGCCGACGCCGCCCAGTACCGGGCCAAGGCCCTGCGCGGCGACCGGCCGGTGGTGGCGGGCCGGGACGGGCCGCAGGACCCGGTCGTACGGCTGGCCGACGAGCCGCCGCACGTGTCGCCCGCCGAACGGCGCCGCTTCCGCGGGCGCCGGCCGTGAGGCGAAGCCCACACGGATCGGTAAGGGTCGCTCCCGTACTCCACTAGTGACATCCCTGCATTCAATGCGTACGCTCCTGAATATGGATATGCACACTGTGGTGGTGGGGACGTCGGGTGTCACGGCGTCCGACGTGCTCGCCGTGGCGCGCGGCGGGGCCCGTGTCGAACTGTCGGCGGAGGCGGTGGCGGCCCTGGCGGCGGCCCGGGAGATCGTGGACGCGCTGGCGGCCAAGCCGGACCCGGTCTACGGCGTCTCCACCGGCTTCGGCGCCCTGGCGACCCGGCACATCAGCCAGGAACTGCGCGCGCAGCTGCAGCGCAACATCGTCCGCTCGCACGCCGCCGGCATGGGGCCGCGGGTCGAGCGCGAGGTCGTACGTGCCCTGATGTTCCTGCGGCTGAAGACCGTCTGCTCCGGGCACACCGGCGTCCGGCCCGAGGTCGCGCAGACCATGGCGGACGTGCTCAACGCCGGGATCACCCCGGTCGTGCACGAGTACGGCTCCCTCGGCTGCTCCGGCGACCTGGCCCCGCTGTCCCACTGCGCCCTGGCCCTCATGGGCGAGGGGGACGCGGAGGGGCCCGACGGGGTCGTACGGCCCGCCGGCGAGCTGCTCGCCGAACACGGGATCAAGCCGGTCGAGCTGCGCGAGAAGGAGGGACTGGCCCTTCTCAACGGCACCGACGGCATGCTCGGCATGCTGATCATGGCCCTCGCCGACCTCGACACCCTCTACAAGTCCGCCGACGTCACCGCCGCCCTCAGCCTGGAGGCACTGCTCGGGACGGACAAGGTGCTCGCGCCGGAGCTGCACGCCATCCGCCCGCACCCGGGCCAGGGCGCCTCCGCCGCCAACATGCTGGCGGTGCTGAAGGGTTCGCAGCTCACCGGGCACCACCAGGACGACGCCCCCCGCGTCCAGGACGCCTACTCCGTGCGCTGCGCCCCGCAGGTCGCCGGTGCCGGGCGCGACACCATGGCGCACGCCCGCCTGGTCGCCGAGCGGGAGCTGGCCTCCGCCGTGGACAACCCGGTCGTGCTGCCCGACGGCCGCGTGGAGTCCAACGGCAACTTCCACGGCGCGCCCGTGGCCTACGTCCTGGACTTCCTCGCCGTCGCCGCCGCCGACCTCGGCTCCATCGCCGAGCGCCGCACCGACCGGCTGCTGGACAAGAACCGCAGCCACGGTCTGCCGCCGTTCCTCGCCGACGACGCGGGTGTGGACTCCGGCCTGATGATCGCCCAGTACACGCAGGCCGCCCTGGTCAGCGAGATGAAGCGGCTCGCCGTACCGGCCTCCGCGGACTCCATCCCGTCCTCCGCCATGCAGGAGGACCACGTGTCCATGGGCTGGTCGGCCGCGCGCAAGCTGCGCACCGCCGTGGACAACCTGACCCGGATCATCGCCATCGAGCTGTACGCGGCCACCCGCGCCATCGAGCTGCGCGAGGGCCTCACCCCGGCGCACGCCTCCCAGGCCGTGATCGAGGCCGTGCGCGCCGCCGGTGTGCAGGGGCCGGGCCCGGACCGGTTCCTGGCGCCCGACCTGGCCGCCGCCGACGCGTTCGTGCGTGAGGGGCACCTCGTCACCGCCGTGGAGTCGGTCACCGGCCCGCTGCAGTAACGTCTCCGCGCGAGAACAGGGGCCCTGCCGGTGCGGGGCCCCTGTTGTCGTGTCACTTCAGCTTGGCCAGCTGGGCTTTGACGACCTCCGGCGACACCGTGTACGCCTTCTTGGCCATGATCGCGCCCAGGTTCGTCGTGAAATAGACCGACAGGGTGTTTCCGAGCCGGACGACCTCGGCATGGGCGGGCGCCGGGTCCCCCTCGTCCGAGTTCATGGTCGCGGCGAACGCCACCGAACCGTCCCCGGTGCCCGTCGCCTTCTCCTCGGCGACCTTGGTGAACCGCAGCTTGGTACCGGCCTGCTGGGCGGGGAAGCCGCTCCCGCAGTCCTTCACCGCGGTGGAGACCGACGCGAGGGCCTTCTCGGCGCCGTCCCCGTCGTACGACGCCAGGGTGACCGTGGTGATGTCGCGGTCCAGGGACTTGTGCATCGTCTCCTCGGACTTCCCCTCGTCGAGGTCGTCCAGGGAGGTCGGCTTGGACGTGGGGGTCTTCTTCTGGTTCTCCGTCGCCATACGGTCGGTCCTGGCCGCCGTGTCGGCCGGCGGGAGCCCGCTCATCACACGGGCCAGCGGCCGACAGGACGCGCTGTCGCTGGTGATGGCCCTGGACCGGGTGGCCGCACCGCCCCCACCTTGAAGCCGGGCACCTCGCCCCCGGCGATGATCAGCTTCTTCAACTCCGCGGCGCCCAGCGCCTTCGCGGTCGTACCGGAGCCCTTCGCATCCCCGCCGGAATCCCCGCCGGAACAGCCCGTGACAAGGACGAACGACAGTGCACCCACAGCTGCCGTGGCGCACAGCCGTACGCCCGATGACCTCTTCATGGCCGAACTGTGTGCGGCCCGTCAAGGATTCGGCAAGGAAAACTAAAAGCCCAGGCGTTCGCGGCGCACCGAGTACACCACGAAGCCCGCTCCCACACCGAGGAAGAGGGTGCCGCCGACGACGTACGGCGTGGTGTCGATGCTTCCGGTGTCGGCGAGTTGGGTGTCGTCCGCCGCCTCCCGAGCGGTCTCGGCGGTCGCCTGCGACACCGCCCTGGCCTGCTGGGTCAGCTGTGTGGTGGAGGTTTCCGCGCTCGCTCTGCCCGAGGAGTCCTGCGACGCGTTCGCGGACGGGACGAACCACAGCGCGCACAACAGGGTGCCCGCGGCGGTGGCGGTCAGCAGCGGACGGCGAGCGGATGACACGGAATATCGATCCCCTTGTGACGCTGGCGAATTGGCCGTGGGGAGCGATGTTAGTGAAAGTCGCGGGTCACAGGAAAGTCACGGGAGGTTTCAGTCGTACGCTCGCGCCATGAACGCTGAAGAGACATCACGTTTTGTACGGCTTCGAGTGGAGCTGGTCCTCGAAGTGCAGGACGAGGACGCGGTCACCAAGGCCGCGCTGCGCCGGCTCGCCGCCGATCCGGAGCTGCCCGAGGCGGAGCGGAGCCAGGCCGAGGCCGCTGTGACGGAAGACACCGCGGAGGCCCTGGCATATCTCGTGGACCCGTTCGATCTGGTCAGCGAGGTGCCCGGGGTGGAGCTCCAGCAGGCGTCCTGGTCGAGTGAGCGGATCGACTACGACCCGGACTCGCCCGACTGGGAGCTGGATGAGGACGATGAGGAGGACGAGGACGAGGGCGGCATCGGCTGAGCGTTCCGGGACAGCGCTGACCCCGGACGGCAACCGCCGTCCGGGGTTTCGCCGTCTCGTGCAGGGACTGACTCCCGCACCACCGGCGCCCCCGCGCATCGCGGACGTGGTGTGCCCCACAGATCCCACGTGTGTGGAACGGGGCGGCGCGGCCGTAGCGTTGAAGGTTCTTGCGGGGGCACTCGGGGTTTTCGGCGAATCGGCGACGATGGAGAAGCGTGTGATGACGGACAGTAAGCGGCGCAAGGGTCTGATGGCCGCGTCCGCACTGCTCGGTGGTGTCCTGGCCCTCACGGGCTGTTCCGGCGGCGGCAACTCCAAGTCGTCCGACAAGGGTGAATCCTCGCAGGCCCAGGCCGACGCGGCGGCCGCGAAGAAGTCTTCCGAGGCCCAGATCACGATCACGCCGAAGGACGGCTCCGACAACGCGTCGATCAACAACTCCGCCGCCGTGACGGTCAGCAAGGGCACGCTCACCGGCGTCACCATGACCACCCAGGACGGCAAGGCCGTCGCCGGTCAGCTCTCCGCCGACAAGACGAGCTGGAAGCCCACCGTCCAGCTGCAGCGCTCGACCACCTACAAGGTCGCCGCGGCGGCCAAGGACGCCCAGGGCCGCATAGCCAACGAGAACGCCTCCTTCACCACCGTCTCCCCGGCCAACAGCTTCATCGGCACCTTCACCCCGGAGGACGGCTCCACGGTCGGTGTCGGCATGCCGGTCTCGATCAACTTCGACAAGGCGATCACCAACAAGGCGGCCGTGCAGAAGGGCGTCACGGTCACCTCCAGCAGCGGCCAGGAGGTCGCCTGCCACTGGTTCAACGCCAACCGCATGGACTGCCGTCCGGAGCAGTACTGGAAGGAAGGCGCCACCGTCACCCTGAAACTCGCCCTCGACGGCGTCCAGGGCGCGCCCGGCGTCACCGGCATCCAGCAGAAGACGGTCACCTTCCACATCGGCCGCAACCAGGTCTCCTACGTCGACGCGAAGACCAAGCAGATGAAGGTCACGCAGGACGGCAAGGTCGTCAAGACCATCCCGATCTCCGCCGGCGCCCCCGAGCACACCACCTACGAGGGCCAGATGGTGATCTCGGAGAAGTTCAAGCAGACCCGTATGAACGGCGCCACCGTCGGCTTCAAGGACTCCGACGGCAAGGGCGAGTACGACATCAAGGACGTGCCGCACGCCATGCGCCTGACCAACTCCGGCACCTTCATCCACGGCAACTACTGGGGCGCGCCGTCCGTCTTCGGCAACGTCAACACCAGCCACGGCTGTGTCGGCCTGCAGGACGTCAAGGGCGCCGGCGACGCGAGCACCCCGGCCGCCTGGTTCTACAGCAACTCCCTGATCGGTGACGTGGTCGTCGTCCAGAACACCGGCGACAAGACCGTCGCCCCGGACAACGGCCTAAACGGCTGGAACATGGACTGGGCCCAGTGGAAGGCCGGTTCGGCCGTCTGACGGTTCACGGTCCGACGACCCGTCCCACAGCTTCCCGGTGCCGCCCTTCGAGGGCGGCACCGCACCACTTCTGTTGACGTCGGTGTGGGCTCGCTGGGTCGGCCGATGTCGTCGCCGGGGTCAAGTGCGGGACCGTGCCTATGGAAGGAGCACGGGTTGACCTTCATCAGAACGCGGGCGCCTGACGGCCCGTAACTCCGCTCGCGGACAGTGCACTTCGCGGCTGTGTAACGGTGTCCCGGCCACGGCGTAACAGTTTCCCGTCGCTCTTTCTTACCGTCCTCTCATCCATTGAGCCGACTGATCACCCCCCGGCATACTGCGTGATCCGGGGATTGACGCTCATGCGTACGAGACCACCCCCGGTCGGGTGAACGGGGAATTCGCCCGCTACTCCATCTCCAGGGGGAGAACTTGCGCAGACAAGTGAAAAGAGCTGCTGCGGCCAGCGTGGCCACGGCCGCAGCCGTCGCCCTCGCAGCGGGTATGACCAGCCCGGCGTCGGCGAGGCCCGCCGAGCGCACCCCGGCCGCCGCCTCCGCGCTCGCGGCGAGGGCGAAGACCCATGTCACGCTCATCACCGGTGACCGTGTCGTCCTCGACGCCAAGGGCCGGATCGTCGGCCTCCAGCGGGCCAAGGGCCGCGAGCACATACCCTTCCAGGTCCGCAGGACCGATGGCCACACGCTGGTCATCCCGGTCGACGCGGCCCACCTGGTCGCCTCCGGCAAGCTGGACCAGCGCCTGTTCGACGTCACCGAGCTGAACAAGGCCGCCACCCGCCGGGCCCAGAGGAACGGCCTCAAGGTCATCGTCGGCTACACCGGATCCGCCGCGGCCGCCAAGGCGGACGTCCGTGGCGCGGGCAAGCTGCGCCGAAGCCTGAGCGCCCTCAACGCCGACGCCGTGCAGACGCCGGTCAAGGACACCGCCGCGCTGTGGCACGCCGTCACCCGCGGGGACACCACCGTCTCCGGCATCGCACACGTCTGGCTCGACGGCGTCCGCAAGGCCTCCCTCGACAAGTCCGTGCCGCAGATCGGCGCACCGGTCGCCTGGAAGGCCGGCTACACCGGCAAGGGCGTGAAGGTCGCCGTCCTGGACACCGGCGTGGACACCAGCCACCCGGACCTCAAGGACCAGGTGATCGCGTCCAGGAACTTCTCCGGCGCCGCCGACGCCACCGACCACTTCGGGCACGGCACCCACGTCGCCTCCATCGTGGCGGGCACCGGCGCCAAGTCGGGCGGCAAGTACAAGGGAGTCGCCCCGGACGCCGAGATCCTCAACGGCAAGGTCCTGGACGACACCGGCTCCGGTGACGACTCCGGCATCCTGGCCGGCATGGAGTGGGCGGCCCAGCAGGGCGCCTCCGTCGTCAACCTCAGCCTCGGCGGCTACGACAGCCCCGGCATCGACCCGCTCGAGGCCGAGGTCGACAAGCTGTCCGCCACCAAGGGCATCCTGTTCGCCATCGCCGCGGGCAACGACGGGCCCGACTCGATCAGCTCGCCGGGCAGCGCCGACGCCGCGCTCACCGTCGGCGCCGTCGACAAGAAGGACAAGCTCGCCGACTTCTCCTCCACCGGCCCGCGCCTCGGCGACTACGCCATCAAGCCCGACGTCACCGCGCCCGGCGTGGACATCACCGCCGCCGCTGCCAAGGGCAGCGTCATCGACCAGGAGGTCGGCGAGAAGCCCGAGGGCTACCTGACCATCTCCGGCACCTCGATGGCCACCCCGCACGTCGCGGGCGCCGCCGCGATCCTGAAGCAGGAGCACCCCGACTGGGGCTACGCCGAGCTGAAGGGCGCGCTGACCGGCTCCGCCAAGGGCGGCAACTACACGCCGTACCAGCAGGGTTCGGGCCGAATCGCGGTGGACAAGGCCATCGGGCAGTCCGTGATCGCCGACCCGGTGTCGGTGAGCTTCGGGATGCAGCAGTGGCCGCACACCGACGACAAGCCGGTCACCAAGAAGGTGACGTACCGCAACCTCGGCGACAAGGACGTCACGCTCAGCCTGAGCAGCACCGCCCTCGACCCCAAGGGCCACGCGGCCCCGTCCGGCTTCTTCAGGCTCGCCGCGACGAAGCTGACGGTCCCCGCGCACGGCAAGGCCTCCGTCGGCCTCACCGTCGACACCAGGCTCGGCGGCACCCTCGACGGCGCCTACTCCGCGTACGTGACCGCGACCGGCGCCGGCCAGACGGTCCGCACGGCCGCCGCGGTGGAGCGCGAGGTGGAGTCGTACGACATCACGCTCAAGGTCATCGGCCGTGACGGCAAGCCGGGCCAGTTCTACAACGCCACCCTCAGCGGTGTGGCCGGTCTGGCGAGCGGCACGGAGCTGAGCCCGTACGACAAGTCCGGCACGGTGAAGGTGCGCGCGCCCAAGGGCACGTACATCCTGAACTCCGCCGTCTTCGTGGACAAGAACGGCACCAAGGGCACCGACTGGATCGCCGAACCGAAGCTGACCGTCTCCAAGAAGCAGACCGTCACCATCGACGCGCGCAAGGCCAGGCCGGTGGACATCACCGTCCCGGCCTCGGGCGCCAAGCCTGAGTTCGCCGCACCGGGGTACTCCCTGACGCTCGGCGACGGTGAGTACAGCTACAGCTGGTTGCTGGACTCGTACAGGAACTTCCGCACCGCCCACCTGGGCCCGAAGCTGCCCGCCGGCCAGCTGTTCCAGCAGTGGGACGGCCACTGGAGCAAGGGCATGAGCGAGGAGTACGACGTCACCTCCGGCGGCCCGGTCAGACAGCTCGCCACCGGCTACACCAAGCACTGGAAGACGGGTGAGCTGGCCACCGTCAAGGCCCGGCTCGGGGCCGCGGCGAGCGGCAAGACCGGCTCGATCAGCGCCATCGGCTGGCTGCCCGGCAGCTCCAGCGCCTCCTCCGTGGGCATCCCGCAGAAGCTGCCCGGCACCCGCACCCTGCACGTGTCCGCGGGCGGCGGGGTCCTGTGGGACCTGGACTTCAGCCAGTACGGCGGGCGCGACCAGGACGGCTTCCCGGTCCAGGACGCGGGCTACACGCTCGGCCAGTCCTCCTTCAAGGCCGGCCACAGCTACACCCGTACGGTCAACACCGCCGTCTTCGGCCCGCACGTCGACAAGGACCTCGGCCTGTTCCGCAACGGCGACGAGATCTACGGTTCGCTGCCGCTGTTCGCCGACTCCGGCAGCCACGCCGGGTACTCGGAGTTCACCTCGGTGAACACGACCCTGTACCGCGACGGCACCAAGGTCGGCTCCAACGAGGACCCGCTGTTCGGCGACACGACCTTCAAGGTCCCGGCCGGTGACGCCGCGTACCGGCTGACCACCTCGGTCGAGCGCTCGGCGAAGGTCGCCCAGGCCTCCTCGCGGATCGACGCGACCTGGACCTTCCGCTCCAAGAAGGTGTCCGGCGCCGCCGTCCAGCTCCCGGCCTCCGTGCTGCACTACGGCGCCACGACCGGCCTGGACAGCCGGGTCGCCGCCCGCAGGACCGTCACCTTCCCGGTCACCGTCGAGGGCTCGGCCGCGGGCCGCAACCTCAAGTCCCTCGCGGTGTACGTCTCCTACGACGGCAAGACCTTCACGAAGGTCGACGTCCGCGGCGGCAGGATCACCGTGAAGAACCCGGCGAAGGGCAAGTCCGTCTCCTTCCGCGCCGAGATCACCGACAGGCAGGGCAACACGTCGGAGATCACGATCTACGACGCGTACTTCGGCAAGTAGAGCCGTAGCGCCCGCTGAACGAGCGAGGGGCACCCGGAGCGAGGCTCCGGGTGCCCCTTCGTCGTACGAACGCGCCGTACGAAGGTCTACGCCGACGGCACCGCGCGCGTCGCGTCCGTGCCCCAGCTGGCCAGGAGGCGCAGGGAGTCGGCGGACGGGGAGCCCGGCTCGGCGTGATAGGTGATCAGCGACTGCTCGGAGTCGTCCGCCAGGCGGAAGCCCTCGAAGTTCAAGGAGAGATCGCCGACCAGCGGGTGGTGCAGACGCTTGACGCCATGGCTCTTCTCCTTGACGTCGTGCGTCGCCCACAGCCGGCGGAACTCCTCGCTCTTGACGGAGAGTTCGCCGACGAGCGCCGACAGCTTCGGGTCGTCCGGGTGGCAGCCCGCGTCCATGCGCAGGGCGCAGACGATGTCGATCGCCTTCTGCTCCCAGTCGATGAACAGCTCGCGGTAGTCCGGGTGCAGGAACACCAGACGCGCCCAGTTGCGCTCGCCCGCCGGCAGCTCCGCCCAGTCGCCGAAGACGGCCGCCGCCATCCGGTTCCAGGCGAGGATCTCCGAGCGGCGCCCCACGACGTACGCCGGTACGCCGTCCATCGTGTCCAGCAGCTGCCGCAGCGCGACCCGGACCTGCTGCTGCCGTGCCGCCGGCTTCTTCTTGTGCGACTTCGGCTTGGCCAGGTGGGTCAGATGCGCGTGCTCGGCGTCCGTCAGCCTGAGCGCCCGGGCGATCGAGTCCAGGACCTCCGCCGAGACGTTCCGGCCGTTGCCCTGTTCCAGCCGGGTGTAGTACGCCACCGACACCCCGGCCAGCTGCGCCAGCTCCTCGCGGCGCAGCCCCGGCACCCGCCGGTGCCGTCCGAAGTCCGGCAGCCCCACGTCCTCCGGCTTCAGCCGGGCCCGCCGGCTGCGCAGGAACTCGCTCAGCTCGGCCCGCCGGTCCAGCGGCCGCCCGGCGGCCGCTGCGGCCTGCGGTGCTGAGTCCCTGTGTGCCATACGTCCAGTATTCCTGGTCGTACGCGCACCAGCCTGACCCCGCCAGTGGTAGGCACAGCGGTCGTACGCAAAGGCGTGGTCTGGGTGGCCGGCCGGGACCGCGGCAGGCTGGGGGCCGTGCCCGGTCGGAAGGCGGCCGGGCACGGAACACCTGCTAGGAGAACCCCGGCATGACCACTGTTGCTGCGTACGCCGCCCCCGCCGCGAAGGCTCCGCTGGAGCGGACCACCATCGAACGGCGGGCGGTCGGCGAGTTCGACGTCCTGATCGACATCAAGTTCGCCGGAATCTGCCACTCCGACATCCACCAGGCCCGCGAGGGCTGGGGCGAGGCCATCTTCCCGATGGTGCCCGGCCACGAGATCGCCGGCGTGGTCTCCGAGGTCGGTCCCGGTGTGACGAAGTTCGCCGTCGGGGACCGGGTGGGCGTCGGCTGCATGGTCGACTCCTGCCGTGAGTGCGAGAACTGCCTGGGGGGTCTGGAGCAGTTCTGCCTCAAGGGCATGGTCGGCACGTACAACGCCGTCGGCAGGGACGGTGAGCCCACCTACGGCGGCTACTCCGAGAAGATCGTCGTCGACGAGAACTACGTCGTGCGCATCCCCGACGGCCTGTCGCTGGACGTGGCGGCCCCGCTGCTCTGCGCCGGCATCACCACCTACTCGCCGCTCCGGCACTGGAACGCGGGCCCCGGCAAGAAGGTCGCCGTGGTCGGACTGGGCGGCCTGGGCCACATGGCCGTCAAGATCGCGCACGCGATGGGCGCCGAGGTGACCGTCCTGTCGCAGTCCCTGCGCAAGAAGGACGACGGCCTGAAGCTGGGCGCCGACCACTACTACGCCACCAGCGACCCGAAGACCTTCGCCGAGCTGGCCGGCACCTTCGACCTGATCGTCTCCACGGTCTCGGCGCCGATGGACTTCGGCGCGCTGCTGTCGCTGCTGAAGGTGGACGGCGCGCTGGTCAACGTGGGCGCGCCCGAGGAGCCCATCGCCCTGAACCTGTTCTCGGTGATCGGCGGCCGCAAGACCCTCGCGGGTTCGATGATCGGCGGCATCGCCGAGACCCAGGAGATGCTGGACTTCTGCGCGGAGCACAGCATCGGCGCCGAGATCGAGCTGATCAGCGCGGAGCAGGTCAACGAGGCGTACGAGCGGGTGCTGTCGAGCGACGTCCGCTACCGCTTCGTGATCGACACGGCGACCATCTGACGGGCGGCCGGCTCCGGGTGCCCCTGGCGCCGGGTGCGGGGACGCCGTGGTCGCTCGTGCGGTTCCCGCGCCCGCCCCTTCGGGGGCGGGCGTGTGCGGCTCGGGCCTAGGCGATCGAGAACGCTTCCCCCGCGCGGCAGGCCCGCACGAGCACCCCGCCGTCCCCGTCCGGCCGCACGACATGGGCGCGCCCCAGCCCCGCCACCCGGACCTCGCCGTCCACCACGTGGAGCAGGGTGCTCTCGTCCACGGCGACCCCGTACGGCGCCGCACCCCGCCCGACCGCCGCGACCAGCCGTGCGAGCGTCCCCCACTGGGCGGCGTGGACGTCCACCGCGAACGGCACCAGGCCGAGCCCTGCCCGCACCTCGATCTCCGCCAGGTCCTCCCCGGTCTCCTCCGGGCACACCGGCACCCCGTCCACCAGCCACCCGCCGACCACGGCCCGCCGGGCGGCGACCGCGGCACCGGCGGAGAACCCGGCGTACGGCATCCCGCGCCCGGCGAGCAGCGCCGGCAGCCGCTCCAGGCAGTCCGCGAGCGCCTCCTGGTACGCGGGCGTCAGCCCACCGCACACCAGCAGCCCGTCGACCCCGTCCAGCGCCGACTCCGGCTCGAACCGGCCGCCGAGCGGCACGAGCAACGGCACGGGAGTGCCCGCTCCCGCCTTGCCCAGCACCTCGGCATACCGCTCGAACTGCGCCGGCCCGTCCCCCTCGTCGACGATCAGGCACCCGATGCGCCGGCCTGCGCCGACCGCCCCGACGAACGGCTCGTACACCATGGCGGTGTCCCACCCGCCGCCGATCAGAAACGTGCTCACCGGTTTCCTCCCCGTCGCCGCGCACCTTGCGCGGCCTCCCCGAGCTGGCGAACGGTGAATCTACGGGGGAGGGCCCGCCTGCGTCGCCGGAATTACGGGGCCTCATGCGGGCGGCAGAGGCTGCTCCGTCCAGACGGTCTTGCCGTCGTGGCTGTAGCGGGTGCCCCACCGCTCGGTGAGCTGCGCGACCAGGAAGAGCCCGCGTCCGCCCTCGTCCGTGCTGAGGGCCCGTCGCAGGTGGGGGGACGTGTGGCTGGTGTCGGACACCTCGCAGATCAGAGAGTGCGTACGGATGAGGCGCAGGGTGACGGGGCCGGCCGCGTACCGGTAGGTGTTGGTGACGAGTTCGCTGGCGACCAGCTCGGTGGTGAAGGCCAGTTCGGTCAGTCCCCACTCGGTCAGTTTCGCCGTGACCAACTCCCTGGCTCGGGCGGCGGCGGTCGCTTCCAGGGGCAGCTGCCACGAGGCGACGTTCTGTGGCCGTAGCGCCCGGGTACGAGCGATGAGCAGCGCGATGTCGTCGGTGGGGAGGTGGCCCTTGGGCAGCAGCGCTTCGACCGTGGCGTTGCAGGTCTGGTCCAGAGGTTCGGTGGGGTCGGTGAGACACGCGCGCAGGTTCTCCAGCGCGGCGTCTATGTTGCCGTTGCGTGCCTCCAGGAGGCCGTTGGTGTAGAGCGTGAGCAGGCTGCCCTCCGGGAGGTCCAGGTCGTACGTTTCGAACGGCAGCCCGCCCAGGCCCAGCGGTGGACCCGCGGGCAGATCCAGCACGGTCACCTCGCCGTCGGGGGTGGACGCCATCGGCGCCGGGTGGCCGGCGCGTGCGAGGGAGCAGCGCTGGGAGACCGGATCGTAGACGGCGTAGAGGCAGGTGGCCCCGAGCACCTGCTCGATGGCCGACCGGTTGCCGTCATCGTTCGCCTCCTGTTCGGCGGCCAGCAGACTGACCAGATCGTCGAGGCGCGCCACCACCTCGTCCGGTTCCAGGTCGAGGCTGGCCAGGGTGCGCGCGGCGGCACGCAGACGGCCCATCGAGGCCGCGGCGTGGATTCCGTGGCCGACCACGTCCCCCACCACGAGGGCGACCCGGGCCCCTGACAACGGGATCACGTCGAACCAGTCACCGCCGATGCCCGGTTCACCGCTGGCTGGGAGGTACCGGCAGGCCACCTCCACGGCCGGCAGGTCGGTCGCCGCGCTCGGCAGCAGACTGCGCTGAAGAGTCAGCGCGGCTCTCTGCTGCTGGGTGAAGCGGCGCGCGTTGTCGATGCACACGGCCGCGCGCGAGGAGAGCTCCTGGGCCACCGCGGCATCGTCGTCCTCAAAAGGCTCCGCATTGCGCGACCGCCACAGGCTCACCACGCCCAGTACCAGGCCGCGCGCGACCAGGGGGACCGCGATCAGCGAATGAACGCCGAGGCCCAGGGCGATCTCGGTCCTCCGCCGGTCCATGTCGTACCACTCGGGGCGCAGGGACAGAAGCCCTTCGAGAATCGGGCGACGCTCGGCCAGGCACCGCGCCTGTGGGGATTCCGGAAGCAGCGGGACCACCTCGCCCTCCTGGAACGGGACGCGGCGTTCCGGTGGTGCGAGCGCGGTCCGGAGCAGCGGGCCTGCCGTACCGGGAACTGGTTCGTCGCCCAGCGTCACGGGTTTGAGGAGGTCGACCGAGCAGTGGTCGGCCAGGCCGTGGACGGCCACCTCGGCCAGTTCCCGAGCCGTCTGTGCCACGTCCAGCGAGGTTCCGATGCGGGCGCTCGCCTCGTTCAGCAGGGCGAGTCTGCGTTGCGCCCGGTGGCGGTCGGTCACGTCCTCGATCGTCTCGGCCACGCCGAGAACCCGGCCCGAGGGGTCTTCCATCCGGAACGCCGAGACGGACACGATCCGTTCCCGGCCCGGATCGTGGCGTGCCCGGGCGGACTGTTCCGTGAAGATCAACGGCTCGCCGGTCTCCAAGACGTGCCGTACCCGTTCCTCTGCCGGACCTGCGTCCTCGTCGACCATGAACTCGCGGGGTCGACGGCCTATCGGCGCCGAGGCCGGGACGCCGCTCGCCTTTTCGACCGCGCGGTTGACCCGGATCACCCTCCTGTCCGGGCCGTGGACGACCAGGCCGATCGGGGACCGGTGGTACAGCCCGTCCAGCAGCGCACGGTCCCGCTGCCAGGCGATCACCTCCGGAGCAGGAGCGCCGACCAGGAGCCATTCCTGACCGCCGCCCTCCCGGGTGACCGCACGGGCCCGGAAACCCATCTCCACACGGCGTCCGTCGCGGTGCCGGACGGTCAGGACGCCGAACCATCCCCCCGCCTTCATGGCGTCCGCGACGACGGACCGCGCGACGGGCAGGTCACGGGCGTCGATCAGGAAGTCCTGCCAGGCGCGTCCGATCACTTCCTTGGCCGGATAGCCGAGCAACTCCTGCGCACGTGCGCTCCAGCCGACCACGGTGCCTTGATCGTCGAGCACGGCCGAGGCGCCACGCCCGAGGGCGAACGGATCCTCCGGACTCTCGCTGAAATGAATCGACGGCGTCCCCATAGCCACCACCTTGCCTCCGTGACTTCGATGTTCCTCCCTGTGTTCTCCGTCCGCGACTCTCCGGTTCCTCTCGGCCCGGGCCCGCTCGGGACCGTGGGTCACCCGGCCGGGGCGTGGAGCAGCGGTTCCGTGATGGACAGGTTGCCGCCGAATTGGGCGACTGGTGAGACGGTCGCGTCGACGCAGGTGATCGTGCGTGTACGGGTGACCAGGTGCGCCAGCCAGGGTGGTACGGCGTCGGGGGTGATGGCGACGGTGCGGTTCACCGGGAGAGAGGCGCCACCGAGGGAGGTGACCGTGCCGGACAGACTGCGGATGTAGAGGGTCACCACGCCGTTGCCGCCTTGGCCTGTGAGCGTGGTCCTGGACCTGGCCTGCAGTCGCACCGCCGCGCGGCCTCGGCCCGCGGTGACGTCGAGGTTGACGGCCGCCACGGAGCGGGCGACGAACTTCAGTGCCCGAATGGGCCCGGCTGCGGTGCGCACGGTGACCACACCGCGGAAACCGACGGCCCGGAGTACGAGTCGGTCGGCGCGCAGTACCCAGGAGATGGTCGTGGGGCGGGCCGGCGTCGGGTCGAGTGGTGCGTCGGAGAAGGACCAGGAGGCCCCCGTGACTGCTCGTGCGGTGCTCGCGGACGGCCGCGCGGCGTGCGCGGGTGCCGCCCCGACGCCGGGGAGCGTGCGGGCCGGACCGGCCGGTTGCGGGGTGGCGCCTGTGGGGACGCCGGTGTCGACGCGGGTGAGGAGCGGGTTCGTCGACCAGGGCGTGAGGAGGCGCAGGACCAGGGGCACGGCGGCCGCGGCCAGTGCGCAGGCGACGGGCCGTGGTACTCGTCCGAGCGTGCGGCGGGGCGGTGGGGTGCGGCCCGGGCGGCGGGGCTCGGGCGCGGAGGAGTCCGTGGTCCGATGGGCGCGGTCAGTTGCCACGTCGGCCTTCCCCTGCCGGAACGGCCGTGGACCCACAGTCCGCCGGCGCCGTCGGCGGTTCGGTGGCGACGGGAGTCCAGGAGCAGGCCAGGGAGCCGCCGATCAGACCGCTGATCAGTCCGAGGAAGAGCCCGCCGAGGTTCGCGACGGGGAAGGAGACGAGGGCGAGCAGGAGAGTGGCGATCCCGGCGAACAGGCGGAGGTGCGGCTGGTACCAGAGGGTGAGCCCCAGGGCGATGAGCAGAACTCCGATGATCAGGGCTCCGGCACCGGACGTGGTCGACATGGCCAGCGGAATTCCGGCCAGGTCCAGATTCGCGTACGGCCAGTACAGGATGGGCAATCCCGCCGTCGTGGTGAAAAGCCCCGCCCAGAAGGGGCGTTCGCCACGCCAGGTTCCGAACCTGTGCCGGGCGCGCGCCGCGGTGACGCGCAATCGGGTTCCTCTGCCGAGGAGATTGGTGCTCACGTGTCTTCCTGATCAGCGGTGCGGCGTACGCAGGGCCGTGTGGCGCGGATGCGGGGGCGTTCGGCGGGTTCGGCCCGCCCAGGGCTCAGGAGCATTCGTGGCGGCCGTGCTCGATCCGCACGCGCAGGCCGGGAATGCTGAACGTACCGGCAGAGAGCGCGACCGCGGTCACGTGCACGTCGGTCAGGGTGACCGACGTGGCCTGCTGTCCGAAGCCGTTGGGGTCGAAGAAGAGCGAGTTCCTGTCGCCCGGATTGATCGGGCCCTTGGTGATCTCCCCCTGTGCGATGCCCTGGTCGAGTCCACGGAATTCCGCCTGCCCGGCCGACTGGAACGCCGTGTCGAGGAACAGGTTCGATGCCTCGACCGGTCGTTCGTCTCCGCCGGTGAGCTTCAGTGTCTGCGGGCCCAGCACCGGCACCTCGATCACCACGGACTCGCACAGCCCGCTGATCGTCGAGTGCCGGGATCCGGTGACCTCGACCGGCACACGCTCGCCCTGCCTGGTCACGTCCACCATGCCGTAGATGCTGAGGCCGCGAGCGGTCAGCGTGTCGGCGGTGACCTGGAATCTCTGGCCGGAGATGAGGAACGACGCGGCCAGTGCCCCCTGCCCCATGGCGATGCCGAGGGCTGCGCAGGCTGCGATGCCCGGAACCAGGACTGCCGCGAAGCGCCGCCAACGGGTTCTGCCGGCGCGGTGCGACATCCCGTCTCCTTCGATCACGGCGCGAATCCGGTCACATCTTGACGAAGTGGACATTTCCTCGTTGTCCAGTGACGGATCCTAGGCTTCCGGTTGCGGCAACCGGCTGCACGCCAGGGCCGCCGTACGGGTGACGCACACGGTGCTCGGCCTTTCGGGCGACAGACGGTGCACACGCACTGTGGGACAGCCGGCCCCTCCGTCAGGCCGAACGTCACTGGTCGCCGGGGCGGTGCGGTGTTGTCATGGGTAGGGAGACGGGGGTGGACGAGCGGTCCGGGGGCCGGGGCTCCGCCCCGCCGCGAAGTGGAGGAGGCCGATGCCATGCTGCACCGCCGCACGGTCAGTGACGTGATGACCGAGGAGGTCATCACCCTCCGCCCCGACACGCCGTTCCACGAGATCGCCGCCTTGCTGGACGCCAACGACATTGCCGCGGCCCCGGTCGTCGACGACGAGGGCGCTCCCATCGGCGTCGTGTCCGCGTCCGACGTGCTGCGGCACGAGACCGGCATGCCCGACCCGCAGGGGCGGGACGGGAATGACGAGCACGCATGGGGCAAGGCTCGGGCCCGGACCGCGGGCGCTCTCATGAGCAGCCCCGTCTTCACGGCCCGTGCCGACTGGACGATCCCCCGGGCCGCACGGGAGCTCCGCAGGCGCCACGTCAAGCAGTTGCCGGTGGTCGGCGACCACGGGCTCCTGACCGGCATCGTCAGCCGCAGCGATCTGCTGGACGTCTTCATCCGCTCCGACGTCGAGATCCGCGGCGAGGTCGAGCGGGACGTCCTGGGGCGCATCCTCGGTCTGGAGAAGGGCACCGTCGCGGTCGAGGTCCGGGACGGCGCCGTTACGCTGCGGGGTCACGTCCCGGAACCGCGTCTCGTCCCGGTGGCCGTGGGCCTGTGCCAGGGCGTCGACGGTGTCGTTGCCGTGGACGCCCAGCTTGCGGCCGTCCGGGCGGACTGATCGTGGTCCGCCGGCAGGTGGTACTGGATTTCTGTGGTGATCCGGCCGTGGCCAAAGGCGGTCAGGACCCTCCGGTACGCGGTCCGGGAGGCCTCGGCGGTGGTGGCTGGGCCGGGGTGTGAGTGTGGATCGCCGAGCGGTACTGCGTGCCCACCTCGTTGCCCCTGGGCCGGCGGTTCAGCCGGGCAGGGTGGCCGGGCTGCCGCCGTTGGCCTCGTATCCGGCCACCGCCAGGGCGCGGTAGAGGGCGAACTCGGCGGCCGGGTCGGCGGACAGCGTCCAGGGCAGGGCGCCGATGTGCCCGTCCACGTGTATCAGCTGGTGCATGGCCTCCTGCCAGCGCTCGGCGCGCACCAGGAAGAAGACCAGCAGATGGCGGACGTGCGCGAGCATCGGGTCGTCGGGGCGGGCCGAGTGCACCGCGTGCAGGGCGCCGTGCATCGCCTTGGTGACGACCTCGCTCTGGTAGAAGCCCGCCACCAGGTTCACCTCGGGGAGGTGCTCGAAGACCGCGAACAGGGGCAGCGCGGCAAGCAGCGAGCCCTGCGGCGCGCGGGCCGCTGCGGCCTCGGCGAAGGAGTACGCCTGCTCGCGCGAGCCGTGCCACTTCTCGCACCAGTAGTGCAGCGCGGCCAGATGCGCGCCCATGTGCTGCGGGGCGCGGTCGAGGATCTTCAGCCACAGCTGGTCGAACTCGGCCTGGGAATAGGCGAGTCCGCGGGCGATGGACAGCTCGACGATGTAGGGCACCGGGTCGCCGGGGGCCAGCAGGGCCGCCTGGGCGCACGCGTCCCGGGCCTCCTCCATGATGATCCGGAAGTCGTCCGTGCCCGGCGTCGAGGTCCGCCAGGCCTGCTGCACCAGGAACTCCGCGTAGACGGCGGCGCAGCCCGCGTCCTTGGGCTGCTCGGCCCGCCACACCCGCAGCCACTGGCCGCCCGGCGTCTCGTGCACCCCGCCGGGCCGCTGCTGCAGCTCCAGCGCGGCCGCGCCCGCGAAGGCCTGGACGCGCTGCCAGCGCAGCTCACCGTCGGTCTCGGTGCCGGCCAGCAGCTGGGAGGCCGCGCGATAGTCCTGCGTGCGCTGCACCAACTCCAGGACGTCCAGCAGGTCCTGGTCCGGGCCGGGCATGCGCAGGTCCAGCTCCTCCTGGCGCACGAAGCCGTAGGCCGCCGGGTCGGCGGCGTCCGGGTGTCCCGGGGGGACCTGCTCGATCACGCCGCGCCTGCGCCGCATGACCGACAGCAGCACGAAGCTCAGCATGAGCAGCGCCATGAGCAGCCAGAGAATCGACATGCCCCAAGCGAACCAGACGCCGCCGACAATTGGCCAACCCCGCCGCCAGGCTGTGGAAAACTCTGGTCCCGTTCATGACAGGACACTCGGGGGCGGTGTCCGTACGGGGTCCACGCAGGGAAGCCCCTTCGTCCGGTGCCGCCTGTGCCGGGCGGGCGTCAGCATCCGGCCGGGCGCACTACGCTCGGTGCACATGAGCGACAGGCACATCAGTCAGCACTTCGAGACCCTCGCGATCCACGCGGGCAACACCGCGGATCCCCTCACCGGCGCGGTCGTCCCGCCGATCTACCAGGTCTCGACCTACAAGCAGGACGGCGTCGGCGGGCTGCGCGGCGGCTACGAGTACAGCCGCAGCGCCAACCCCACCCGCACCGCCCTCGAGGAGAACCTCGCCGCGCTGGAGGGCGGCCGTCGCGGTCTCGCCTTCGCGTCCGGCCTGGCGGCCGAGGACACCCTGCTGCGCACGCTGCTCAGCCCCGGTGACCACGTGGTGATCCCGAACGACGCCTACGGCGGCACCTTCCGCCTCTTCGCCAAGGTCGTCACCCGCTGGGGCGTGGAGTGGTCCGTCGCCGACACCAGCGACCCGGCCGCCGTACGGGCCGCGATCACCCCGAGGACCAAGGCCGTCTGGGTGGAGACCCCCTCCAACCCGCTGCTCGGCATCACCGACATCGCCGCCGTCGCCGCCGTCGCGCACGACGCGGGCGCGAAGCTCGTCGTCGACAACACCTTCGCCACGCCCTACCTCCAGCAGCCACTGTCGCTGGGCGCGGACGTCGTCGTCCACTCCCTGACCAAGTACATGGGCGGCCACTCGGACGTGGTCGGCGGCGCGCTGATCGTCTCCGACCAGGGCCTCGGCGAGGAGCTGGCCTACCACCAGAACGCGATGGGCGCCGTCGCCGGCCCCTTCGACTCCTGGCTGGTGCTGCGCGGCACCAAGACCCTCGCGGTGCGGATGGACCGGCACAGCGAGAACGCCGCGAAGATCGCCGACATGCTGACCCGGCACCCGCGCGTGACCAGCGTGCTCTACCCGGGCCTGCCCGAGCACCCCGGTCACGAGGTCGCCGCGAAGCAGATGAAGACGTTCGGCGGCATGGTGTCCTTCCGCGTCGACGGCGGCGAGGAGGCCGCGGTCGAGGTGTGCAACCGGGCCAAGGTGTTCACGCTCGGCGAGTCGCTCGGCGGCGTCGAGTCCCTGATCGAGCACCCCGGCCGGATGACGCACGCCTCCGTGGTCGGCTCCGCGCTGGAGGTCCCCGGCGACCTGGTACGCCTGTCCGTGGGCATCGAGAACGCCGACGACCTGCTGGCCGACCTCCAGCAGGCGCTGGGCTGACGCGAACGCACGCCCTGAGGCGGGGCCGGGTCACGCAGGCCGGGGGGCCTTTGACGGGTGGCCGTGGCTCCGCCGCGGGGCGCGAACTTACGACCCCCCGGCTCACCAGCCGGTGATCGGCGGAGTCGTCTGGGAGGGCGGTTCCGTCCACGGGTGCACTCGGGCCGCCCACACGCTGAACGCGACGGCTGCGGCGCAGGCCAGCAGCCACAGCACCCGGCGGACGAGCTGCCGGTGCCGCAACAGGCGCTCGCCGCGGCGCACGGCCTCCCCGCACAGGTCCGGCGGCACCGGCGCCGGGGCCTGTTCCATGATCCGCCGCGCGGCGGCCTCCCGCTGGGACCGGTTCACGCCGCCCTCCCGTTACGCCGGGGTCTCGCTGTCATGACGGCGCCACCTCCCTGCCCGCCGTCCGTGGTGCGGGACGGCTCGGGGGGTGCAGCAGCGTGGCCGTGGCGCGGTCGCAGATGGTGTGGACGCGTTCCCGGGGGAGTCCGAGGAGGGCCGCTGCCTGTTCCTCGGCGACGCCTTCGTAGAGGCGCAGTACCAGGATCAGCCGCTCCTGCGGGGTGAGCGCGGCGAGCGGGCTGCGCGGATCCGGGCGGGTGCGGCCGAACGCGCCGTACTGGTGCCATGTCGCGCGTGCGAAGCGGGTGGCGAGGTACTGGCGGGCGCAGTCGTACGGGTCCTCGCCGTGCAGCCGGTCCCAGCGCGCGTAGGTGTGGGCGAGCGCGAGCGTCAGCAGGCGCCGCGCGCGCGGGTTGGCATCCGGTGCCTCCGCCGTCAGCAGCGTGGCGGCATGCAGCAGACGTCCGGCCGCACCCGCGACGAACGCCTCGAACTCCCGGGCCCGGCGGGCACCCCGGGACGCCTGCCGATCACGCACCGCGCCTCCCCCTGGAGGGGCCCTGTCCGGTACGGGACAGGTGAACCGCGTACGAACGACACAGGGCCCGGTGGTCTCATATGAGGCCAGCGGGGGCCCGGGGTCAAGACTTCGGCACGGACCGGTGCGTGTCCGCGGTGGGAGCCCGTCCTCAGGACGCCGGCGGCTGCTCCGCCGGCGCGGGCCCCTGCACCGTCATCCGTGCGGACAGCGCGCGGTTGAACCGGGTCAGGAGCGTGCAGAACTGCTCGCGCTCCTCCGGTGCCCAGTCCTGCGTCAGCTCGGCCATCAGCTGGCGCCGGGAGGAGCGCACCTCCTCCAGCCGGGAGGCCCCGCGCGGGGACAGCTGAAGGACCACCGCACGCCCGTCCTCGGGGTGCGAGGTGCGCTTGACGAGCCCGGTGTCGACCAGCGGAGCCACCTGCCGGGTGACCGTGGAGGAGTCGATGCCCATGCTCGCGGCGAGCGCCTTGACGCCCATCGGGCCTTCCTTGTCGAGGCGGTTGAGCAGGAGATACGCCGCGCGGTCCATGGAGTTGCGCACCTGCCCGACCCCGCCGAGCCGCGTCTGTTCGGCACGCCGGGCGAACACCGCCACCTCGTGCTGGAGGGTGTCGAGAAGACCGGTGTCACCGACGGTCGTCATGTCCATCGACATTTCAGGTGTTGTGGGCATGGCCGGAGGCTCGCTTCATGAAGGGCTGCTGGTTGGGGGACAGGGTACGCGGCCCGGCGGCGGGCCGTACCGGCGCTGCGCAAACCGGTCTCGGAGCTTGGTCACATCCGTCGTGTACGACCGTGAACTGCGATGCTGGAGTCATGAGCTACGGCACGGCTGACTCCTTGCGTTCCGTCACCCTGGACGATGTGCGCGGAGCGCAGAAGATGCTCTCGGGTGTGGCGCGGGTGACCGCGATGGAGGGCAGCCGGCACCTGACCCAACTCGTCGGCGCACCGGTGCATCTGAAGTGCGAGAACCTGCAGCGCACCGGTTCGTTCAAGCTGCGCGGCGCCTATGTGCGGATCGCCGGGCTGCTGCCGGAGGAGCGGGCGGCCGGGGTGGTGGCCGCGAGCGCCGGGAACCATGCGCAGGGCGTGGCGCTGGCGTCCTCGCTGCTCGGGGTGCACTCCACGGTGTTCATGCCGAAGGGCGCCCCGCTGCCCAAGATCAGCGCGACCGGCGACTACGGCGCCGAGGTGCGCCTGCACGGCCAGGTGGTCGACGAGACGCTGGCCGCCGCCGAGGAGTACGCGGCCGAGACGGGGGCGGTGTTCATCCACCCCTTCGACCACCCCGACGTCATCGCCGGTCAGGGCACGGTCGGCCTGGAGATCCTGGAGCAGTGCCCGGAGGTGCGCACGATCGTCGTCGGAATCGGCGGTGGCGGGCTCGCGGCCGGCATCGCGGTGGCGGTGAAGGCGATCCGGCCGGACGTCAGGATCGTGGGCGTACAGGCGGAGGGCGCGGCGGCCTACCCGCCCTCGCTGGCCGCCGGGCATCCGGTGTCGGTGGAGAGCCCGGCGACGATGGCCGACGGCATCAAGGTGGGGCGGCCCGGCCTGGTGCCGTTCGGGATCGTCAGGGACCTGGTCGACGAGGTGCGCACGGTCAGCGAGGACCAGCTGTCGGCCGCGCTGCTGCTGTGCCTGGAGCGGGCCAAGCTGGTCGTGGAGCCGGCCGGGGCGAGTCCGGTCGCGGCGCTGCTGGCCGCGCCGGGCACCTTCGAGGGGCCGGTCGTCGCGGTGCTCTCCGGCGGGAACGTGGACCCGGTGCTGATGCAGCGCGTGCTGCGGCACGGCATGGCCGCGCAGGGCCGCTACCTGGCCGTTCGGCTTCGGCTGACGGACCGCCCGGGCGCCCTCGCCACGCTCCTCGGGGTGTTGTCAGTGGTCGACGCTAATGTCCTCGACGTGAGCCACGTACGAACCGACCCCCGGCTCGGGCTCACGGAGGCGGAGGTGGAGCTGCACCTCGAGACGAAGGGCCCGGCGCACTGCGCCGAGGTCGGCCAGGCCCTGCACGACGCGGGTTACACCGTCATCGGCTGAGAGCCCGACGGCGGGCCTGGTACTGATCGGTCACTCGTTCGAGTCAATCCCCGGTCCATCCCATTGAGGAACGCGATACATCGCGTTATGGTGTGGACAGCCTTCCGAAGAATCCCGGACGACGATCCCCGATGACGTGGAGACAGACATGCCAGGCGCCATCCATGCCGAAGGCCTGGTGAAGACCTTCGGCGACGTAAGGGCTCTCGACGGCGTAGACCTGGACGTGCCCGACGGCACGGTCCTCGGCCTTCTCGGGCCGAACGGCGCCGGTAAGACGACGACCGTCCGCTGCCTGACCACCCTCCTGCGCCCCGACAGCGGCAGGGCGGTCGTCGCGGGCGTGGACGTACTGAAGGACCCCGACGCCGTACGCCGCTCCATCGGCCTGTCCGGCCAGTTCGCGGCGGTGGACGAGTATCTGACCGGCCGGGAGAACCTGGTGATGGTCGGGCAGCTGTACCAGATGAAGGGCAAGGCGGCGAAGGCGCGCGCGGAGGAGCTGCTGGAGCAGTTCAACCTCGCGGACGCCGCCGACCGCCCCACCAAGACCTACTCCGGAGGCATGCGCCGCCGGCTCGACCTCGCCGCGGCCCTCGTGGTCTCACCGCCGGTGATGTTCATGGACGAGCCGACGACCGGCCTGGACCCGCGCAACCGCCAGCAGCTGTGGGAGGTCATCAAACAGCTCGTCTCCAGCGGTACGACACTGCTGCTCACCACGCAGTACCTGGAGGAGGCCGACCACCTCGCGCACGACATCGCGGTGGTCGACCACGGCCGGGTCATCGCCCAGGGCACCTCCGACCAGCTCAAGGCCCGCACCGGCGGCGAGCGCGTCGAGGTCGTGGTGCACGAGCGCGAGCACATCACGACCGCCACCGAGGTGCTGCGCGGCTTCGGCAAGGGCGAGGTCACGGTCGAGGAGCACACCCGAAAGCTCACGGTCCCGGTGACCGGCGGCGCCAAGCTGCTCGCCGAGATCATCCGTGAGCTGGACACCCGCGGGATCGAGATCGACGACATCGGGCTGCGCCGCCCGACCCTCGACGACGTCTTCCTGTCGCTGACGGGACACGTGGCCGAGGCAGCCGACCAGGCCGACCGGGCCGAGGCGAAGGACAAGGAGACCGTGAAGTGAGCGCCGTGAGCGATTCCCTGGTCATCGCCCGCCGGAACCTGATCCGCATGGGCCGGATTCCCGAGATGCTCGTCTTCGGGCTGATCCAGCCGATCATGTTCGTGGTGCTGTTCACCTATGTGTTCGGCGGCTCGATCCAGGTCGGGTCGTCCAACTCCACCCAGGCCTACCGTCAGTTCCTGATGGCCGGCATCTTCGCCCAGACGGTCACGTTCGCCACGGCCGGCGCCGGTGCCGGCATCGCCGACGACATGCACAAGGGCCTCATCGACCGCTTCCGCTCGCTGCCGATGGCACGCGGCGCGGTGCTGACCGGGCGCACCCTCGCCGACCTGGTACAGACCGCACTGACCCTGCTCGTCCTCGCGGTCGTCGCCCTCCTGGTCGGCTGGCGCACCCACGAGAACGTCGGCAAGGTGCTCGCCGGATTCGGCCTGCTCCTGCTGCTCGGGTACGCGTTCTCCTGGATCGGCGCGCTCATCGGCCTGTCCGTGCGCACTCCCGAGGCGGCCACCTCGGGAGGTCTGATCTGGCTGTTCCCGCTGACGTTCATCTCGAACGCGTTCGTGGACGCGAACCAGATGCCGGCCTTCCTGCGGCACATCGCGGAGTGGAACCCGTTCAGCGCCACCGTGCAGGCGAGTCGCGAGCTGTTCGGCAACCTTCCCCCGGGCTTCCAGGCGTCCGGCGCCTGGCCCATGCAGCACCCCGTGTGGGCCTCACTGATCTGGTCGGTCGTGATCATCCTCGTCTTCCGTACGCTGGCGGTCCGCAAGTACCGCCGGGCGCACGGTTGATGGCTCGGCCGTCCCGCATCGGCCCCCCTCCGGGCGGAGGGGGGCTTCCACGACCCGCGCCGCCGTCGGCCATCGGGATCCCCGAGGCGCTTCGGGCTACGTTCGGGTGAGTACCGCGTACTGCTGGTCGTTGAACACCAGCCGGTACCGGGTGCCCGGGTGCAGCCCGTTCGCGTAACCCGTGACGTCCTTGATCGGGGACGACCAGCCCGATGCCAGATCCAGGGCGATGTACTGCGGCACCACTCGCCCGGTGTTGCCGACCCAGTACACCTGGGTGCGGCCCGCGAGATGCGCCATGAGTCCGGTGTTCGCCTCCACGCTCACCCCGGACGGTATGAGCCGTACGGCTTGCGCGCCGGCCTCGGCCCGTGGGCCGCCGTCGAAGGTGCCGGAGTCCAGCAGCCCGCGTACCGGCAGTTGCAGGCACAGCGTGCCGGCGACCGCCGTCGCGGCGGCCACCCCGCCACGCGCGTACCCGCGCACCCAGTCCCGCGGCGAGGCCTCGGCGCGGCGGATGCCGTCGATCAGCGCGACGAACACGACTGGCATGAGCACCGCGCTGTAATGCCAGTCCCGCCCCCAGTAGTTTGGATCGTCGGCCAGGAAACGCCACCCCAGGGTCGGCAGGGCGATCAGCACGAGCCGGGACCGCAGCACGAGGAAGGCGGTCACTCCGAGCACCCACAGCAAGGTCTCGGTCTTCGTCCCGATGCCGTCGGTGAGACCGCCCGCCCCGGAACCGTGGCTGACCTTCCCCCAGTAGTCGTAGTCCCCGTTCGTGTTGAACCACGGAATGATCACCGTCATCACCACCGCGGTCGCGGCCGCCCCGAACGCCCCCAGCGCGGCCCCGAGACGCCGTTGACCTGCCAGGAACAGGCACAGACCGATCGCGGCGACGGTCAGCCCCAGGTCCTCCTTCACCAGCACCAGGGGTGCGCTCCACCAGGCCGCGCGGCGCCACCGGCCGAGTGCGAGCGACCGCAGAGCCAGGGCGAGCAGCGGCATGGCCAGGGATATCTCGTGGAAGTCGAAATCGACCGCCTTCTGCACACCCCACGACAGGCCGTACGCGGCCCCCAGCAGAATCCCCTTGGCGCGGCCGAGGACCTCCTCCGCGGTCGCCGAGACCACCGCGGCCGAGCAGGCGAACAGCGCGGCCTGTACGACCAGCAGCGTCACCGGTGTCGGGAAGAGCCGGTAGGCGGGCGCGAGGACCACCAGGGCGGGGCTGAAGTGGTCACCGAGGATATTGAAACCCGGCCCCTTGATCGTGGCTATCGGTGCCCGGAGATGCGCGTAGGAGGACACGACCTGCTCGAAGATCGACAGGTCCCAGGAACTGGTGGCGAACCGCTCGAACCTGGCGACCGACAGCACCGTGTAGATCACGAACAGTGCGGCGCCGAGCCACAGATGCGGGCATCGGAGCACCCCGGCGACCGAGGCGAGCCGGATCCTCGCCACTTTGGCCTGTTCGGCGGCGGCAGCGTTCACGAGCTCGCCGCCGTCTTCTCAGCCGTGTTCAACTGATCCCTCTTCGAGACGGCGATGTCTTCGAGAGCCTTGTGAGGGACACGACCGCCTGTTCACCCTTGCCGGGGCGCCCCGCCCCGCCGAGATCGCCCATGATCTTCACTGACTGTACATGGACATGATCAGTTAGTCGAGCGTTCGACTGCCGCGTCGGGCTGCCTCCGTGCTGTTGCGGAGGCATGGGAACCGGCGGTGCAATCAAGTGTGAGGCACTTTGGCGGCACCGTGTCCCCGGGCGTCCCCGCTCCCGGGACGGGGGCCCGCCGGAAGGGGCTCAAGACCGACGCCCTGGGCATGTTCTCCTCGGTGACCATGGGCCTTGCCTCCGCCGGCCCGGCGTACAGCCTGGCCGCCACGCTGGGCATCATCGTGGCCGGGGTCGGACTGCAGGCCCCGATCGTCACCATGCTGGCGTTCATCCCGATGCTGCTGATCGCCTATGCCTTCCGGGAGCTCAACGCGGGCAACGCGGACTGCGGGACCACCTTCACCTGGGCGACGCGCACCTTCGGACCGCGCGTCGGCTGGATGGGCGGCTGGGGCCTCATCGTCGCCAACATCATCGTCATGGCGAACCTCGCCGACATCTCCGCCGCCTACGGCTTCCGGCTGGCGGGCCTGAACGAACTGGCGGAGAGCCGGTTGTGGACGACCGTGGCGGGCATGGTCTGGATCGCCGTGCTCACCGTGATCTGCTACGTCGGCATCGAGTTCTCGGCGGCTGTCCAGCGCTGGCTGCTGTGCCTGGAAGTGGTGATGCTGACCGCTTTCGCCGTCGCGGCGCTGGTGAGGGTCTACACCGACCCGCCCCCGACGGCGATCCATGTGTCCGCCTCCTGGTTCAACCCGTTCGAGGTGCCCTCGGCCAGGGCCCTGACCTCCGGCATCCTCGCGGGGGTCTTCATCTACTGGGGCTGGGACACCACGTTCACGGTCAATGAGGAAACCGTCGACAGCACGCGCATCCCCGGGCGCGCCGCGGTGCTGTCCACCGTGCTGCTCCTGATCATGTACGGCCTGGTGTCCACCTCCACGCAGGCGTTCGCGGGAGTCGGCACGTCGGGCATCGGGCTCGGCAACACGCGCAACACGGACGATGTGCTCTCCGGACTGGGCGAGGCCGTGTTCGGGGGAAGCGACACCGGGCTGATCCTGTCGAGACTGCTGATTCTGATGGTGCTGACCTCGGCGCTGGCCTCCGCCGAGACCACCATCCTGCCCCTGTCCAGGACCGTCTTCTCCATGGCGGTCCACAAGGCGATCCCCTCCCGGTTGGCCAGGATCCACCGCAGGTTCCTCACCCCGACCTGGGGCACGGTCGGCATAGGAGCGGCCTCGATCGCCCTGTTCGCCCTGCTGGCGTCGTGCAGCCATAACATCCTGGCCGACTCGATCGACTCGGTCGGCCTCGCGATCGCGTTCCAGTACTCGGTGACCGGCTTCGCCTGTGTCTGGTACTACCGCAAGATCCTCACCCGCAGCACCCGGGACCTGGTCTTCAAGGGCATACTGCCGGCGCTGGGCGGGCTGATGATGATCTCGCTGTTCCTCTACGCCGCCTTCGTCGTCTACGCGAAACCCGGGTACGGCACGACCGCCGTCGACCTGCCGCTGATCGGCCGGACGGGCGGGGTCACCGTCCTGGGCCTCGGCGCCCTGCTGATCGGTCTCCTGCTGATGCCGGTGGTCACCCATGGCCATACCGTGGCCCTCAAACTCCAGCGCAGTCTGCTTCCGCGCCACCTGCCGGCACACACCGCCGTCGACTCGGCGAGCCGCTACCAGCCCGCCGACAGCAGGTCCGGCGTGGGCGGCGACTGGTACGACGTCATCCCCCTGTCGGGAAAACGGGTCGGCCTGGTCGTCGGAGACGTGCTCGGTCACGGCCTGCGTGCCGCGGCCACCATGGGACGCCTGCGCACCGGTGTGCGCGTGCTGGCCCGGCTGGACCTGAGCCCGGACGAGGTGCTGTCCCGGCTGGCCGACCTGGTCGAGCAGACCACGCACGAGGGCGGGCCCGACCGAGGCCCGGGCCACCGCAGGCCGCACGCCGACGAGGCCTTGGGCGTGAGCTGCCTGTACGCCGTGTACGACCCCTTCTCGGGGAAGTGCGCTCTCGCGCGGGCCGGGGAGCCGGTGCTGGCGGTCGTCGACCCGCACACGGGCGCCGTCGGCTATCCGGAGCTGCCGAGCGGGCCGCCGCTGGGAATCGGTGGCCCGCCCTACCAGAGCGCGGAACTGGATCTCGCGCCGGGCAGTCTCGTCGCCCTCTGCACGGACGGCCTCCTCCAGGCGGCCGACGACCGCGCCGCCGGGCTCGCGCAGCTGTCCCGCGTCCTGGGCGACGGCCGGGCGTCCTTGGCGGCGCTGTGCGACAGGGCGGTGGCCGCGATGCTGCCCGGGCCGGTGGACGTGGACGCGACGCTGCTCATGGTCAGAACCCGCCTGCTCGACCGGAACCAGTTCGCCGAGTGGCCGGTACACCCGGACCCGGCGGCGGTGGCCACCATCCGCACCGCCGTCACCAAGCAGCTCGGCGACTGGGGGCTGGACGACCTGGCCTTCACCACCGAGCTCGTCGTCAGTGAACTGGTCACCAACGCCATCCGCTACGTCGGCGGTCCGATCCGCGTGCGCCTGATCCGCGACCGGACCCTGATCTGCGAGGTCTCCGACACCGGCCACACCGCGCCCAATCTCCGGCACGCCGCGAGCGACGAGGAGGGAGGACGGGGGCTGTTCATCATCGCCCAGATGACCCACCAGTGGGGCACGCGCTACACGCGCGCCGGCAAGACCATCTGGACCGAGCAGGACATGCCGCCACCGGCCGGCCGGTAGCGGCACGGCAAAGCCCCCGGGGTCCGGCGGAATCCGGCGGACGCCCGGGGGCCCGAGGTCATGTCGGGTGGGGTGGATCAGCCCGAGTACGGCTCGGCCTTCAGGATCGTCACCGAGGCCTTCTTGCCGTTCGGCAGTTCGTACTCCGCGTCCTCGCCGACCTTGTGGCCGATGACTCCGGCGCCGAGCGGGGACTGCGGCGAGTACGTCTCGATGTCGGCGCTCGCGTACTCGCGGGAGGCGAGCAGGAACGTCATCGTGTCGTCCTCGTCACCGTCGAAGGCGATCGTGACGACCATGCCCGGCGCGACGGCACCGTCGGCGGAGGCCGGGGCCTCGCCCACCTTGGCGTTCTCGAGAAGCTGGGTCAGCTGCCGCACGCGCAGCTCCTGCTTGCCCTGCTCCTCCTTGGCCGCGTGGTACCCGCCGTTCTCACGCAGGTCGCCCTCCTCGCGCGCGGCCGCGATCTTGGCGGCGATCTCCGTGCGCGCAGGACCAGTAAGGTACTCAAGCTCGTCCTTGAGCTTGTTGTACGCCTCCTGGGTCAGCCAGGTGACGTTCTCGCTGGTCTGGGTCACAGGGTGCTCCTCGTCGGTACTGGGAATACAAAGCATCGCCCTACCCGGAAGAATGTTCCCTCATGGATGGGCGAAACCACGAGCCTAACAATTCAAGGCCGGAAGGGGGAGGACATAAGCCATCAGAATCACATCAACGCAGGTCAGCGTGTACGTATTCCGGGTGAAGCCGGTGAGTGTCCGGCCGGCCCCGGTCAGCCGGTATGGCAGCCGAGCAGCTCGGCCGTGGTGCCCTTCGCCGTCGTACGCAGCGTGACGACCTTGTCGATGCGCGTGGCCGACCCGGTGAAGCGGAAGTCGGCCCGGCCCACCTCGGAGCCGTCCGCCGCCTGGGAGCGCAGGGTGCAGTAGCCCGAGGTGCCGGAGTCCTTGTGGACCTCCAGATGCACCTTGACCGCGCTGTCCGTGGTGTCGAAGGCGATCACCTGGGCGCTGATCCTGCTCTCCACGACATAGTGGTACGCGAAGTATCCGACCAGTGCGAGCAGGGCCGCGCCGAGCACCGCACCGGCGACCTTGAGCTTGCGGTCCGCACGCTCGTCCGAGGAACGGCCGTAGCGGCCCTCGGGCAGCCGCGCGCTCGCCGTACTCATGATCGTCCTCTCCGCGGAATTATTCGCCCCCCGATTCCGTCACTATAGAAGCCGCCGATCGCGCCGGGACCACGGGGCGCCGACTTACCGAGGATTGAGTCTTGACTGACCAGTTGCGACTGATGGCCGTTCACGCGCACCCCGACGACGAGTCGAGCAAGGGCGCGGCCACCATGGCGAAGTACGTGTCCGAGGGGGTGGACGTGCTGGTGGTGACGTGCACCGGCGGAGAGCGCGGATCCATCCTCAACCCGAAGCTGCAGGGCGACACGTACATCGAGGAGCACATCCACGAGGTACGCAAGAAGGAGATGGACGAGGCCCGCGAGATTCTCGGGGTCAGGCAGGAGTGGCTCGGCTTCGTCGACTCCGGCCTGCCCGAGGGCGACCCGCTGCCGCCGCTGCCCGAGGGCTGCTTCGCCCTGGAGGACGTCGACAAGGCGGCCGGCGAGCTGGTCCGCAGGATCCGCGCCTTCCGCCCGCAGGTGATCACCACCTACGACGAGAACGGCGGCTACCCGCACCCCGACCACATCATGACCCACAAGATCTCCATGGTGGCGTTCGAGGGCGCGGCGGACACCGAGAAGTACCCGGAGGCCGAGTACGGCCCCGCCTACCAGCCGCAGAAGCTGTACTACAACCAGGGCTTCAACCGCCCCCGCACCGAGGCGCTGCACCAGGCGATGCTCGACCGGGGCCTGGAGTCGCCGTACGGGGAGTGGCTCAAGCGCTGGAAGGAGTTCGAGCGCGCCGAACGCACGCTGACCACGCACATTCCGTGCGCGGACTTCTTCGAGATCCGCGACAAGGCGCTGATCGCGCACGCCACGCAGATCGACCCCGACGGCGGCTGGTTCAAGGTGCCGATGGAACTGCAGAAGGAGGTCTGGCCGACGGAGGAGTACGAGCTGGCGAAGTCCCTCGTGGACACCTCCCTCCCCGAGGACGACCTCTTCGCGGGCATCCGAGACAATGCCTGACATGAGCGCAAGCGTGAGCCTGGCAGTGACGCACCTCGTCCCTCTCGCCAAGGAGGTCGACGAGAACAAGGTCACCCCCGGTGTCCTCGGCTTCATCGTCTTCGCGGTGATGGCCCTGGCGGTGTGGGGACTGATGAAGTCGATGAGCAAGCACATGAACAAGGTCAACTTCAAGGAGTCCCCGGACCGCGAGGCCGAGCGCACCGAGAAGGCCGACTCCGCGGCCGATCGGGGCTGACCCCGGGCGTCAGCGCGCCGCCACTACCGCCACCCCCATCACCTCCCGGGCGTGGCGGTCCGGCGTCATGCGCAGCCGCCAGGCCTGCCAGCCGTCCTCCAGGCTGACCCCGCGCTCCAGCAGCAGGGCGTACGCCGGGACGGAGTCGGCCAGCTTCTCGTCCCGCAGAGGATGGCCGGCGCGGGCCAGCCGGGCCAGCTCCTCCTGGGCGACCGCCGTGCCCACCTCCACCCCGCCGGGTGCCGCGTAGGGCAACAGGGTGCAGCGCAGAAAGCGGGCCCAGTCCTCGCCGCGCCGGTCGCCGTAGGAGACGAACAGGTCCAGCGCCTCGTCGGCGAGGGCCAGCGCGGCCTGGGTACGGGCGTTGCCCGCGTCGACCACCGCCAGCTCCAGGCACGTCCACGCCTCCCCGTGCGCGACGCCGATCCGCTGGAAGTCGGCGCGGGCGTCCACCAGGAGCTGCCGGGCGAAGCCGGAGTTGCGCAGCGAGCCGGTCTGCGCGGCCCGCTGGTCGCGGGTGACCCGGGCCGAGTGGTGTCGGGCGCAGGCCAGGCCGTAGACGTCCCGCATCCGGGAGAACATCGTGCGGGACCGCTCCAGGTCGCGCACCGCCGCATCCAGGTCGCCGGCCTCCTCCAGCGCCTGGCCCAGGTAGTACAGCGTCCACGCCTCGCCGCGCGCGTCCTCGTTGTCCCGGTGCCGGGCGGCGGTCCGCCGCAGGCCCTCGACGGCCGGTGCGGGGTCGCCGGCCACCAGACGGGCCCGGGCCAGCTGGGTCAGCGCCCAGGCCTCGCCGCGCGCGTCCTGCGTCCGGCCGCAGCGCTCCAGGGCCGACCGCAGCTCTGACTCCGCGCGCGGTACGTCCCCCATGCGCAGCGCCAGCTGGCCGAGCTGGAAGTGCGCCCAGGCCTCGCCGTGCACCGAGCCGCCCTCGCGGTGCAGGACCAGGGAGCGGGTGAGCAGCTCCAGCGCCTCCGCGAGCCGGCCCCGGTCCCGCTGGACGGCGGCCAGGGCGTGCATCGTCCAGGCCCGGTCCGTGGCCAGCTCCGGCGCCGCCTGCAGATCCAGCGCCTCCCGCAGCTTGGCGGCGGCCTCGCTGAGCTGGCCCTGGTGGTGCAGGGTGATCCCGAGCGAGCCCAGCGCGCGGGCCGCACCCGCGTCATGGTGCGCCTCCCGGTACAGGTCCACCACCGAGGCCAGCGTGGCGCGCGCCTTGTCCAGCTCGCCCAGCTGCCGGGCCGCGATCCCGGTGCGCCACTGCACCGAGCGCACCAGCAGCCCCTGGTCCACGGCCTGCGCCAGCTCGCTGATCTCCCCGAGCCGGTACAGGTCGCCGCGCAGCAGGCAGTAGTCGCACAGCGCGCCCAGCAGGTTCTGCACCGCCCTCTGGTCCACGCCCTCCGCGTGCCGCAGGGCCGCGGTGATGAAGCTGGACTCGTCGTCCAGCCAGCGCAGCGCCTCGTCCAGCGAGGTGAAGCCGTGCGGGCCGAACTGCTGCGAACGGGTCGACATGTTCCCGTCGACCAGGCGCAGCACCGAGTCGGCCAGGTCCGCGTAGTTCACGATCAGCCGTTCCTGCGCCGCCGCGCGCTCGGCCGGGTCCTCCTCGTCCAGCAGCCGGGCCTGGGCGAAGGCGCGCACCAGGTCGTGCAGCCGGTAGCGGCTGCCGCGCACATGGTCGAGGAGTCCGGCCCGGGCGAGGTCGGCGAGCTGCCGCGTGGCCTCGGCCTCGTCCGTGCCGAGCAGCGCGGCGGCCGCGGCGGCGCCCAGCGAGGCCCGGCCCGCGAGCGCGAGCCTTCTCAGCAGCCGGCGCGCGGGCTCCGGCTGGTCGGTGTAGCGCAGCCACAGGGCACGCTCCACCGGCTCCACCGGGCCGTACGCGCCCAGGGCCGTGGCCAGCTGCCGGGGCGAGCGCGGGCCGAGCGCGGAGCCCGCGATCCTGAGCGCCAGCGGCAGCCCGCCGGTGAGGTCCCGGATCCGGTCGGCGGACTCGGCGTCGTACGGCCCCGACGCGTCCCCGGCGACGGCCCCGAGCAGTTCCTCGGCACCCGCCGCGTCCAGCGCCTCGACCGGCAGATCGTGCACCCAGGCCGGCAGATCCGCCGGCAGGTCCAGGGCCGTACGGGCGGTGACCAGGACCAGACTGTCGGAGCGCTCGGGGACCAGCGCCCACACCTGCTCCGGGTCCGAGGCGTCGTCCAGCACGATCGTCACCGGCAGGCCGGACAGCTGCTGGTGGTACAGCTCGCCGAGCCGCTTGACCTGCTGGTCGGGGGAGGACCGCTCCCGGAACAGCAACTGTTCACGGGGCGCCCCGAGCCGGTTGAGCAGATGCAGCAGGGCGTCCCGGGTCGACAAGGGCGGCTCCTCCCGCCGGCCGCCGCGCAGATCCACGACCACCGCGCCGCGGAAGTGGTCCCGCAGCTCGTGCGCCGCGCGCACCGCGAGCGTGGTCCGGCCGGAGCCGGGCTCGCCGTGCAGCACGACCACCGTGGGCCGGGTCTCCGTGGCCGCCCGGGCGGCCTGCGCCCACTGCCGGATACGTGCCAGCTCCGCCCGGCGTCCCGCGAACGGACCGTCCCTGTCCGGGAGTTGCCCGAACGACTGCTCCAGCACCGAACGCCGGCGGGCCGCCGCGCTCTTGTCCGCGCCGCGCAGTGCCGGGCCGCCCTTCTTCTTCCGGACCGTGGCGGCGGTCAGCACCCGCTGCTGGTCGAGGAACGGGCGGATGCCGCGCACCTCCAGCGCGGTCAGCCACTGCAGCCGCAGCTGCTCCGGCCCGCCGGGCTGGCCGGCCGCGCCCGCGCGGTGATGCGCGGCGGGCAGATGGGCACCGGCCGCCTTCACCACGGAGGCGGCGGCACCGACCACGCCCGCGGCGGCACCCGCGCCGACGGCCGTACCGCTTCCGGTGCCGAGCAGGAGGTCGGCGCCGGCCGCGGCCACCGCGGCGACCACCGCCACCAGCAGGGCGGTTCCGGCGCCCTCGCGGGCGTAGCGCTGCCCGAAGGTCAGCCGGCCCGCCTCGGTCTCGTCCAGCGCACGGACGTAGGCCTCGTACTCCTCGCCGGCCGCCTCCGCCATCGCGCCCAACGCGCCGCGCGCCCGCGACAGCAGCAGCTGCCCGTCGATCCGCCCGCCCGAGCGCCGTACCTCCTCCTCGACGGCCCGCACCAGTAGCCGCTCGGCTTCCGCCCGATGGCCGTCCCGCATGTCCCGTCCCCCTCCGGCGTCAACTCCCTTGTCCACGAGTGTCCTTCGCGGGACGCGTAAGCGGGAGGGGTGGTGTCCGGTGGGGAGTTGGGGAGGTGCGGCAACGTCCTTGTGAGCGTGTTCCGTGCGGTGCGGAGGCGCTGCGGCCTGTCCGAGGGAACGCGGACGCCAGTCCGCAGACCTCGCTCCGAGGGCGGGCCGGCCGCTCAGCGCCGGGCGGTCCGCCGCCCCTTGCCCACGGCCAGACGCACGCACGCCCCCGCCAGCGCCCCCTCCGCCACCGCGCACAGCAGCGCCTCGGCCAGCGGGGCGCCCGTGCCCGCGGTGGTTATGTCGAACCAGGCGTCCAGCACCGCCACCGATGCCGTCGCCGAAGCCGTCAGGCGGGATCTCGGGTCGCCCCGCAGGCCGAGCAGGGCCGTCGCCGCGCAGCCCGTCGCCATGAGGACGTCGAGGCCGATCCAGGCCAAGGGCCAGTTGTCCACCTCGGTGCTGCCCGGCAGGGTCAGGGCCAGCACCACCGTCCACGGCACCAGCAGGACCGCCGCCGCCCCCAGCAGGACCAAGGGCCACCTCTTCCGTCCAGCCGCCGTCATGGTCATGGTCGCGCCCACACCCTCCCCGTCCGTCATCCCTCGGCTGCCTCCACCGTAGATCCCAGAGAAAGTTCTGCAAAGAAAACTCGGCAGACATCGGGGGCTTCTCAGGGTTCTCGGGGTTACCGTGACCGCATGACCGACGGCCTGCCCGAGATGACCAGCCTGGAGCGCACCGCCCTCTACAAATCCCTCGGCAACCCGCTGCGCCGCCGGATCCTCGAATACCTCGGCCGGCACGGCGAGGCGAACTCCACCGTCCTCGCCCGCGAACTCGGCGAGAGCTCCGGCACCACCAGCTACCACCTGCGAAAACTCGCCGAGCAGCGGCTCATCGAGGAGATCCCGGAGAAGTCCGGCGGGCGGGAGCGGTGGTGGCGCTCGCTGCCGTTCAGCCACACCACACCCGACCCGGCCGCGATGACCCCGGAGGAGTACGAGGCCGCCGCCCAGCTCGCCCATCTGAAGATCGAGTTCGACACCGCCCTGTACCGCCGCGCCCACCAGGAGTACCGCGGCCCCGAGGGCTGGGCCCAGGTCCAGCGCCACGGCACCTGGCTGACCAGGGAGGAACTGCTCGCCTTCATGCGGGAGTACCACGCCCTGCTCGACCGCTACGGCCACCTCCGCGAGGACGCCCCCGAAGGCGCGCGCCCCATGAACCTGCGCTTCTACGCCGTCCCCGAGCCCGTGGGAGAGTGGAACGGTGAACCGACTGGCCCATGAGACGTCCCCGTATCTGCTCCAGCACGCCGACAACCCCGTCGACTGGTGGCCCTGGTCGGCCGAGGCCTTCGACGAGGCCCGCAAGACGAACAGACCCGTCCTGCTGAGCGTCGGGTATTCCAGCTGTCACTGGTGTCATGTCATGGCCCACGAATCCTTCGAGGACCAGGCCACCGCCGACTACCTCAACGAGCACTTCGTCACGATCAAGGTCGACCGCGAGGAACGCCCCGACGTCGACGCCGTCTACATGGAGGCCGTGCAGGCCGCCACCGGGCAGGGCGGCTGGCCCATGACCGTCTTCCTCACCCCCGACGCCGAGCCCTTCTACTTCGGGACCTACTTCCCGCCCGCGCCCCGGCACGGCATGCCCTCCTTCCGGCAGGTGCTGGAAGGGGTGCAGCAGGCCTGGAGCACCCGCCGTGACGAGGTCGCGGAGGTCGCCGGGAAGATCGTGCGCGACCTCGCCCAGCGGGAGATCGTCCGGCAGGGCGACCGCGCGCCCGACGAGCAGGAGCTCGCCCAGGCCCTCCTCGGCCTCACCCGCGAGTACGACCCGCAGCGCGGCGGATTCGGCGGGGCGCCCAAGTTCCCGCCGTCCATGGTGCTGGAGTTCCTGCTGCGGCATCACGCCCGGACGGGCGCCGAGGGCGCGCTGCAGATGGCGCAGGACACGTGTGAGCGGATGGCCCGCGGGGGCATCTACGACCAGCTCGGCGGCGGGTTCGCCCGGTACTCCGTCGACCGTGACTGGATCGTGCCGCACTTCGAGAAGATGCTGTACGACAACGCGCTGCTCTGCCGCGTGTACGCCCATCTGTGGCGGGCCACCGGATCGGACCTCGCCCGGCGCGTAGCCCTGGAGACCGCAGACTTCCTCGTCCGCGAACTGCGCACCGACGAGGGCGGGTTCGCCTCCGCGCTCGACGCCGACAGCGACGACGGCACGGGCCGGCACATCGAGGGCGCGTACTACGTGTGGACGCCCGAGCGGCTGCGCGCCGTGCTCGGGGACGCGGACGGCGACCTCGCCGCCCGGTACTTCGGCGTGACCGACGAGGGCACCTTCGAGCACGGGCAGTCCGTCCTGCAACTTCCGCAGAGCAGCACCGTCTTCGATGCCGAGAAGATCACTTCCATCAGGGCACGGCTCCTCGCCGAGCGCGCCGGGCGCCCCGCCCCCGGCCGGGACGACAAGGTCGTCGCCGCCTGGAACGGCCTCGCCGTCGCCGCCCTCGCCGAGACCGGTGCCTACTTCGACCGGCCCGACCTGGTCGAGGCCGCCCTCGGCGCCGCCGACCTGCTCGTCCGGGTGCATTTCGACGAGCACGCCCGGCTCGCCCGCACCAGCAAGGACGGCCGCGTCGGCCCCAACGCCGGCGTGCTGGAGGACTACGCCGACGTCGCCGAGGGCTTCCTCGCGCTCGCGTCCGTGACGGGTGAGGGCGTCTGGCTGGATTTCGCCGGACTGCTCCTCGACCATGTGCTCGCGCGCTTCGCCGACCCCGGCACCGGCGCGCTCTTCGACACCGCGTCGGACGCCGAGCGGCTCATCCGCCGGCCGCAGGACCCCACCGACAACGCCACCCCGTCGGGCTGGACCGCGGCGGCCGGTGCCCTGCTGGGCTATGCCGCGCACACCGGTTCCGAGCCGCACCGGACCGCCGCCGAGCGCGCGTTGGGGGTCGTGAAGACCCTGGGTCCGCGCGTGCCCCGGTTCATCGGCTGGGGGCTCGCCGTCGCCGAGGCCCTCCTCGACGGGCCCAAGGAGATCGCCGTCGTCGGACCAGGGCCCGACTTCGCGGACGAGCGGACAACGGCCCTGCACCGTACGGCACTTCTGGGCACCGCCCCGGGCGCCGTCGTGGCCGTCGGCACAGCGGACAGTGACGAGTTCCCGCTCCTCGCCGACCGGCTCCTGCACCAAGGCGAACCGACCGCGTACGTCTGCCGTAACTTCACCTGTGACGCGCCGACGACCGATCCGGAACGGCTCCGCGCGTCCCTGAACAGGAGCTGAGCATCCGGAACCCCGGTTACCGGAAGGTGTGAACTGTCCGAAAGAGAGCAGGTGTTCGGATAGATCCCACTACTGATACCACCGTTCCGAAACAAGCTATTTATCGGAAGAGCTCCCGCACTTCACAGATCCCCCCTACTGTCTCCACAGCGGGTCGACGGGCGGTCACTCACCGTCGCCCACACAGGGGGAATTCAGGGATCTGGGGGGATCTTTTTGCTCACGTCTGTCTTCATCGCCGCCGTCTCACTGGCCCTGTTCTGGATGGCGGCCTTCACCCTGTGGTGGCAGATGCACGCGTGGCGCACGCCCGAGGTGCTGGCCTCCACCCGGTTCGGCAGACCGGACGGCGACGAACACCTGTCGTTCTCACTGCTGCTGCCCGCCCGGCACGAACAGGCGGTGCTGGACCACACCATCCAGCGGCTGCTGGAATCCACGCACACCGACTTCGAGATCATCGTGATCGTCGGGCACGACGACCCGGAGACCACCGAGGTGGCCGAGAAGGCCGCCGCACGGGACGCGCGCGTCCGCGTCGTCGTCGACACCCACGAGAAGAAGAACAAGCCGAAGGCCATGAACACGGCGCTGCCGCACTGCCGCGGTGACGTCGTCGGGGTCTTCGACGCCGAGGACCAGGTCCACCCGGAGCTGCTCGCCCACGTCGACCACGCCTTCCGGACGACCGGGGCGGACGTCGTCCAGGGCGGCGTACAGCTCATCAACTTCCACTCCAGCTGGTACAGCCTGCGCAACTGCCTGGAGTACTTCTTCTGGTTCCGCTCCCGGCTGCACCTGCACGCGCAGAAGGGGTTCATCCCGCTCGGCGGGAACACCGTCTTCGTACGGACCGGCGTCCTCAGGGAAGCGGACGGCTGGGACCCCAACTGCCTCGCCGAGGACTGCGACCTGGGCGTACGCCTCTCCAGCGTCGGCAAGAAGGTCGTCGTCGCCTACGACTCCGACATGGTGACCAGGGAGGAGACCCCGGGTTCCCTGATGTCGCTGCTCAAGCAGCGCACCCGCTGGAACCAGGGCTTCCTGCAGGTGTACCGGAAGAAGGACTGGCGGCAACTGCCCGGACTCGGACAGCGGCTGCTCGCCCGGTACACCCTGATGACCCCGTTCATGCAGGCCTTCTCCGGCGTGATCATCCCGCTCAACGCGGCTGTCGCGCTCCTCCTCGACGTGCCCGTCGGCGTCGCCTTCCTCACCTTCCTGCCGCTGGTCACCGCCGCCGTCACCTTCGTCTTCGAGGTGGTCGGGCTGCACGACTTCGGCAAGCAGTACGGCCTGAAGGTCCGCCTCGTCCACTACGTGAAGCTCGTCGTCGGCGGCCCCTTCTACCAGGTCCTCCTCGCCGGAGCCGCGATCCGTGCCGTCTGGCGCGAGCAACGCGGCCGCAACGACTGGGAGTTGACCACGCACGTCGGCGCACACCTCACCGCGGCCGAGCCCATCCGAGAGGACGTTCCTGCGTGACCTCCACACTTCCCGCGGTGACCGCAGCGAAGGTCCCCGCGCAGCGCCCACCTGTGCCGGAAGGCCGTACGGCCGCCCGGACCAGCCCGCCGCCACGGCTCCGCTCCTCCCGCCCCGACCTGCTGCTGTGCGGGGTCCTGCTCGCGGTGATCGTCCTCGTCCAGGGCTGGAACATCGCCGCCTACCCGACGCTCAGCGACGACGAGGGCACCTACCTCGCCCAGGCCTGGGCCGTCCAGCAGGGCCGGGGCCTCGCCCACTACACCTACTGGTACGACCACCCGCCGCTCGGCTGGATCCAGATAGCCCTGCTCAGCTGGCTCCCCTCGGCGATCAGCCCCGGCTCGATGACCGTCGGCACCATGCGGCTGACCATGCTGCTGGTCAGCGGCGTCAGCGCGGTCCTCGTCTACGTCCTCGGCCGCCGGCTCTCCCTGCCCCGCTGGGCCGCCGGACTCGGCATGGCCCTGTTCGGGCTCTCCCCGCTCGCGGTCGTGCTCAGCCGGGAGATCTTCCTCGACAACATCGCCGTGATGTGGCTGCTGCTGGCGTTCTGCCTCGCCGCCTCGCCCAGCCGCCACCTCTGGCACCACTTCGGCGCGGGCCTCGCCGCCGCCGCGGGCGTGCTCACCAAGGAGACGATGCTCGTCGTCCTGCCCGCCCTGTTCGTCACCATGTGGCGGCACAGCCACCGCGACACCCGCAAGTTCGCCCTCACCGGAGCCGTCACCGGCTGCGCCCTGATCGGCTTGTCCTATCCGCTGTTCGCCCTGCTCAAGGGCGAGCTGTTCCCGGGCGCCGGACACGTCTCGCTGTGGGACGGCATCACCTACCAGATGTCGAGGCCCGGTTCCGGATTCATCCTGGACCGCTCCTCCGGCTCCTACGGAGTCCTGCACTCCTGGCTGTACTACGACCGCGTGCTGCCCCTCGGCGGCCTCGCCGGAGCCCTGCTCCTGCTGCTCACCTGGCGCTGGTCGGTCACCGCCCGCTCCCTCGCCGGACCGGCGCTCACGGTCGCCGTCCTCGCCGTGGTGGCCCTGCGCCCGAACGGCTATCTGCCCGCGATGTACATCATCGGCGCGCTGCCCTTCCTCGCCCTGGTCCTCGCCGGCGGCGCCGCCTCCGTCGCCCACGCTGTCCTCAGCAGGTGGCGCTCGGAGGGCGAGAAGCGCCACCTCACCGGCGGCCGGTACGCGCTCGCCGCCGTCCTGGCCCTCGCCGCCGGCGCCTATGTCGTACCGCACTGGTACGACGGCGACCGCACCGCCGTCACCGCCGACGCCAACAAGCCCTACCGGCAGGCCTCCCACTGGCTCGGCACCCAGGTGGCGGACCCGAAGGACACCCGCGTGCTCGTCGACGACGCCCTCTGGCTCGACCTCGTGCACGCCGGATACCGGCCGGGGCTCGGCGCCATCTGGTTCTACAAGGCCGACCTCGACCCGGCCGTCAGCAAGACCATGCCGCACGGCTGGCGGGACATCGACTACGTCGTCGCCTCGCCGACCGTCCGCCGCGACGCCAAGGACCTGCCCAATGTGCGGGCCGCGATCCGGCACTCCACGCCGGTCGCCACCTTCGGCACCGGACCCGACCGCATCGAGATCCGGCGGATCCAGGTTGGGGGAGGCGCGCGATGAGCGAGTACACCGCCCCGGCACAGGGTCTCGACGCCGTGGAGGTCCCCGAGCCCGGCGCCGTCACCATCGTCGTACCGACCTTCAACGAGTCCGCGAACATCCGGCAGTTGCTGCACCGGATCACCGAGTCGGTGCCGGCGCGGCTGCCCTGCGAGGTGCTCTTCGTGGACGACTCCACCGACGACACCCCCGAGGTGATCCGCGAGGCCGCCCAGGACTGCCCGTTCCCGGTGGCCGTACTGCACCGGGAGGAACCCCTCGGCGGGCTCGGCGGGGCGGTCGTCGAGGGGCTGAAGGCGGCGGCCTCGGAGTGGATCGTCGTCATGGACGGCGACTGCCAGCATCCGCCGTCCCTGGTACCGGATCTGGTGGCCACCGGCGAGCGGGCGAACGCCGGGCTCGTCGTCGCCTCCCGGTACATCGAGGGCGGCAGCCGGGCCGGGCTCGCCGGCGGCTACCGGGTGGCCGTCTCGCGCGGTGCGACCTGGCTCGCCAAGGCCCTCTTCCCCCGCCGGCTGCGCGGCATCAGCGACCCGATGAGCGGTTTCTTCGCCATCCGGCGCAGCGCGGTCACGGCGGACGTGCTCCAACCGCTCGGCTACAAGATCCTCCTCGAGCTGGCCGTCCGCAGCCGCCCCCGGCAGGTCGCCGAGGTGCCGTTCGTCTTCCAGGACCGGTTCGCCGGCGAGTCCAAGTCCACCGCCCAGGAGGGCTTTCGCTTCCTGCGCCACCTGGCGGGCCTGCGCACCGCGTCCCCGGCCGCCCGCATGGTCGGCTTCGGACTGATCGGCGCGAGCGGGTTCGTGCCGAACCTCGTCGGGCTGTGGGCACTGACCGCGCTCGGGATGCACTACCTGCCCGCCGAGATCCTCGCCAACCAGCTCGGGGTCGCCTGGAACTTCCTGCTCATCGAACACCTGCTGTTCCGCGACCGGCGTGCGCACCGCCGCTGGTGGGACCGGCTCGGCCGGTTCGCGCTGCTCGCCAACGCCGACCTGGTGCTGCGCATCCCGCTGATCGCCCTGCTCGTCGGCCGGTTGGGCATCGGCGTCCTGCCCGCCACCGCGCTCGCACTGGTCATGACGTTCGTCCTGCGCTTCGTGGGCACCGAGGCGCTGGTCTACCTCCCCCGTCGGCGGGGGAGCCGAGCAAGGAGAGCCGTGTGAGTATGACGTACCGCAGACGCCGCAGACGGACCGCGCTGGCCGGGGTGGGCGCCCTGACCGCCGGTCTGCTTCTGACCGCGCCCCAGCCGGCGGAGGCCGCCAACCTGATCAAGAACCCCGGCTTCGAGACCGCGGGCAGCGACGACATGCCGTACTGCTGGGAGAAGTCGGGCTGGGGCGACAACGACTTCAGCTTCGAGACGACCTCGGACGCGCACTCCGGGACCAAGGCCATGAAGGTCACGGTGACCCGCCGGGTCTCCGGCGACCGCAAGGCGATGATCACCGAGTCGACGGACTGCGCGCCGGGGGTGAGCGCCGGCAAGCAGTACGACCTGGGACTCTGGTACAAGACCACCACCCCGGACGCCAACATCACCCTCTTCCGGCACGACACCACCGCCGGCTGGCAGTACTGGACCGACCTCAAGACCCTCGACATGGCCTCCACCTGGACCCAGGCCACGGTCCGCACCCCCGAGGTCCCGGCCGGCACCGACCGCATCACCTGGGGCGTCTCCGTCTACGGCACCGGCTCGGCGACCACCGACGACTACACCATGGAACAGGTGCCGGACCCGCTCCCGCCGGCCCGGTGCACCGGCACCACCGACCAGTGCGCCAACGGCAGTTGGTCGGTGCTGCCGACGCAGAACCCGGTCCGCTCCATGCACTCCGTCGTGCTCGACAACGGCAAGGTGCTGCTGATCGCCGGCTCCGGCAACAGCGAGGAGAACTTCAACGCGGGCACCTTCACCTCGGCGGTGTACGACCCGGCGAACGGCACGTACAAGGTCATCCCGACGCCGAAGGACATGTTCTGCGCGGGGCACGTCCAGCTGCAGGACGGCCGGGTGCTGGTGCTGAGCGGCAACAAGGCGTACCCGGTGGTGGGCGGGCACGGCTACGAGGGGTTCAAGGACTCGTACATCTTCGACCCGACGACCGAGACCTACACCAGGACCAACGACCTCAACGACGGCCACTGGTACCCGTCGGCGACCGAGCTCGGCAACGGTGACGTCATCTCCTTCGGCGGGCTGCGCGAGGACTCCACCGGCTCGGTGACCGCCGAGAAGTTCAGTTACGCGCAGAACCAGTGGCTGCCGCTGTCGCAGGTCAACCAGACCTGGTCGTACTGGGGCCTGTACCCGGCGATGATCCTCATGCAGGACGGCCGCCTCTTCTACACGGGCAGCCATGTCTTCGGCAACAACATCCCCGGCACGGGTTCGGCGATCTACGACTACGGCGCCAACACGATCACCCAGATCCCGGGCCTGCAGAACAAGGACGAGCGGGACCAGTCGGCGAGCGTGCTGCTGCCGCCCGCGCAGGACCAGCGGGTGCTGACGATCGGCGGCGGCAACATCGACTCCAATCCGGACGCGAACCGCCTCACCGACCTGATCGACCTCAAGCAGGCCAACCCGGCCTACGTCGCCGGGCCGCCGATCCCGCAGGGCACGGTCGACCTGGGCAACGGGCCCCAGCCGGAGACCGGCAACCAGGGCAAGATGTACGTCTCCGCGGTGCTGCTGCCCGACGGCAAGGTGCTGGAGACCGGCGGCGCCCTGCACAACCGGGCCAACCCGGTGTACGAGTCCTCGATCTACGACCCCGGCACCAGTACCTTCGACCCCGTGGCCGCCGACCCCGAGTCCCGCGGCTACCACTCCTCGGCGTTCCTGCTCCCCGACGGCCGTGTGATGGCGACGGGCGACAACCCGGGCAACGGCACCTGGAACCACAACGTGTCGATCTACACCCCGCCGTATCTCTACAAGGGCACGCGTCCGACGATCACCTCGGTGATCAACCAGGAGTGGAAGTACGGCGACACCCAGCGGATCACGGTGGACCGGCCCATCGCCAAGGCGGAGTTGATCCGCCCGGCGGCGGTCACGCACTCCTCCGACCCGAACCAGCGCTTCGTGGACCTCCCCCTGTCGGTGGACGGCAACAACGTGGACCTGAACGTCACGAACAACCCGAACATCGCCCCGCCCGGCTGGTACATGCTCTTCGCCGTCGACGCCAACGGGGTGCCGTCGGTGGCCCGGTGGGTCCATCTGACAGGCCCGGCGGCCCTCAGCGCCGCCTCCCCGCACATCCACGCCTTCGCCGACTCCCTCACCGGAAAGGTGTCGGGCCCCGGCAGGAGGAAGGCCGCACAGCAGGTCAGCCCGACCATCTCCGGCTGCGACCGGCACTACGGCTCGGCCAACGTGTGCGTGCCGACGGTGTTCCCGCCCGAGGTGAAGAAGACGGCGGCGGCTCGATGCGCCTGGCTCAAGGAGAACAACTACGGCCGGCTGAAGGTCAACGGCAACGACGACCCACTGGGGTTGGACCGGAACCGGAACGGGACCGCCTGTGACAAGGGGGATGTGACCAGGCGCTGACCGCGCTAACCGTGCTCCGCCAGGGCGCGCTCCACGATGGCCTCCAGCTGTTCGTGGTGGGCGCCCTTCCAGTACGCGCGGCCGCACTCGGTGCACTGGGCGAAGACGTCGTACGAGCGCTGGGTGCCGTGTTCGAGCTGGTCGACGACCTCGGCCTTCGTGGCCTGTTTCAGAAGGCCGTTGCAGGCGGTGCAGCGGGTCCAGGGGTGCAGGTCGGGGTGGAAGCGGTCCAGGACGTCGTGGAGCTGGTCGTCGGGGCGGTGGCTGTAGACGAAGGCGCCGGCCCACAGCTCGCGGCGGCGCAGCAGGCCCCGGTCGCGGCTGAGCATGACCCGCTTCTCGGCGGCCGAGCGGGCGGCGAGGGCCGCGTCGCCGATGTCCGTCGACTCGTACGCGGCGTCCACGCCGAGCAGGCGCAGGCGGCGGGCGAGCGTGCCGAGATGGACGTCCAGGAGGAAGCGGAGCGGGGCGCCGGGGACCCGCTGGGGGCGGTCGACGGGCCGTACCTTCACCGTCTCGCCGTCCTTCGGGATGTGCGACGCCGGCACCTCGCTGCCGTCCACGACCAGTGCGCCGACCTCGGTCAGCGGGACGCCGAGGGACTCGATGACATGGCCGAGCGTCGAGACCCCGTCCGTGGCCAGGGGCGCGGCACCGGCCCGCCGGGCGTGCGGCACGAACAGGTGCAGTGCGGGGGCCACTTCGACGTGGATCTCGGGTCGGTTCACCTCGTCAGCATCGCACGCCGGACCGCCGTGACCTCAGTGGTTTTCCCTGGGCAGGCCGCGCTCCAGGACGTCGAGGGCACGCTCCATCAGCTCACGGAGATCGCCCTGCTGGTCGTTCTCGCCCCAGTACCGGTTGACCTCCATGAGCCCGCCGATGAGCGACATGGCGTAGACCCGCACCTCGAGACTCTCCGGACCGAGGCCGGTGCGGTCCGCGATGACCTGGCGGAGCAGAAGGCTGGTGCTCGCCATGCTCTCGAACATCCGGCTGCGGATGGCCGGGACCTCGACCCCGAGCCGCACGCGCAACCGGGTCACCTCGGGGTCCTCGGACAGCGCCAGGTCGAGTGCCCGGTGCATGACGTGCCGCAGGGACTGGATCAGCGGTTCGTCGGCCGGGCGGGCCCGCAGCTCCTCGGCCATCATCAGGTCGTACTCGTCCGTGAGGACGATGTCCTCCTTGGTCGGGAAGTAGCGGAAGACGGTCGACGGCGACACCTCGGCCCGCTCGGCGATCTGGTCGATCGTGGTGGCGTCGTACCCCTGCTCCCGGACCAGTGAGTACGTCGCCGCGCGGATCGCCTCCCGGGTCTTGATCTTCTTGCGTTCCCGCAGGCTGAGGCGGGGCCGGTCGACGGGGGAGGTGCTGGGGGTGCGTGCGGCCGTCATGCCGGTCATTGTCAGGCATCCGCGACGGGGGCGGCCACGGCCGGGGCCCCCTCCCGCCCGGTGCGCCGTACGACGGGTGTGTTCGGCGCAGCCATGAAATGGGAGTAGCTCTTAAAATATGGGCACTGTCAATGGAGGGCTTGCCTCAGATGCTTTCAGGCGTACGAAAACGGCCACGGCTGGTGAGCCGTGGCCGGAGAGGGAGGGCTGAGGGTGTCTACGCGTGCTGGTACGCCACCAGCGAGATGCCGACGTAGTGGACGACGAACGCCGCGAGGGTGAAGGAGTGGAAGACCTCGTGGAAGCCGAACCAGCGCGGGGACGGGTTCGGGCGCTTGATGCCGTAGATCACGCCGCCCGCGCTGTAGAGCAGACCGCCGACGACCACCAGGACCAGGACCGCGATGCCGCCGGTGCGCAGGAAGTCGGGCAGGAAGAACACGGCCGCCCAGCCCATCGCGATGTAGCAGGGCGTGTACAGCCAGCGCGGGGCACCCACCCAGAAGACGCGGAAGACTATGCCGGCCGCGGCGGCGGCCCAGATGCTCCACAGCAGCCACTCGCCCTTGGCTCCGGGCAGGAGCAGCAGGGTCAGCGGGGTGTAGGTGCCCGCGATGATCAGGAAGATGTTGGCGTGGTCCAGGCGGCGCAGCACGCCGTCCATGCGCGGGCTCCAGTTGCCCCGGTGGTACAGCGCGCTGATGCCGAACAGCAGGCAGGCCGTCAGGACGTAGATCCCGCAGGCTATGCGGCCTCTGGTGGAGTCGGCGAGGGCGGTGAGCACGAGGCCCGCGATGAGTACGGCCGGGAACATGCCGAGGTGCAGCCAGCCGCGGAGCTTCGGCTTGACGTGTTGCGGCAGCGAGAGCGCCGGACCGCGGCCGTCGGCCGGCGTGTCCGTGGGCGCGTCAGGGACGGACGCAGTCATGCGGGGCATGGTACCTACGGCACCGTAAGTCGGGTGTCAGCGCGGGTCTTGGTCGATCGAACGCAAAAAGACCTCCAGGTGACACAAACCTGGACGTAAAGGGAACGTAAACAGGCCTGGAAGCCGTGGTTTTCGTCACGTCGCTCACTTGTGACGCCCCCTGGACATATGCGCACTCTCGTCGGATGATCAAATGAGTGCAGTCGGCACCGGATGAGCATTCGAAGCATCCGGGTCGCAGCCCCCACGGGGCCACCAGGACAAAATCCCTCACTTAGGAGCAACCGTGGCGCGCGACAACTCGGCTTCCAGCGTTCCCACAAACCACCAGGAACTGATCTCGTGGGTCGACGAGATCGCCGAACTGACCCAGCCGGACAGCGTGGTCTGGTGCGACGGCTCCGAGGCCGAGTACGACCGGTTGTGCGAAGAACTGGTCGCCAAGGGCACCTTCAAGAAGCTCGATCCGATCAAGCGCCCCAACTCCTACTACGCGGCCTCCGACCCCACCGATGTCGCACGGGTCGAGGACCGCACCTTCATCTGCTCCGAGAAGGAGGAGGACGCCGGCCCGACCAACCACTGGAAGGCCCCCGCCGAGATGCGGGAGATCTTCAGCGGCGAGAAAGGCCTGTTCCGCGGCTCGATGCGGGGCCGCACCATGTACGTCGTCCCGTTCTGCATGGGCCCGCTCGGCTCCCCGCTGTCCGCGATCGGCGTGGAGATCACCGACTCCGCCTACGTCGCCGTCTCGATGCGCACGATGACGCGGATGGGCCAGGCCGTCCTGGACGAACTCGGCGACGACGGCTTCTTCGTCAAGGCCGTCCACTCCCTCGGCGCCCCGCTGGAGCAGGGTCAGGACGACGTTCCGTGGCCGTGCAACTCCACCAAGTACATCTCGCACTTCCCCGAGGACCGCGAGATCTGGTCCTACGGCTCCGGCTACGGCGGCAACGCCCTGCTCGGCAAGAAGTGCTACGCGCTGCGTATCGCCTCGGTCATGGCGCGTGACGAGGGCTGGCTGGCCGAGCACATGCTGATCCTCAAGCTCACCCCGCCGCAGGGCGAGTCCAAGTACGTCGCCGCCGCCTTCCCGAGCGCCTGCGGCAAGACCAACCTCGCCATGCTGGAGCCCACGATCTCCGGCTGGACCGTGGAGACCATCGGCGACGACATCGCCTGGATGCGCTTCGGCGAGGACGGCCGCCTGTACGCGATCAACCCCGAGGCCGGCTTCTTCGGCGTCGCGCCCGGCACCGGCGAGCACACCAACGCCAACGCGATGAAGACCCTGTGGGGCAACTCGGTCTTCACCAACGTCGCCCTCACCGACGACGGCGACGTGTGGTGGGAGGGCATGACCCAGGAGACCCCGGCCCACCTCACGGACTGGAAGGGCCGCGACTGGACCCCCGAGTCCGCCGAGCCCGCCGCCCACCCCAACGCCCGCTTCACCACCCCCGCCGCCCAGTGCCCGATCATCGCGCCCGAGTGGGAGGACCCCAAGGGCGTGCCGATCTCGGCGATCCTCTTCGGCGGCCGCCGCGCCTCCGCGGTGCCGCTGGTGACGGAGTCCTTCGACTGGAACCACGGCGTCTTCCTCGGCGCCAACGTGGCCTCCGAGAAGACCGCCGCCGCCGAGGGCAAGGTCGGCGAGCTGCGCCGCGACCCGTTCGCGATGCTGCCGTTCTGCGGCTACAACATGGGCGACTACATGGCCCACTGGATCGACGTGGCCAAGGACAAGGACCAGTCCAAGCTGCCGAAGATCTACTACGTCAACTGGTTCCGCAAGAACGACGAGGGCAAGTTCGTCTGGCCGGGCTTCGGCGAGAACTCCCGTGTCCTGAAGTGGATCGTGGAGCGCCTGGAGGGCAAGGCCGAGGGCGTCGAGACCCCGATCGGCGTGCTGCCGGCCAAGGGCGCGCTGGACACCAAGGGCCTGGAACTGTCCGAGTCCGACCTGGACTTCCTGCTCACGGTCGACAAGGAGATCTGGCGCGAGGAGGCCGCGCTCGTCCCCGAGCACCTCAACACCTTCGGCGACCACACCCCGAAGGAGCTGTGGGACCAGTACCACGCGCTGGTGGAGCGCCTGGGCTGAACAGCCCGTTGCAGACTCCACGGCCGGTCCGGATGCCCTGACCAGCGATCGTCACGACCGGCCGTGGTGACCACCCACCGGGGCCCCGCACAAAGGCGTGCGGGGCCCCGGCTCAGTTGTTGCGCTCTCCTTCAGTTAGCGCGTGTGCGACTCCTGCCTGCGCGCCTCCCGGTCCCTGAGGTCCACCAGCGGGTGCGCACGCAGGCGTCGACGGCCTCCGGGATGTCCTGCCGTACCGCGCGGGACACCGTGTGCACGCCCTCCGGATCCAGGGCCAGGGCCTCGGATCCCGGTACACGGCGTCACTACGGGACTGCTGGGCGCCCTGGACGCTGACCAGCTTGTGCAGCAGGGGTGCGGTGCGGTCGTCGTCGGCCTGGCTCGCGACCACCTTGCCGCCGTTGGCGACGTAGGAGGCGGCGGCGAGGTACAGCGCACCGGAGTTGGAGCTCTCGGGGTCGGTGCTCGCGATTAGAGCGTGCCGGTCAGCTCGCCGTGCGCCGAAGCCCCCTTGAGCTGCTGCCAGGTCCGGTCGCGCCGGGCGGCGTCCAGGTACGCGGCCATCCGGAACGTGCCGCGGTGCTTCCCGTCGAGTACGGCCAGCCCGTTCGCCGCGAGCACGTCGGCGGCACTCCGGTGGGCCACGACGACCAGCGGCGAGTAGAACGGCCGGGGCAACGGCTCCTGCGCGTGGTGCTTCGCGGCCAGCGCGTGCGCGGGGGCCTGGCTTCCCGGGAAGGCGAAGTCGTACCCCTTGAGATCCAGCCCCTCCATGGCCCAGGACCCGGAGGCCTCGGTCTTCACGGTGTAGCCCTTGGCGGCCAGGGCCTTCACCACGTCGGGATCGGCGAAGAAGTCCGCCTCCTCCGACCCGATCACGCCACGCACGGTCTTCGTTGCCGTGCCCTTGTCCCCCTTGCCGGCCCGCGACGACGGCGGCCACCACGCCACCGATCAGGAGCACGGCGAGGACGACTCCAGCGATACGTCTCACGCCGGGGAGCATGCTCCCGGAAGCCAACATTCCCGCGGAACTGCGCGCAGCAGGCCTCAGCGACGAAACACCCCGCGCCCCAAGAAGCCGGCTGCAGCCAACGCAGTGTATGGCTCCCGGTCCGCGCGTCGCTGCGGGGCCACGCGGACCGGGGCCGGTGGCGAGGGGCCCGTGGGCTCGGGCGGTGATGCTCGGTCAGGGGGTGGTCGGGGGCCGGTGCGAGTCCCTCGTCGCCGTCCGGCGGTGCAGCAGCATGTAGCCGTCCTGCAAGGCCACCAGTTCGTATCCGTTGCCGAGGTCGGCTGCCAAGCTCTGCTGCTCCGCCTCGACGCCGAGCGGCTGGCCCGGCCACCCTCGGTCCTCGTCCGGCACCTCGGTGTCCACCATGATCCACTGGGGATCGGGACGGGTGCCGGGGGAGCCGTAGAGGCCGACGCTCGTGCGGTCGGCGAGCTGGGGTACCAGATGGTCGGATGCCTGGACCGTGACGCCGTCGGGGATCATGGCGAGCAGACGACGGGCGACGGTGACGCGAGAGTCGGTTCGCCAGGTCTCGGGCTGGGCGAGCTGGAAAAGGGGGAAGCTCGGAAGGATCACGAGGGTGATCGCGGCGGAGCCCGCGAGGTAGCGGCGCAGGCCGCGGCCGCTCGTCCCGCGTCGCACCAGGGCGTCGACGAAGGCCGCGAACACGATCGGCATCAGGACGAGCGAGTAGTGGAAGCTGGTCCCCCAGTGCAGGCTGTTGCTCGACGCGAAGCGCCACACCAGCGTGGGCAGGGCGACCCACAGCAGGGGTGACCGCATCGCCAGGAACAGGGTGGGGGCCAGCATGAGGACGAAGGTGGTCACCTTGGGCAGCGGGGTGAGGAGACCGATGGTGCCCTGGTGGAGCACATCCAGCAGACCGCCGGCACTGCCCCCGGCCGGCCCCTGGCCGCCTGCGGCGGGATCCTTCAGCAGGGACCAATAGGCGAAGGATCCGCCGGGGTTGAAGGCCGGCAGGACCACGAACAGGGCCAGCGCAGTCCCGGCGAGGCCGGCCACAGCCGTGAGCGTTCCGAGCCTGCGGTCGCCTCGCCGGGCGATGACGAGGCCGATGACGAGAACCGTGAGGCCGAGGTCCTCCTTCACGAGCAACAGGGGTAGGGCCCAGCACGCCGCGGCGGTCAGCCGGCCGTTCCCGAGGGCGGTCAGCGAGAGCGCCAAGAGCGGAGCGGCGAATGCCACTTCGTGGAAGTCGTAGCCGACCGCACTCGCGATTCCCCAGGAGAGCCCGTAGCAGGCACCGATCACCGCGCCGGCCAGGGAGCCCAGGGCCCGGCGCGCCCAGAGAGTCAGCGGGACGACGCTCACGGCGACGAGTGCGGCCTGCACGGCGAGAAGTGTTTCCGCTCGTCGCCACACCCAGTAGAAGGGTGCCACGAGCGCCAGGATCGGGGAGAAGTGATCTCCCAGGACGGGAAAGTCCTGGCCCTTCACCTCGGAGGCCGGCAGGTGTCCTTCCGCGTACGAGCGGACGACCTGTTGGAAGATTCCGAGGTCGTAGCTGCTCGTGAGCATCCGCTGGTGGAGCCGCAGTGACACCGCCGCGTACATCACGAACAGCGCTCCCGCCATGGCCCAGACCCACCATGTGCCGTCGAAGCGGCCTTTGCGTGGTGGTTCGGCCACCGCCGCTTTGCCATGAGTCTGTTGTTGCGCCGGAACTGTCGCGCCGTTGGCGAGCGGTGTGTGCATCGGGGACCCCCTCGGGAAACAGAGACGTGCGGCCATCAAAATGCCAGCACCGTGCGGCATTTGGACACGAGCGAACTCCCGTGTGCCGAGAATCCACCGAATGGCCGACCGGCCGGTCCGCGCTGTTCTCCGCTTACGCCGTCCGTCGCGTGTAATGCTGGCACCGATAGGCAGTCCACCTATGGTGCTGCCATGCGTGGAATTCTCCTGGCCGGGGGTACCGGCTCGCGGCTGTGGCCACTGACCCGCTCGGTGTCGAAGCAACTGCTGCCGGTTTTCGACAAACCGATGGTCTATTACCCGCTTTCCACACTGGTGATGGCGGGTGTGCGTGAGATCCTTGTCCTCACCACACCAGAAGACCAGTACCAGTTCCGCCGCTTGCTCGGTGACGGTCGTCAACTCGGCCTGCGGCTGGAGTACATGGCGCAGGAGCGTCCGGAGGGCATTGCCCAGGCCTTCCTTCTGGGGGCCGAGTTCATCGGCGACGAATCGGTGGCCCTGATCCTGGGCGACAACATCTTCTACGGGAGTGGCCTCGGTACCCGGCTAGCCCGCCACGACGACGAACTCAAGGGCGGTCGGGTGTTCGCCTACCAGGTCGCCAACCCCTCGGCCTATGGTGTGGTGGAGTTCGACGAGGCGGGCCGGGCACTGTCCATCGAAGAGAAACCGGCCCGGCCGAAGTCCCGCTACGCCGTGCCCGGCCTTTACTTCTACGACCATCACGTCGTGGAGATCGCCCGCGGTCTGCGACCCAGCGCCCGAGGCGAGTTGGAGATCACCGACCTCAACCGTGCCTATCTGGAAGCCGGGATGCTGCAGGTCACCCGGCTGGACCGCGGCACCGCATGGCTGGACACCGGAACCTTCACTTCCCTGATGCAGGCTTCGGAGTTCGTCCGGGTGATCGAGGAGCGCCAGGGCTTCAAGGTGGGGTGCGTGGAGGAAGCGGTGTGGCGTGCCGGGCTGATCGACGACGACCGGCTCCGGGAACTGGCCCAGCCCCTGCTCAAGAGCGGATACGGCCATTATCTGCTGGGGCTGCTGGAGGACTACCGGCATGTCGTCCTGCCCCAGAGAAGCAGCGGATCGCACCACCAGGAATCGCTCGGCCGACCGTGAGCCGGTTGCGAGATGGAAAGGAGCATTCACATGGAGCCGCTTGGCATCGAAGGGGCCTGGGTGGACACGCCCGAGGTGTTCACGGACACCAGGGGCAGATTCCATGAGTGGTTCAAGGGGAACGGTTTCTTGATTCCACCGGCCAGGGACTCCGACTCGCGCAGGCCAACTGCTCGCGCTCCGTTCTCGGCACCCTCCGCGGCATCCACTACGCGTCGGTCCCACCGGGGCAGGCCAAGTTCGTCACCTGCGTCAGCGGGGCCGTCCTCGACGTGGTGGTCGACATCCGCACCGGTTCTCCGAGCTTCGGAAAATGGGCAGCGGTCAGGCTCGACGACACGACGCACCGTTGCGTCTATATCTCGGAAGGCCTGGGCCACGGCTTCATGACCCTGGAGGATAATTCAACCGTCATCTACCTCTGTTCGGAGGGATACGCGCCGCACCGTGAATACGGGATCAACCCGCTCGACCCCGATTTGGCCATCTCCTGGCCCGAGGAACTCACCCCCCGCCTTTTCGGCAAGGACGCTGCGGCGCCAACGCTGGAGGAAGCCGGACGACTTGGCCTGCTGCCGTCCTTCGAGGACTGCGTCGCGTATCGCAGAGGGCTCGTCAAGGAATCCGCGAGGAAGGCACGGAGGAAGCAGGTTCTTTGAGGCCGCACGGGTGATCTTGGCGCAAGTCGCGGTGTGATCCGTAACCATTCAGTTGCCGCGAGTTTAAGAATGGCTTGTCCGTAGCCAGAGGCGACGTGACGCGCATGCGGAAAGCGTACACCGGTGCGCATGCTTGCGGTCTGACTCCCAGTTACTGAGGAAGGTTCTCTTGAACCGTAGAACGATCCGAAGTTCACGCCTGAGGTCCGCCACGCTCATGTCCGCGGGCGCTCTCGCGTTGGCGCTCAATGTCGGGCAGAGCTCGGTGGCCATCGCCGACGCGATCCACCGGTCGGGCTCTCTGCCCAAGGCGGCGTCCACCAGCATGAACGAAGAAAAGGCCGGCGGCCGGGGCGGCCATGACGGCCATGACGGCCATGACGGCAAGCCGGGCAAGCGAGGTCCGCAGGGTCCGCAGGGTCCGCAGGGTCCGCGGGGCTTCCAGGGTGCTCAGGGCGCTCAGGGTGCCCAGGGTTTCCAGGGCGCGCAGGGTGCCCAGGGCCCGCAGGGCCCGCAGGGCTCGCAGGGCCCGCAGGGCTCGCAGGGCCCGCAGGGCTCGCAGGGCCCGCAGGGCTCGCAGGGTGCCCAGGGCTCCAGCGGCGTCCACACGTACTACAAGCAGGTTACTGTCGACGAGAACGTCCACCACGCCGAAGTCTTCTGCGACACGGGCGACGTGGCCACCGGCGGCGGATACGAAGCCACCGGCGGCAACATCTCGATCAACAGGCCCCTCCCCCCCGGCCCTGACGGAACCATCCCCAACGGGTGGCAGGCTGGGACCCCGGCTACGGTGGTCACGGCTCCTGGCACCGCCACCATCACCGCGTTCGTGGTCTGCAACGCCCACTGACCCCACGCGAGCGGCACTACCGTTCGGGTCGACCGCTCCACACGGGAACTAGTGACGGTGCCCCCGAGGCTCGGCCTCGCGGGCACCGTCCGCTTTGTGTCCGCGCCCGCGACCTGGCGTCCGAGGCCCTGGCGCCGGACTCCGGGCAGCAAGAAGGACTCGGAGAACCATGCGCATCCTTGTGACCGGCGCTGCTGGATTCATCGGTTCGGAATTTGTCCGCCGAAATCTCAGTTCGGATCCGACAGCGCGGATCACCGTCCTCGACAAACTCACCTATTCGGGAGTCGAAGCCAATCTGGCACCGGTGGCGGAACACCCGGGTTACACCTTCCGCCACGGCGACATCTGTGACCCGGACGTGGTCGACCAGGTGATGGCGGGCCAGGACGCGGTGGTCCATTTCGCCGCCGAGTCGCACGTGGACCGGTCGATCGACGGGGCCGGTCCGTTCGTCCGCACCAATGTGAGGGGCACTCAGGTGCTCCTGGACGCGGCCCACCGGCACGGTGTCGGCCGCTTCGTCCACGTCTCCACCGACGAGGTCTACGGCTCGATCAGCGAAGGCTCATGGACCGAGGGGTGGCCTCTGGCGCCGAACTCCCCCTACTCCGCCTCGAAAGCCGGCTCCGACCTGCTGGCGCTCGCCTACCACCGCACTCACGGACTGGACGTCGTGATCACCCGGTGCTCCAACAACTACGGGCCGTACCAGTTCCCCGAGAAGGTCATCCCGCTCTTCATCACCAACCTCATCGACGGAAAGACGGTCCCCCTCTACGGAGACGGCCGCAACATCCGCGACTGGGTGCACGTCTCCGACCACTGCCGGGGCATCGACCTCGTCCTGCACGGCGGCAGGGCCGGGGAGGTCTACAACATCGGCGGCGGAACCGAGCTGAGCAACCACAAGCTCACCGGACTGCTGCTGGACGCGGTCGGCGCGGGCTGGGACCAGGTCGAGTACGTGGCCGACCGCAAGGGCCACGACCTGCGCTATTCGCTGGACGACAGCAAGATCCGGGAGCACCTCGGCTATGTCCCGCAGGTGTCCTTCACGGAGGGCCTGGCCACCACGGTCGCCTGGTACCGCGCCCACCGTTCCTGGTGGGAGCCGCTCAAGGAGAGGGCCGAGCTGCGATGACCACGAACTGGCTGGTGACCGGTGCGCGCGGGCTCCTCGGCCAGGACGTACTGGCCGAACTCGCCGCAGATCCGCACGCCAAGGTGACGGGACTGAGCCGGGACAGGCTCGACATCACCGACCCGACAGCCGTGCAGGCCGCCGTGGCCGGTCACCGAGTGGTCGTCAACTGTGCCGCATGGACGGACGTCGACGGCGCGGAGCGGTCCGAGGCGGCGGCCACCGCCGTGAACGGCACGGGCGTCCGCCACCTGGCCCACGCGTGTACAGACGCCGACGCCATCCTGCTGCACATCTCCACCGACTACGTGTTCCCGGGCGACGCCCGCCGCCCGTACCCGGAAGACGCGCCGACAGGGCCCGTCAACGCATACGGGCGAAGCAAACTGGCGGGGGAGCGGGCGGTCGTCGAACTGCTCCCGCGTACCGGCTACGTCGTGCGCACCGCCTGGCTCTACGGCGCGCACGGCCCGAACTTCGTGGCCACCATGCTCGAACTCGCCGCCCGCCGCGAGACCTTGGACGTGGTGGCCGACCAGCACGGTCAGCCGACCTGGTCCCGGGCGCTCGCCCGGCAGTTGGCCGCTCTCGGCCGCGCGGCGCTGGCCGGACAGGCACCGGCCGGCATCTACCACGGCACGGCGGCAGGCCGCACCACATGGTGCGGTCTGGCGCGTGAGACCTTCCGGCTCAGTGGTCTCGATCCCGAGCGGATCCGCCCGGTCGGCTCGGACAAGTTCCCGCGTCCGGCCGCCCGTCCGGCCTTCGGCGTCCTCGGCCGCGGCAACTGGCTGCGAGCCGGCCTGGAGCCCCTTTCGCCCTGGGACGACCAGCTGACGGCCGCCCTGAAGGAGCCCGAGTTCGCCGCACCGGCCGCCGCGGCGCGCGTCAGCGCCCGGCGCACATGACAGGCGCCCGGCGGAACCTCAGGGTCCGCCGGGCGCCTGCCGGGCGCCAGGCACTCATCGGCGCACGGCGTCCCGGAACTCTTCCGGCACTTGGGAGAGGGACTTCGGATCGGCGGCGACCGCACGACGGAACACAGTCTCGGCCTCGCCCTTGCGGTTGTTCTCCGCCAGGAGCCGACCCAGTTGCAGTTGGGTCATCGCCGCCTTGGGATCGAGGGCGGCGGCACGCCGGAGGAGGTCAATGGCCCGGTCGGGGGCACTCGTTCTCAGCATGTACGCCTCGCTGTAGAGCGCGGACATGAAGTGCGGATCGATTTCGAGCGCCTTGTCGAACTCTGCCCGGGCATTCGCCGTCCGGCCCGACTGCTGATCGACGAGCCCGAGGCCGTACCAGGCCTGTTTGTTCCTGGGGTCCAGTTCCAGAGCTTGCCGGTAGTCCTGGGCGGCCCCGGTGGAATCCTGCTGGACCTGCCGCTGGAGGCCGGACTTCAGCAGCGCATCCACCGACTTCGCGTTTCCGGTCACTGAAGCGGCCTTGGATTCAGACGGCTCGGCCGACGGGGAGTGAATCGCCCAGACGGTCACCCCGGTGGCAACCATCGCCGTCGCGGCGAGCCCGGCCCACAATCTCGTACGTTTCACTTGGTCACTTTTCGTGGAAGGTGGCGGACGGATGGAGTTCGCCTGTCTCAGGTAGTCGGCACCGACGTTACGAGGCGCCCTTGATGGTGCTGTCGTACGGCAGGCGCGAGGGGAGTTCAGATCACTCGAATGCCGGGGCGGCCTGGACGAGGAGCTTTCCGCCGCATCGCGGGGCGCCGTCCTTCATCGCGATGAGGTTCGCGACCACGTACGAGATGTCGTTCTGGGAGTGCCACTCGCTCGGGAAGTAGGTGACCAGCCGCGACGACTGGAACCGGGCCTCCAGGTCCGGCACGAAGGTGCGGTACTGGTCGTCGGTGTAGTACCAGAACGAGTTCTCGTTGTAGTAGGCGACGTGCGTGGGGTCCTGGTAGGCGCCGCGGCCGTCGGCGCTGGGCGTCATGGTGAGGAGCATGCCGCCGGGCGCCAGCAGCCGGTACAGCTCGTTGATCAGCGGCACCTTCGCCGGCACGTACTCGAGGAAGTCCACCGCCCGCATCAGGCCGACGGAGCCGTCGGGCAGGTCCAGCTTCCCGGGCAGGGTCGCGACGATGTCGACCCCGTCTCCCGGCCGCTGGTCCACGCCGACATAGCCCGGCGGTTTGCGGTGGGCCGCGCCGAGGTCCAACGCGATCAGTCCGCGCCGGTAGGTCCATGCGAGGGCGTTGGCCTCGATGTACTTGTCGTACAGGGCGACCGTCTCGCGTTGGATGTGCGCGTTGATCTCCGGGTCGCGCTGGGTGTTCTCGGGGTGGACTCGCTGGAGGTAGAGGCATTTGTTGATGTGGTGGAAGTCGCCGAGGTGGAAGAGGCGGCACATCAGGTCCTGGTCGTCCAGAACAGTGCGCTCGGCGTCGTACCCGCCGGCCTTCTCGTAGCTCTCCTTGCGGAACGCCCGCACGTGGTTGGGTGCGTACCAGATGTAGGCGACGTTGTGCGGCGTCGGCGCGAGGGAGATGACCTGCAGCAGCTTGCGGCCGTCGACTTCCACCTCCTCGTACTGCCAGCCGAACGTCTCGTCGAAACGGCTCTCGTCCCGCCCCCCGTCCTCGGCGATCTGCGCCGTGTTGCTGTAGACGAAGACAACGTCGGGGTTTTCGTCGAACGCCTTGCCGACCTCCGCCAGGCACGACTTCGCCATCAGGTCGTCGTGGTCGAGTTCCACGAGGATCTCCCCGCGCGCCAGTTCACAGGCCTTGCGCTTCGCAGCCCCTACGCCGTTCACGCCGTCGGCGATCTCGACGCGGACGCGGTCGTCGGGCCGCTCCGGGCGCCACCGGGCGCCGTTGTTGAGCAGGACGATCCACTCCCAGTCCGAACAGGTCTGTGCCTGCAGGGTTGCCAGGCACTCATCGAGGAAACGGGGCCGGTGGCTGGGGGTGAAGACGGAGAACCTCGGTGTCGCGGTCGACGTCATCTGTTGCTCCCTGCTTGGCTCGATGTCGGTGAGAGGGTTGAGGAGTCCGAAATCATCGGAATTCCGCCGGCACTTGGGAACGCAGTGAGGGATCGGCGGCGATTGCACGACGGAACTCGTCCGCGGCTTCCTTGGTACGGTGCTGCCGCGCTCGGATTCGTCCGAGGTGCAGATGTGCCGTGCCCGCCTTGGATTTGCCGGCAGTGGCACGCTTCAGGAGTTCACCGGCCTGGTCGGGGTCGCTCGACTCCAGCAGAAGCGCCTCGTTGAAGAGAACCGATGTGAACATCGGGTCGATCTTCAGGGCCTTGTCGTAGTCCGCACGGGCATTGGCCGTCCTGCCGGCCTCGTGCGCCATGACTCCCAGGTTGTACCAGGCGTACTTGTTCTGCGGGTCCAGCTCCAGGACGCGCCGGTAGGTACGGTCGGCCCCTTGGGCGTCGTGATTCTGCTGCTGCGCGATGCCCGCCTGCAACGGGATATCGGCATCCTGCAGGTTCTGGTCCGCTGATGACGGGGCCTTGGAATCCGGGGGCGCTGCCGAGTACGCATGAATGGCCCACGTTGTCACTCCGGTGGCAACTGCCGCCGCAGTGAAGAGCCCCACCAACAATTGCCTACGTTTCACTTTGTCATATCTCGTGGAATAGTGAGGGACGATGGGGCGTCGGAGTCCGAACCACCGTCATTTCCACCGACGTTACGAGGCAGTGGTGGTGCGGCCGCCCTTTGGCGGCCGCTTGGGGTGTGCAGTCCACCCGAATGTACGCGTCGCACGCACGAAGAAATGGCGCCCGGTCCGCGCGTCGCTGCGGGTGCACGCGGACCGGGGCCGTCGAGGGATCCCGGGAGAGGGATCAGTGGGCCGCGCTGAGTTCCGTCGGGTCGCCCAGTGCGGCGGTGTGCGCGTCCATGCGTGCGGCGGACAGGATCGCCGCCGCCGTATCGGCGCGGGAGGCCGCGACGACGAGGGCGCGACCGGCGAGGGTGTGGGCCCGCTCGTGCAGGGCCGCCAGCCGGGCCTCGGGCGCGGTGCCGGTTGCGCGGGCCGGCGTTCGTCCGCTCCGCAGCCGGGCCACCTGCTCGACGAGACGTTCGGCCGCCTGGTCCAGGTCGGCGGAGGGCGCGAGCGCCCGCAGCTCGTCCGTGACGGCGAGCAGGGCCGCGAGGTGGCCGGCGAGCTGGATGTCCAGCTCCTCCTCGCGCGACCGGTGGGGGAAGTCGGAGGCGGCGCCGGCCATCGTGCTGTGGACCGACTTGGTGCGGATCGGTTCGTACATGGGGGATGGCCTCCTGTGCGCTGACAGGAAACCATCCTAGCTTGGATTTCGTCTAAAGTTGAGCTGTGTCACGGAATGGAGTCCGTCGGCTACGGCCGGCTGTGCCCGTCGGCTACGGCTGGCCGTATCCGTCCAGGAAGTTCCCGATCCGGGTGACCGCGTCCCGCAGGTCGCCGACCGACGGCAGGGTCACCACCCGGAAGTGGTCCGGCTCGGGCCAGTTGAAGCCCGTGCCCTGGACAACCATGATCTTCTCCTGGCGCAGCAGGTCCAGGACCATCCGCCGGTCGTCCTTGATCTTGAAGACCTGCGGGTCGAGGCGCGGGAAGAGGTACAGCGCGCCCTTGGGGCGGACGCAGCTCACGCCCGGGATCTGCGTCAGCAGCTCGTACGCCGTGTCCACCTGCTCCTTCAGCCGCCCGCCCGGCAGCACCAGGTCCTTGATCGACTGGCGTCCGCTGAGCGCGGCGACCACCCCGTGCTGCCCCGGCATGTTGGCGCACAGCCGCATGTTCGCCAGGATCGTCAGGCCCTCGATGTAGGAGTCGGCGTGGGCGCGGGGGCCGGAGATCGCCATCCAGCCGACCCGGTAGCCGGCCACCCGGTACGCCTTCGACATGCCGTTGAAGGTGAGGGTGAGCAGGTCGGGGGCGATCTTCGCGGTCGGGGTGTGCGTGGCGCCGTCGTAGAGGATCTTGTCGTAGATCTCGTCGGAACAGACCAGCAGGTTGTGCCGGCGGGCGATGTCGGTCAGGCCCTTCAGCATCGCCTCGTCGTACACCGCGCCCGTGGGGTTGTTGGGGTTGATGATGACGATGGCCTTGGTTCGGTCGGTGACCTTGCGCTCGACGTCGGCGAGGTCGGGCATCCAGTCGGACTGCTCGTCGCAGCGGTAGTGCACGGCCGTGCCGCCGGAGAGGGAGACCGCCGCCGTCCACAGCGGGTAGTCCGGGGCCGGTACGAGGACCTCGTCGCCGTCGTCGAGGAGCCCCTGCATCGCCATCACGATCAGCTCGGAGACGCCGTTGCCGATGAAGACGTGCTCTACGTCCGTCTCGATGCCGATGGTCTGGTTGTGCATGACGACGGCCCGGCGGGCGGCCAGCAGGCCCTTGGCGTCGCCGTAGCCGTGGGCCGTCGAGACGTTGCGGAGGATGTCCTCCAGGATCTCCGGCGGGCACTCGAAGCCGAAGGCGGCCGGGTTGCCGGTGTTGAGCTTGAGGATGCGGTGTCCCGCCGCCTCAAGCCGCATGGCCTCCTCGAGAACCGGGCCCCGGATCTCGTAACAGACGTTGGCGAGCTTGGTCGACTGGATCACCTGCATGTCGTGAGCTTACGGCCCGCCCACCCCTCTTGAGTCGTGTTTTCCGCCACGTGAGACACGGCGGTTTGCCCGGATATCGCCGATGGCTGTCTCAGGAGCCACTCGCGTCCCTAGAATGCGGTGCCGCTCCGCCGGGCCGGGCCGGTACGGCGGGGGCGTCAGGGGGTGGGCCCGAGCGGGTGGCTTGCGTGAACGGCGAGGCTGAGTGGGGCGGGGATGCGCGGAGAGACGGGGACGGACGGCAGACGCGGACCGGGTGGGGCCCACCAGGTACCGCCGAACGGGTACGGCACCGAGCCGGGGCAGGCGGCCCCGCCGGACGCCGGTCCCGCGCAGGCGGCCGCGCAGCTGCCGGACGCCGGTCACGCGCCGTCGGTCTCGCCGAACGTGTATCTCCCCAGGGCGGTGTCCGCTCCGGCGTACGACGAGTACGCCGACCCGGCCGCCGCCCACGGCTGGACGAGCGCCTATGACGAGACCCGCGAGCTGCCCCCACTGGCCGAGCCGACCGGGGTCGTCGAGCCGGCGGGGCCGGCCGCGGTGACCGAGTCGCCCGGCCGGTCCCGGCCGGGCGAGGGGCGGGCCGCGCGGCGGCGCGCCGAGCGGCGCACGGGCGGCCGCCGCCGGGTCGTGGCCGTCACCGGGGCGCTGGGAGTGGCCGGCGCCGTCGCGATGATCGCCGCCATGGCGGGCGGCTCGGATTCCCCCGCCTCGGACGGTCCGGCCGGCGGCAAGCCATCCGTCGTCGGCGACTTTGCCACCGCGAGCCCCTCCGCGGACGCCGGTTCCTCGGCCGGGGCCACCCCGACGGCCGCGGACGGCTCGGCGACGGCGTCCCGCTCGTCCGCGGCCCCGGCCGCGGGCGCGGGCGCGTCCCAGGGGAAGGGGAGCACCGGCCCGGCCGCCTCGGCCCCCGCCACGCCCTTTACGACCTCCGGTGCTTCCGAGCCCCCCGCGACCACGGCCGACCCGGCCCCCTCCACCTCCGGCTTCCCCGGCGGCCGGGGCCACGGCCACGGCAACACCAAACGCCCCCACTGACCGGTGGACGCGGCTTCGTGCATGCCCAGGTGCCCGATGTGCTCGCTTCCGGCGAGGACCGCGAGGTGTCCCGCAGAGGGAAACCCCTATGACCTGAGCCGCCTTCTTGTTCCCGCACCCCTCGTGCACTGAGTATGTGCATGACAAACGAAAGGGCGACCGGAGGACTCCGGTCGCCCAAGTCGTCAGAGGGGACCCCCACATGAACAAGCCTCTCCTTGCCGCACTCTCCTCCGTGGCCATGGCCGGGCTGGGCGCCGCACCCGCGGTCGCCGCGCCGCACACCGCCGTCAAGCCCGCGGTGACCGTCGACTACGCCGGCACCGTCGCGCTCAGCAACTGCTCCGGCTCCGTGATCCGCTTCCCCAACTCCGCCGACAGCGACCCCGCGCTCGTGCTCACCAACGGCCACTGCCTGGAGAGCGGCTTCCCGGACCCCGGCCAGGTCATCACCGGCCAGTCCTCCAGCCGCAGCTTCGGCCTGCTGAACGCCTCCGGCAGCAGGGTCGCCACCCTCCGCGCCAACCAGGTCGTCTACTCGACCATGACGGACACGGACGTCACGATCTACCGGCTGACCACCACGTACGCGCGGATCAAGAGCGCGTACGGGATCAGCCCGCTCACCGTGAACGACACCCACCCCACCGCCGGAACCGCCATCAAGGTCGTCTCCGGGTACTGGAAGCGCACCTACAGCTGCAGCATCGACGGCTTCGTGTACCGGCTGAAGGAGGGCGACTGGACCTGGAAGGACTCGGTCCGCTACACCTCCGCCTGCAACACCATCGGCGGCACCTCGGGCTCCCCGGTGATCGACACCACCACCGGCAAGGTCGTCGCCGTGAACAACACCGGCAACGAGGACGGCGAGACCTGCACGGTGAACAACCCGTGCGAGGTGGACGAGAGCGGCAACGTCACCATTCACCAGGGCATCAACTACGCCGAGGAGACCTACCAGATCCCCGCCTGCTTCACCACGGGCAACAAGCTGGACCTGAGCGCCGCCGGCTGCGTCCTGCCCAAGCCGTAACGGTCACACGGAAGTACGGCGGACGGACCGGCCCGCGAGCACGTCCGTCCGCTTCCCGTCCTCGATGACGAACCTGCCGTCGACCAGGACGTACGGGATACCGGTCGGCAGCGTGCGGGGCTCGGCGAAGGTCGCGCCGGGCGCCACCGTCTCCGGGTCGAACAGCACCAGGTCGGCCCGGTACCCCTCGCGCACCAGCCCCCGGTCCGGCAGCCGCAGCCGGGCCGCGGGCCGGGACGTGAGGTGGGCGACGCACTCCTCCAGCGACAGGATCCCCAATTCCCGTACGTAGTGGCCGAGATAGCGCGGGAAGGTGCCGTAGGCGCGCGGGTGCGGCTTGTCGCCGCGCAGGATGCCGTCGGAGCCGCCGGTGTGGGTGCGGTGCCGCATGATCGTACGGACGTTGTCCTCGTGTCCGACGTGCTGGAGGATCGTCGTGCCGAGCCGGTCCTCGACCAGCAGTCGGCGGGCCGTGTCCCACGGGGCTTCGCCCCTCAGCTCGGCCGCCTCCCGGACCGTACGGCCCGCCAGGTCGCCGAGCGCCGGGTCGGTGACACCGGAGATCTCGATCGTCTCCCACTCCACGGGCACACCGTGACAGCCGTCCGAGCCGGTCACCTCCAGGCCGTGCCGGATCCGCGCCGCCGTCGCCGGGTCGGTGAGCCGCGCCAGGATCTCCTCCGGACCGCCCTCGCTCGCCCAGCTCGGCAGGAGCGCGGCCAGGGTGGTGCAGCCGGGGGTGTAGGGATAGGTGTCGAGGGTGATGTCCGCGCCGGCGTCCAGGGCCCGGTCGAGCAGGGCCAGCAGCTCGGGCGCCCGGCCCTCGTTCACGCCGAAGTTCATCGTCGCGTGGGCCAGATGCAGCGGACACCCGGCCTGACGGGTCAGGGCGACCATCTCGGCATAGGCCTCCAGGGCACCGGCGCCGTAGGAGCGGTGGTGCGGGCAGTAGTAGCCGCCGTACGACGCCACCACCCGGCACAGCTCCGTCAGTTCGGCGTCCGGGGCGTACATGCCGGGCGTGTACGTCAGCCCGGAGGACAGCCCGACCGCGCCCTGCCCCATCCCCTCGGCGACCAACTGCCGCATCCGGCCCAGCTCCTCGGGCGTCGCCGCGCGGTCCTCCCAGCCGACGACGAGCGCGCGGACCGTGCCCTGCGGGACGAGATAGGCGGCGTTGACGGCGATCCCGCGATCCAGTCGGTCCAGGTACTCGCCGACCGACCGCCAGTCGAAGTCGATGTCGTCGCCGTATCCGTTCCACCCGGTGATCGCCCGCCGCACCTCCTGGAGCGAGCGGTCGTCGACCGGCGCGTACGACAGCCCGTCCTGCCCGAGGACCTCCAGCGTGACCCCCTGCGCGGCCTTGGCGCTGTGGTCGGGGTCGCGCAGCAGGGCGAGGTCGGAGTGGGCGTGCATGTCGATGAAGCCGGGGGAGAGGACCAGGCCCTCCGCGTCCAGCTCCCGCATGGCGCGCGGGCGCTGGCAGCCGGCCGCGGCGGCCTCCTTGACGATCGACACGATCCGGCCGCCGTCGATCACCACATCGGCCCGGTACGACGGTTCGCCGCTGCCGTCCACGACGTCGGCGTCCCGGATGACCAGGTCCTCCATGCCAGGCCTCCTGAGATCCTCTAGAAGAACGTGCGGATGTAGTCGACGACCGTCCCGTCGGCCTCGGCCACCGGGATCAGCTGCCACTTGTCGAACGACGTGCACGGGTGCGACAGCCCGAGCCCGATCCAGTCGCCGACCTCGACATCCACGCCCGGTTCCGTGCGCAGCCAGGCGTGCTGGTCGGACAGGCCGGTCACGGTGATCCCGGCGGCCGGGCGCTCGACACCGTTCCGGCGTACCACCTGGGCGGTGGGCAGGTCCAGGTCGTAGGCCGCGTCGCGCTTGCCCGCGTTGGCGAAGGCCTGCTCCGCGGTCGGCCGGGACACGACCTGCGCCCACAGCCGGAACGCGGGCTCAAGGGCCCCCTCCTCCGGGACGCGGGTGAACGGGGTGAGCCTGCGGTAGTGCCCGTCGTCGTGCGAGACGTATGCCCCCGAGCGCAGCAGCTTCAGCACCGGGAGGGAGAGCTCGGGGATCTCCTCGAACACCTCGGCCACCGCGTCGAACCAGGCGCTGCCGCCCGCGCTCACCACGATCTCCGCCGCGTCCTTGAGAAGCCCGGCCCCGTCGAGACCGGCGGCGAGCGCCACCAGCCGCCGCAGATACGCCCGCACCCGCTCCGGATCGGCCCGCGGCACCTCGCCCTCGTAACCGGCGACGCCCACGAGCCGCAGCGTGTGCGCCCGGGCCACGGCATCGGCGACGGCCCGGGCCTCGGCTTCCGTCCGTACGCCGGTCCGCGCGCCGTCACCGGCGCCCAGCTCGACCACGACGTCCACGGGCAAGGGGCAGCCCTTGAGCGCGGAGTCCATCAACTCGACGCCGCCCACGGAGTCGACGTAGCAGACGAACCGGAAGTCCGGGTCGGCGGCGAGTTCGGAGGCGATCCACCGCAGCGCCGAGGCGTCGACCAGCTCATTGGCGAGGAAGACCCGCTGGATGCCGAACTCCCGGGCGACCCGCACCTGGTGGGGCACCGCCAGCGTGATGCCCCAGGCGCCGTGCTCGATCTGACGGTGGAAGAGCTGCGGGGCCATGGAGGTCTTGCCGTGCGGGGCGAAGGCGAGGCCGTGCCGGGCGGCGTACGTCTCCATCAGCGCGAGGTTGTGTTCCAGGCGCTCGGCGGACAGCGCGAGCACGGGCGTGGTGAAGCCGTCGGCCTCGGCGAAGAGGTTGCGGCGCTGGGCGGCCAGCTCGCCGACGGTGAGGCCGGCGGCGTCCGGCGGGAGGCCCTTGAAGCGGTGGTCGACGCGTTCCTCGGCCAGCCGGGCGAGCGCTTCGCTGCTGCTCATGGAGCCCCTCTCTGAACTGTTGCACTCTCTGCAACGGTCATTGCACGGATTGCTGAATGGTGTCTAGCATCTCGCCGACACCGGGTCAACGGAACCGTGACCCGGACATCTGACAGGAGTCATCATCAACGACGCTGCTTACGGCGTGAAGGGTGCGGTCATGGAGGCTGTGGACGTGGTCGCGCTCGGCGAGTCCATGGTCACCTTCCTGCCCGCCCGGCCGGGCCGCCTCGCGGACGTGCCCTCCTTCGACCGCGCGATCGGCGGCGCCGAGTCCAACGTGGCCTGCGTACTGGCCGCCGCCGGGCACAGCGCGCGGTGGGTGAGCCGCGTGGGCGCGGACGGGTTCGGGCAGCACCTGGTGGAGCGGATCGCCGGGTACGGCGTCGACGTCTCGTCCGTGTCCCGGGACCCGGCCCGCCCGACCGGCGTCTACTTCCGCACCGCCGGCGACCGGGGAACGGGCGCGCACGAGGTCGTTTATTACCGGGCGGGTTCGGCGGCGTCGGCGATGTCGGTGGCCAACGTGGATCCGGCGGCGGTGCGGGCGGGGCGCGTGCTGCACCTGTCGGGCATCACGGCGGCACTGTCCCAGGAGTGCGGAGCCTTGCTGCGGACGCTGACGGCTGCCCGCCCGGCGCGCCCGTTGCTGTCCTTCGACGTGAACCACCGTCCGGCCCTCTGGCGGAGCCCCGAGGGGCCGCGCGTGCTGCTCGACCTGGCCCGCCGGGCGGACATCGTCTTCGTCGGCGAGGACGAGGCGGAGCAGGCCTGGGGCATCACCGGCGGGCCGGAGGCGATCCGATCGGCGCTTCCGGAGCCGGGGGTGCTGGTGGTGAAGCAGGGTGAGAGGGGCGCGACGGCGTTCGAACGGTGCCGCCCCACCGCTACCCCGGCCACCTTCGAACCCGCCCTCGACGTGGACGTCGTGGCGACCACCGGCGCCGGAGACGCCTTCGCCGCCGGCTTCCTCTCCGGCACCCTCCGCGACCTCCCCCTGGGGACCCGCCTCCGGCTCGGCCACCTCTTCGCCGCCGCGGCCCTCACCGCCCCCGGCGACCTGGCCACACCCCCCGCCCGGGACCACGCCGACCGGCTGACGGCCCTGGACGCCACCGCATGGGGGAGACTTCGACTCGCCCCCGGCTGGACGCAGGCCGAGCGGGCAACGGAGGAGGCGAACACCCCATGAGTCAGACCGTAGACCGCGCCCTGAGCATCCTGCCGCTCCTCGCCGAGGGCCCGGCGGACCTCGGCCAGGTCGCCGACCGCCTGGGCGTGCACAAATCCACGGCCCTCCGCCTCCTGCGCACCCTGCACGAGCACGGCCTGGTCTACCGCCAGTCCGACCAGCGTTACCGCCTCGGCGCCCGCCTCTTCGCCCTCGCCCAGGAGGCGATGGAGAACCTCGACATCCGCGAGATCGCCCACCCCCACCTCGTACGCCTCAACGAGGCCTGCGGGCACACCGTGCACCTCGCCGTGTACGAGGAGGGCGAGGTCCTCTACATCGACAAGGTGGACAGCCGCTACCCGGTCCGCATGTACTCGCGGATCGGCAAGCCCGTCGCCATCACCGTCGCGGCCGTGGCCAAGCTCCTCCTCGCCGACCTGCCCGAACCCGAGCGGCGCGCCCTCGCGGACCGGCTCGAATACCCCCTGTACACGCCCCGTTCGACCCCCAACGCCCCCGCGTTCCTACGGGAGTTGGAGAAGGTCCGCGAACAGGGCTGGGCCACCGACCTCGGTGGCCATGAGGAGTCCATCAACTGCGTCGCCGCCCCCGTCCGCGGCGCCGACGGCCGCGTGGTCGCCGCGATGTCGGTGTCCGCGCCGAACGTGGTCGTCACCGCCGAGGAACTCCTCACCCTGCTCCCGCAGGTCCGCCGTACCGCGGACGCGATCAGCGGCGAGTACTCCGGACGAACGCCGGTGTCGGACCCCACGAAGGACCCCGCATGACCGAGACGAAGGACCCCACCGTATGACCGACAAGATCGCCCTGACCCCGAAGACCCACACCACCCCGCCCGCCAGGTTCTCCCACGGCGTGAGGAAGGGCAACATCCTGCAGGTCGCCGGCCAGGTCGGCTTTCTGCCCGCCGAGGAGGGCAGGCCCCCGACGCCGGCCGGTCCCACCCTGCGCGAGCAGACCCTCCAGACCCTCGCCAACGTCAGGGCGATCCTCGAAGAGGGCGGCGCGAGCTGGGACGACGTGATGATGATCCGCGTCTACCTCACCGACGTGGACCACTTCGCCGAGATGAACGAGATCTACAACGCGTACTTCGAGGAGCAGGGCCTCACCCAGCCGCCCGCCGCCCGGACCACGGTCTACGTCGGTCTCCCGGCCGGCCTCCTCATCGAGATCGACGCGCTCGCCGTACTCGGCTGAGCATCTGACGGTCCCTCACCACCCGCACGCCCCTTCACGGTACGGCGGCCCTCACCCCCGGGCCGCCGCACCGCGATCCCCCCTGCCCGAAAGCACAATGCATTTACGAAGAGGACCCCCGAATGTCCTTCCTGCTCGCCGCAACCGCCCCCACCGCCCCACCACCCCACACCGGAGGCCTGCTCCTCCTCATCGACGGCACGCCCGGCCTCCTCACGGTCGCGGCCCTCGGCATAGCCCTCCTGCTGTTCCTGATCATCAAGGTCCGACTGCAGCCCTTCGTGGCCCTCCTGGCCGTCTCCATAGCCGTGGGCCTGCTGGCCGGCCTGTCGGTCACCGAACTCTTCGGCACGGTCCAGCGCTCCGACGCCGTCTCCACCATCGAGTCCGGCATGGGCGGCATCCTCGGCCACGTCGCGATCATCATCGGCCTCGGTACGATGCTCGGCGCGATCCTGGAGGTAAGCGGCGGAGCGGAGGTGCTCGCGGCCCGCCTGCTGGCCCTCTTCGGCGAGCGCCGAGCCCCCCTGGCGATGGGCCTGACGGGCCTGATCTTCGGCATCCCGGTCTTCTTCGACGTGGGCATCTTCGTCCTGGCCCCGCTCGTCTACGCGGCGGCGAAGCGCGGTGGCAACTCGATCCTGCTCTACTGCCTCCCCCTGCTGGCCGGCCTCTCGATGACCCACGCCTTCCTGCCCCCGCACCCCGGCCCGGTCGCCGCCGCGGGCCTCCTCCACGTCCAGCTCGGCTGGATCATCCTCATGGGCATCGTCTGCGGCATCCCGGCCGTACTGGCCGCCTGGGCGTACTCCGCCTGGATCGGCAAGCGGATCTTCGTCGCCGTACCGCAGGACATGGTCGAGGCGGCGGAGGAGGCGAAGCGGGCGGTCGTGGCCGAACAGCGGGCCCAGGGCGTGGCACCCCAGGAGCGTCCGGTCCCGCTCGCCACGGTCCTGGCCATCATCGGCACACCCCTGATCCTGATCCTCGCGGCCACCTTCTCCTCGATCGCCCTGGATCCGTCCCCCACCCGCTCGGTGCTGGAGTTCTTCGGCAGCCCCTTCGTGGCCCTGACGCTGGCGCTCCTCCTCGCGTACTACTTGCTGGGCCTGCGCCGGGGCTGGTCCCGCAAGTCCCTGGAAACGGTGTCCACTTCCTCGCTGAAGCCGGTCGGCAACATCCTGCTGGTCGTCGGCGCGGGCGGGATCTTCGGCGCCGTACTGAAGGCGAGCGGCGTGGCCCAGGCCCTGTCGGACACCTTCCACGGCGTGGGCCTGCCGGTGATCCTGCTGTCCTACCTGATCTCACTGGTCCTGAGGGTGGCCCAGGGCTCGGCGACGGTGGCGATCGTGACGACGGCGGGCATCGTGGCGCCCCTGCTCTCCGAGGGCCACCACTCCCAGCCCTTCGTGGCCCTGGTCATCATGGCCATCTCGGCCGGCTCCATCTTCGCCTCGCACGTCAACGACGGCGGCTTCTGGATGGTGGCCAAGTACTTCGGCATCAGCGAACGGGACACGCTGCGCACATGGACGGTTCTGGAGTCGGTGCTGTCGGTGGCGGGGTTCGCGGTGGCGGCGGTGGTGAGTGTGTTCGCGTGAACGTGACGTGAGTGAAACCGGGGATGGGCGGGCTGACTGGTTCCGGCACAGGGAAGTCGTCCATACTGCCGCCGTGGAGCAGCGCATAGGAGCGAGCAGCAAGCCGTCCGAGGCCGAGCCGTTGAAGGCCGAGCCAGTGACGGGCGCCGGTTTCGACCCGGCGTTCATCCCCGGAATCACGGTCCCGGCACCGGCGAATTCCGACGAACCGGAGCCGCAGGACGCGGAGGTGAAGGCGGAGCCGGCAGAGCCGGAGGACTCCAGGGCGCCGGAGGCGACCGAGGGGACCTCGCAGTCCGGGGACGACGAAGGCGTGGACGAGGACGGTCCGGTCGACGGCCCGGTCTTCGAGGCCTCCGACCGCCGGGCGAAGATCGTGGCCGACCGCAAGGGCGTCCGCCTCCGCCTGGACGAGGAGGCCTGCGAGTTCCGCTGGGACGAGATCGCGGCGGTCGAGACGGAGACCTCCCGCTTCGGCAAGCGCTACACGATCACCGTCCACACCCCGGACCGCCGCTGGTACCCGATCGAGATCGAGGCGACGACGAAGTCCCGCTTCAAGGAGTGGGACGAGCAGCTGGACGCGGTGCTGGACGCGTACTTCGAGGACGCCGAGGACTCCTCCGAGTGACCGAAGTGGGTCAGGGTCCGGTGGACCAGGTCAGAGAGGCCTGGTGGGAGGAGTCCCCTTCAGGGCGTTGACGAAGGGGACGAAGGCGGCGGCCTGGAAGGTGAGGGAGGCTCGGGCCGGGGTCTTGGAGTCGCGGATGGCTATGTGGGTGCGGCGATTGGCGACTTCCACGCAGGCATCGCCCTGGCCGCCGCCCGAGAAGGAGGACTTCTGCCAGATGTCGGGGGTCAGCATGCTCACAGCTCCTTCGCCAGCCGGTGAATGAAGTCACGCGAACCACTTGGGTCCAGTGAGACAGCCTCCACCCTACGGAAGAGCGTTCGATAGCGGTTGAGCTGAGCCTCGGCATCGATGTAGACGGGGCCGTTCGGGCCGTCGCGAACAACGGTGTCCAGCTTGGGAACAGGACCTCCCGCGTACACCATGGCGCTTCCGGCGCCGCCGAAATCGTCCAGATCGAAGGGGATGACCCGCATGGTGACGTGCTCGGCTTCGGAGAGCTCCAAGAGACGGTTGAGCTGACCGCGAGCTGCGAGCCGGTCACCGACCCTGATGCGCAGTGCCGCCTCGTGGATCACCGCCTCGTACGGGACCGGGTCCGGGCGCTCGATGATGATCCTGCGCTGCATCCGGTGCTCCACCCACAGGTCCACATCGCTGCTCGGGAACTCGGGGTTCACGTAGGTGAAGAGGCCGCGAGCGTACTCGGCGGTCTGGAGGAGGCCTGGGACGTGCAGGAACTCCACGTCCCATCGGTAGGCGGCGTGGTGCTCCAGCTCGGGAAGGTCCAGGAAAGCCGTGGGCAGGTGGCCTCGGTACTTCTCCCACCAGCCTTGAGTCCGGTCGGATGCGACTGCTACGAGCGCCTCGATCAAGCCTGCGTCGTCGCAGGCATAGTTGGCGGCCATACGCCGCAGACGTTGCTCACTCACTCCTGAGGTACCGGCCTCGATCTGACTGATCTGAACGGAGTTCACACCGAGCATCGCGGCCGCCTCACGGGAGCTGAGACCTGCTGCCTCACGGAGCCGGCGCAGTTCCACGGCCAACCGCATCTGCCGCGCTGTGGGTTCGCGCTTGGTCCCCATCGGCCGCTCCTTTCTCAACGCGCCTGGCTGTGCGACTCGTTCGGGGCCAGATTACGGGATCGGCTTGCTCGCTCTTAATTCTAAGGTCTACCGTCGGTCACGTAGCGCACACACAGCGGAAGCGCACCGCTCCGTCCTGCCATGGCGGCTGCGGCAATGCCACCGTGCGTGAACTCCCCACCCACCGACTGGAGTCGATGACGCATGCCCGAAAACGAGACCTGGGACTACACGCTCTACATCCCGAACGACCTCAGAGCCGTGACCGTCTGCCGTCGCACCCTGCGCCTGGTCCTGACCCTGCACGGTCTGATCGGCCTGGTGGACACGGCGGAGCTGCTGGCGGCAGAGCTGGTCTCGAACGCCGTACGCCACACGAAGGGACCGGCCGCGCTCAGGGTCCGCCGAACCCCGCAGGGCACGGTGTGGATCGGGGCGTGGGACAGCGACCCCGCGCCACCGGATCCGCCGCGCCCGCTGGAGCAGGTGGCGGAGCTGGAGGACGGACGCGGGCTGGGGCTGGTGAAGGCGTGTGCGGAGTACTGGGGGTGGCAGCCGACGGCCAGGTTCGGAGACCGGGGGAAGTACGTGTGGTGTGAGTTGGGGGCCGCGTGACGGGTAGGCGCGCTCACGCGCGCGGGATGTCCCGGGCGGCCGCCTCGCGCTCTCATGATCGCCGCTCCGGGCCCTCCGGGTCGCGGATTTGCCACCCGCGTCCCCGGCGTGCGAGGACGCCCGGGCCGCCGAGGGCCCGGGCGCCGTCACTAGGCGAAGCTCACGTCACGGCAGTGCGTGCACATGCGCCCCCACCGCGTTCGACCAGGCGTTCCCCGCCGACGCGTCCCAGTTCGTCGACCAGGTCATCGCGCCCCGCAGGTCGGGGTAGGTCCTGGACGGCTTGAAGGTGCCGCAGTTGGTGCCGGACGTCAGGCAGTCCAGGGCGTTGTCGACCACCGTGGGGGACACATAACCGCTGCCCGCCGCGCTGGTCGAGGCCGGGAGGCCGAGGCCCACCTGGGACGGGGCGAGCCCGCCCTGGAGTTGGATGCAGGCGAGGGCGGTGAGGAAGTCCACCGAGCCCTGGCTGTAGACCTTGCCGTCGCAGCCCAGCATGGAACCGCTGTTGTAGTACTGCATGTTGACGACCGTGAGGATGTCCTTCACGTTCAGGGCCGTCTGGAAGTAGGCGTTCGACGTCGACTGCATGTCGATCGTCTGCGGGGCCATCGTGATGACCAGCGACGAGCCGGCCTTCGCGGACAGGGCGCGGAGCGCCTGGGTCATGTACGTCGCGTCGAGGCCGTTCTCCAGGTCGATGTCCACGCCGTCGAAGCCGTACGTCTGCATGAGGGAGTAGACGGAGTTCGCGAAGTTCGTCGCCGACGTGGAGTCGTTGACCGACACCGTGCCGTTCTGGCCGCCGATCGAGATGACGACCTTCTTGCCGGCCGCCTGTTTGGCCTTGATGTCCGCCTTGAACTGGTCCACCGTGTAGCCGCCCAGGCCGGACGAGTCCAGGTTGAAGGTCACGGCACCCGGCGTGGACGTCGCGTCCGCGAAGGCCACCGCGATGATGTCGTACGAGGACGGGACGTCCGACAGCTTCTGGACCGTCGCGCCGTTGTTGAAGTTCTGCCAGTAGCCGGTCACCGCGTGCTTCGGCAGGGAGCCACCGCCACCGCTGCTGCCGCCGGAGGCCGTCGTGCCCGTCACCGCCGCCGACTTGGCCGACTCGCCCGCCGCGTTCGTCGCCGTCACCTGGAAGGTGTACGACGTGGCGGCGGCCAGTCCGGTCACGGTCGCCGACGTTCCCGTCACCGCCGTCACCTTCGTGCCGTCGCGGTAGACGCTGTAGCCCGTCGCGCCCGAGACCGGGGACCAGGACAGCGAGACGGAGGAGGATGTCGTACCGGAGACCGTCACGTCGGTGGGAGCCGCCGGGACCGTCGGGGCCGGGTCGCCGCCTCCGCCGCCGTCGGGGCCGTAGACCGAGACCTCGTCGGCGTAGTAGGCCGCCTGGCCGTACCAGCCGTGCGTGTAGACCGTGACCGAGGTCGTCGACCCGCCGGTGGTGAAGGTCGTGGACAGCTGTTTCCAGGCCGTCGTGTCCGGCGTCCATGTGGACACGTCCGTCGTGCCCGTGCCCGTCACGCCCAGGAAGGAGTAGCCGCCCTGGACCCATGCGCTGAGCGTGTACGTCGAGCCGGGCTTGACCGCGACCGTCTGGGTGCACTGGGCGTCGTCCTGGCCCGCCGGGGTCGCCTTCAGCGCGGAGGAGCCGGAGTGCACCGGGGAGGAGACGGTGGTGCCGCTGCCGGCCGTGCACGTCCAGTCGGTCAGGCCCGACTCGAAGCCGGCGTTCTTGACGTTGTTCACGTCCGCCGCGGAGGCCGGGCCCGCGGCCGCGGTGAGGCCCGCCACGGAGAGGGCGAGGGCCGTGGCGGCGGACCACAGGGTGATTCGCCGTCCGCGGGGTCTGGGTATGCCTGGTGCATGGTCCACTGGGGCCTCCGGTGGGGAAGTGGGGTCGGAGAAGGGGGAGCCTCGGTGAAGAGGGGGAGGGAGAGATGCGGTCGCCGCCGTCGGGCATACAAGTTGGTCCAGACCAATCGAGGTGTCAAGAGGTCCAGACCAGATCGGCTTCCGGATCGAAGCTCAAGCTGTCCGGATTTGGCGGGAGTTGTGACCAGAGAGTTCCACGCGGGCTTCACAAACGCTGTTCTCCGGTCATACGGCCGTGGATACAGTGCTCACATAGTCACGCAGTGAAGTCGTCCCGGCGTACGGGAGTTACCTCCGTGGGCCGGCGGATGTGAAGAGCGGGGAGCTGCGCGTGCCAACTGCCATTGCCGTGACCAGTGCCGACCTGGCACTGCCGGCGCAGGACGAACGGACCATGCCGGCCGTCGTGCTCGGCGGCCTCGACCAGCGGCCCCTGGAGCACGCGCTCACCGAACTCCACACCCTGACCGAGCAGTACGGATATGTGGTCGTCGTCTGCTCGGCGGCCACCCCCGAGCCCGTCGTACGACGGCTGCACACCCTGCGCTCACTGCTGGAGAGCGATCGCATCGCCCTCTTCCGGCCGGAGCTGCCCCCGCTCGGCATCGCCGTGCTCGCCCGGCAGCTCCGGCAGCTCGCCTCCTGCGATCTGAGCCCGGGCGTGCTCGCCTCCGCCGGCCGGCTGCTCACCCACTACATCCACGCCGGGGCCGTGCTCGGCTCGGTCGCCAAGCTGGACCGGGTGCCGGTCGCGCTGAAGGCGCACGCCAAGTCCTGGGTGCCCGGCAGCCAGTTCGCCGTGCTCGCGCATCCCGAGCCCCAGCTCGTGCGCATCGGGCCCGGGGCCACGCTCAAGGGGCCCGAGTTCAACACCTGGATGCTCGTCGCCAAGGGACAGACGCAGGGTGACTGGGTCGCCGGGCTCGCGGGGCAGTGGAGCGTGCACGGGCTGCGCGAGGTCCCGCTGCCAGCCGAGTCCCCGGTGTGGTGGGGGACCGGCCGCATGACCGAGTTCTGCAGCTACCTCGCCGATCTGTCCGTTCTCTACCAACTGGTCACCTCGGTACGGCAGACCGCCTGTCACTGGTGCGGACTGGACGTCATCGGCGACCGCTGTGTCTTCTGCTCCGCCACCCCGCCCACCCACGAACCCGCCGCGCCCCGCGCCCTGGAACAGCGCACGCCCGCCTGACCCGCCCCGTACGTCCCCAGTCCGCTCGACCGATTCCCCCAATGAGGTTGCACGGTTCATGAACTCCCGTCAGCGCCGCGGCGTGATACTCCTGATCCTGTCGGTCCTGTGCGCTCTCGGCGCGTTCGCCGGCGTGCTCTCCGTCGTCCACGACGTCGATTCCAAGGTCGGACCGGAGGTCACCGCCTACCGGGTGCGGTCCGATGTGAAGCCGTACACCACCCTGGGCGCGGATCAGTTCGAGAAGATCGAGATGCCCAAGCGGTGGCTGTCGGACAACGCGGTCACGGATCTGCGGCAGATCCAGGGCAAGATTGCGGTCACCACCCTGCGCAAGGGCTCCCTGCTCCAGACCGACATGGTCGTCGACCAGCCCGCCCTCCAGCCCGGACAGCAGGAGGTCGCCATCATGATCGACGCGGCGACCGGCGTGGCGGGGAAGATCACCCCCGGATCGCACGTCAACGTGTACGCCACCTTCTCCGGAAAGAAGGAAGGCGACCCGGACCAGTCGAAGATCATCGTCACCGACGCCCGGGTCCTCGACGTCGGCCAGATCACCGCCCTCGACCCGGACCAGAGCAAGAACCAGCAGCAGCCCAGCGAGGCCGTCCCCATCACCTTCGCGCTGTCCACCCTCGACGCCCAGCGCATCACCTACGCCGAGTCCTTCGCCCAGCGCGTCCGGCTCGCGCTGGTGGCGCCCGGCAGCGAGACCAGCGTCCCGGACAAGGACCGCACCTACGAACTCGCGACGGACAAGTGAGAGGCGGCCCGCATGCCTACCAGGATCCTCCCGGCGGGAGCCGACCCGGACGCCGTACGCTCCCTGACCACCCTGCTCAGCCAGCTCCCCGACGCCGAACCGCAGCCGCCGGTCGGTGACTCCACCCAGCTCGTCGACACCCTCGCCCGGCTCGCCGCCGAGTCCGTGGACGAACTCCCGGAAGTCGTCGTCGTGCACGAGCGGATCGGCCCGGTACCGGCCCTGGAGCTGATCCGCGAGGTCGCGCTCCGCTTCCCCGCCGTCGGTGTCATCCTCGTCACCACCGACGCCGGCCCCGGTCTGTTCTCCGCCGCCATGGACTCCGGCGCCCGCGGCCTGGTCGCGCTCCCGCTGTCGTACGAGGAACTCGCCAGCCGGGTCCAGGCCGTCGCCCAGTGGTCGACGGGAGTACGGCGCCATCTCGGCCACGGCGCCGCCGATGCGCTCGGCGGGGTCGGCGGCACGGTCGTCACGGTCAGCGGCGCGAAGGGGGGAGCCGGGGCGACGCTGGCGGCCATTCAGCTCGCCCTCGCCGCGCAGGCCTCCGGGCGGGCGACGGCTCTGGTCGACCTGGATCTGCAGACCGGGGACATCGCCGGCTACCTGGACATCCAGTTCCGCCGGTCCGTGGTCGACCTCGCCGCCATCACCGACATCTCGCCCCGCGTCCTCGCCGACGCGGTCTTCCGCCACGACACCGGGCTCGCCCTGCTCCTCGCGCCCGGCGAGGGCGAACGCGGCGAGGAGGTCACCGACCGCGCCGCCCGCCAGATCGTCAGCGCCCTGCGCTCCCGCTACGAGGTGGTCGTCGTCGACTGCGGCGCCCAGTTGAGCGGGGCCGGTGCGGCGGTGGTGGAGATGGCCGACATCGCGCTGCTGGTCACCACCCCGGACGTCATCGCCGTCCGCGCCGCCAAGCGGACCGTACGGATGTGGGACCGGCTGCAGATCCGCAAGGCCGAGGAGACGACGGTGGTCGTCAACCGGCACACGCGCAGTACGGAGATCCAGCCCGCGCTCGTGCAGCGGATCACCGGAACCGCGCTGGCGCGTACGGCGATTCCCGCCAACTTCAAGGAACTTCAGGCCGTTGTGGATGCCGGCCGGGTCCATGAGCTCGACAGCAGGAGCACGGTGAAGCAGGCGCTGTGGGGGCTCGCGGGGGAGCTGGGGCTGGTGCGGGCGGCCGAGGGAACCGCGGGCCATCGGGGGAGCGGGCGTGGTCCGGGCGGGTTCCGGCGGCGGAAGGAGTGAGTGCTCCATGAGGAGGCCGGGTGGGGATCGGGGGCAGGTCAGCATCGAGTTCCTGGGGATGACGCCGCTGATCGTCCTGACGTTGGTGCTCGTGTGGCAGGCCGTGCTGGTGGGGTACGCCTTCACACTCGCGGGGAATGCCGCGGACGAGGGGGTGCGGGCGGGGACGGCGGCGCCTCGGGGGGAGCGGTACGGGGTGTGCCGACAGGCGGCGCTGAAGCATCTGTCGGGGGCGTGGCGAGGGGGAGCGAGCGTGGACGAGTGCGGGGGGACCGGCTATGTGACCGCGAAGGTCGGCATCAAAGTCCCCGTCCTCTTCCCCGGTTCCATCGACTTCCCCGTCACGGTGTACGGCCACGCCGGCGCCGTCGAGGAGGTGAAGCACTGAGATGCCGCACCGCCGTGGACGCGACCGGGGCCAGGTCGCCATCGAGTACCTCGGGTTCGTTCCCGTACTGCTGCTCGTCGGGCTGGCCGGCATCCAGATCGGCGCCGTCGCCTACGCCGCCGAGCAGGCCGGTACGGCGGCCCGGGCGGGGGCGCGGGCGGCGTCCCTCCAGCAGTCGTACGCACAAGCATGCGCGGACGCCGTGAGCAGTGGGATCTCCGTGACCTGCGCACCCGGCCCCGGAGGCGACGGCTCCGTGACCGTCATCGCCAAGGTGAGGATCCCGAAGGTCATCTGGGACTTCGGCTACGCCACCAAGTCCGCCACCATGCCGCTCGACCACTAAGCGAGGAGGTGCCGACAAATGAGCCTGCGCGCACGCATCAGCACTCCGGAGGAGCACGGCAGCCGGGGCGAGGACGGGCATCTGGTCGCCTCCTACCGGGCCAAGCTGCTGGAGGAGATCGACCTCGCGGAGATGAGTTCGCTCGCGGCGGCCGAGCGCCGGGCGCGCCTCGAGCGGGTGCTCGGGCACATCATCAGCCGTGAGGGCCCGGTGCTGTCGACGGTCGAGCGCTCGCAGCTGATCCGTCGGGTGGTGGACGAAGCGCTGGGCCTCGGCATCCTGGAGCCCCTCCTCGAAGACGCGTCGATCACCGAGATCATGGTGAACGGCCCCGACGCGATCTTCGTCGAACGAGGCGGCCGCGTCGAGCAGTTGCCCCTGCGGTTCGCCTCCGCCGACCAGCTGATGCAGACCATCGAGCGGATCGTGTCCACCGTCAACCGGCGGGTGGACGAGTCGAACCCGATGGTGGACGCCCGCCTGCCCTCCGGCGAGCGCGTCAACGTGATCATCCCGCCCCTGTCGCTGACCGGCCCGATCCTCACCATCCGCCGCTTCCCGCGCTCCTTCACCCTCCAGGAGCTGATCTCCTTCGGCTCGCTGGACGAGCACATGCTGTATCTGCTGGCCGGGCTGGTGCAGGCGAAGTTCAACATCATCGTCTCCGGCGCCACGGGCACGGGAAAGACGACCCTGCTGAACGCGCTGTCGGGCCTGATCCCGTCCCACGAGCGCATCATCACCATCGAGGACTCCGCCGAACTCCAGCTCCAGCAGACCCATGTGGTCCGGCTGGAGTCGCGGCCGCCGAACGTCGAGGGCCAGGGCCAGGTCACCATCCGCGACCTGGTCCGCAACTCCCTCCGGATGCGCCCGGACCGGATCGTGGTCGGTGAGGTCCGCGGCGGCGAGTCCCTCGACATGCTCCAGGCGATGTCGACGGGCCACGACGGATCGCTGGCGACCGTGCACGCGAACAGCGCGGAGGACGCGCTCACCCGGCTGCAGACCCTCGCCTCCATGTCCGACGTCGAGGTCCCCTTCGTAGCCCTGCACGACCAGATCAACAGCGCGGTCGACGTCATCGTCCAGCTCACCCGGTTCGCCGACGGCGCCCGCCGGATCACCGAGATCGCGCTGCTCGACAGCCACGGCGGGGAGCCGTACCGGATCGCGACCGTGGCCCGGTTCGACGCCCAGCCCATGACCCCCGACGGGCGCGTGTACGGCAGCTTCCAGTACTTCCCCCTGCCCCGCCGTACCGCCGACCGCCTCTACATGGCGAGCCAGCCCGTCCCGCAGGCCTTCGGAGTCGCCCACTCCGTGGACCAGCTCGCCACCCGAGAAGCCAGGTAGGCCACCCATGGAACTCCACACCCTCGTCCAGCTCACCGCCGGAGTGACGCTGCTGACCTGCGTCCTGGCGGTGGCCGGCGTACACACCTACGCCTCGGGCCGGGCCCAGCGCGCGGCCCTCGTGGACCGGCTCACCCACACCGGCCCTGTCCCCGCGACCGGCCGCAGGCGCCGCTTCCGCGACCTGGACCGGCGACTGCGCCGCACCCGCCTCGGCCGCTGGCTGGAACTGCGCCTGGCGGCGACCGGCCTGGACGTCACCCCGGGCGAGTTCTTCGTCTACATGCTCGCCACCGTCGCCGCGCTCTGGCTGATCGGCCAGGCCACCCTGGCCCCCTTCTTCGGTCCCCTCGCCGGCCTCCTCGGCATCTGGGCGGCGGTGCAGTTCCTCAACTGGCAGCGGCAGAAACGCATCGAACGCTTCATCAACCAACTCCCCGAACTCGCCCGCATCCTGGCCAACGCCACCCAGGCCGGCCTCGCCCTGCGCACCGCGATCGGCATGGCGGCGGAGGAGCTGGAGGCCCCGGCCGGCGAGGAACTGGCCAAGGTGTCCGACCAGTTGGCCATCGGCCAGTCCCTCGACGACGCGCTCGGCGAACTGGCCGACCGGCTGCCGTCCCGGGAGCTCGTCGTCCTCGTCACGACCCTGGTCCTGTCCAACCGGGCGGGCGGCCAGGTGGTGTCCGCCCTGCGGAACCTCACCGAGACCCTGGAGGAACGCAAGGAGACCCGGCGTGAGATCCGCACCCAGCTCTCCCAGGTGACCATGACGTCGTACGCCGTCCCCGTCCTCGGCGTCGGCGCGCTGTTCTTGATGAACGGCGTGAAGGACGGCGCGCTGGCCCGCATGACCGGCTCACCGGTCGGCCAGGCCTGCGTGCTGATCGCCTTCGCGATGTACGCCGTCGGATTCGTCCTCATCCGGCGCCTGAGCCGGATCGACGTGTGAGGGGAGGGTCGGCCCGATGGTGGGATTCCTGCTCGCCCTGCTGATGGGGCTCGGCGTCTGGGGCGCCTTCGCCGGCCTCCGGATGTACCGCGCGGACGCGAAACTCCCCGGCGACCTGGCGGTGGCCCTGGAGGTCGGCGCCACCCGCACCGGCGCGGTGGGCTCGGTCATCGACCGGATGGGCATGCGCTACGCCCCCGCCGTGCTGCGCCTGATGGGCCCGCGCCTGGTGGCCAAGTACCGCCGCAAGATCGACCTCGCGGGCAACCCCGGCGGCCTGACCATCGACCGCTACGCGGCCCGCCGCGCGGTGTACGGCGCGCTGGGCGGGGTCGGCTGTCTGGTGTTCCTGCTGCGCGGGCAGTGGTTCGTGGCCGTACTGCTGCTGCTCTTCGGCGCCTTCTGGACGGAGGTGGGCATCTGGTCGGCGATCCGGGTCCGCAGGGACGTCATCGAGCGCACGCTGCCGGACTTCCTGGACGTGCTGGCCGTGGTGGTCAGCGCGGGGCTGGGCTTCCGCCAGGCTCTCGACCGGGTGGCGACGAGGTACGAGGGCCCCTGGGCGGACGAACTGCGCATCACCCTCCGCCAGATGGACCTCGGCATGAGCCGCCGCCAGGCCTTCGCGGAGCTGCGGAGGAGGAACGACTCGGAACAGGTGGCGATGTTCGTGACGGCACTGCAGCAGGGGGAGGAACTGGGCGCCCCCATCGTGGACACGCTGGTCTCCCTGGCCAAGGACATGCGCCGCACCGACGCGCAGAACGCCCGCCGCAAGGCCGCCCGCGCGGTGCCCAAGGCCACGCTGGTGATCACCACGTTCATGGTCCCGGCCACGATGCTGCTGCTGGGCGCCGGCCTGATCCTCGGCTCCGGCGTGGACTTCGGCTCGCTCACGGGGAAGTGAGGCGGGCGTGACGGTGGCGGGGCTGATGGGGCGCGGGGGAGGAGTGTTCTCCGGGGCCGGCGGCCGGGTGCGCGCGGTCATGGGTTGGTTCGTACGCCGCTGGCGGGCGACTGCCCATGCGGATTCCGCCACCGCCGAACCCTCGGAGAAGATCCAGATCCGTGCGCTGCAGGCCATGTGCCGGCAGGTCTTCGGCTTCCGCCTGGCCATGATCGCCCTGGCCGCGCCCGCCGCGCTGCTCCACGCGGCCCCCGGCCTGGGCGCCCGCCTGGTCGGTGCGGCCGTGGTGGTCACCTTCATGGTGTCGTACGTCCTCTTCCGCGACTGGGAACGCTTCGGCCCGCTCCTCCTGCGCCACCCCAGCCTCCTTGCCGCCGACACCCTCTTCGGCTCGTTCCTCCTGATCTCGGCGGGCCCGGACACCACCCTCGCCTACGTCAGCGTCTGCACCCCGCTGCTGGCCGGCCTGGTCTACAGCTGGCGCGGCGCGGCGTGCTTCGCCTCCCTCCAGTCCCTGATCCTGCTGCTGGTCCACGCCACCCTGAAGGCCGACCGCCACGCCCCGGTGGCCGAGGCCCTCCTGCTCCCCGGCCTGTGCGTGATCTCCGGCGCCATGGGCTCGACCCTGCGCAACCTGATGCTCCGCTTCGGCGCCGCGACCCACGCCCTGACGACGGTCCAGGCGCGCCTCGCGGCGGCGGAGGCGGTGAGCGCGGAACGCGCCCGGCTGGCCCGCGAGATGCACGACTCCGTGGCCAAGACCCTGTACGGCGTGGCCCTCGCGGCGGACGGCCTGGCGGCGACCGCCTCCGCCGACGCACCCGACCCCGGCCGCATCCGGCAACAGGCGGACCTGGTGTCCCGCTCGGCCCGCAGGGCGGCGGCGGAGTCGCGGGAACTGCTGACGGACCTGCGCCGACAGCAGCCGGATCCGCTGGGGGAGACCGAGACGGCGGTGTGGCACGAACTGACCTCCGTGGCCCGGAGCTTCACGACCCGCACGGGCCTGCGGGTGACCTGCCGCTGGCCGAACGACCCCGCCGGCGCTCCGGACCTGCCCACCCTGTCCGCCCCCTTGTCCCGTCACCTTCTCTCCATTGCCACAGAGGCGCTGGAGAACGCGTACCGCCACGCCTCCGCGACCCAGGTGGAGGTGGCAGCGGCGGTGCACGGCAGCCTGCTGCGCCTCACGATCCACGACGACGGCCGGGGCCTGCCGCCCGGCACCACACTCGACCGGCTCCGCGACTCCGGCCACTTCGGGCTGCTCGGCATGGTGGAGCGGGCCGCGCAGATGGGCGCGAGGATCCGCATCGGCAGGGGCGACCACGAACGGGGCACGGAGGTGCGGGTGGAGCTTCCCGTGTCGTTCCCGCCCTCCGTGTCCTTTACGCCCTCCGTGCCGTCCATGAACGGCTCCGACCCCGCATCCCGGGAAGCCTGAGAGGAGGCGGCATCATGCAGCACAGTCCCCCCTGGCCGAAGGAGGCCGCACCGGCTGCACCTCCCCTGCGCCTGCTGGTGGCCGACGACAACCCCGTGGTCCGGGCGGGTTTGACGGCCCTGCTGTCCGGCCGCGAGGACACCACGGTGGTGGCGGAGGCGACGGACGGCCGGGAGGCGTACGAGGCGGCTGTACGGCACCGCCCGGACGTCATCCTCCTCGACGTCCGCATGCCCGGAGTCGACGGAATCTCGGCATTGCCGCACCTGGTACGGGTGGCGCCGGTCATGATGCTCACCTACAGCCATGAGACGGAGACCGTGCGGGAGGCGTTGCGGCTGGGTGCGGGGGGATACCTGGTGCACGGCGAGTTCACGACGGAGCAGTTGGTGCGGGCGGTGCGGGACGTCCGGGAGGGGCGGCCGCATGTGACTCCCGGGGCGGCGAAGGCGTTGCTGACGGAGTTGCGGGCCAGTGCACCTGCACAGGCGGAACCTCAAGTCCCGCAATATTTGCGGAAAACTGCGCCCCAAGTTCTTTCGCAACTGCAATCCTCCATGGGACAGTCATTCCGTTCACATTTCCGGCTGAGCACGAGGGAGGCGGAGATCATGGACCTCATCGCGTCCGGCATGACCAACCAGCAGATCGCCGCCGCGTGCTTCATCTCCGAGAAGACGGTCAAGAACCACATCAACCGCATCTTCGCCAAGCTCCAGACCACCACCCGGTCCCAGGCGACCGCGAAGTGGTTGGGGGTGGCTTGAGGTGGGAGCGTGGGGGAGCGGACGGCGGGGGGAATGGGTCCGGGGTTGGGTCCTGGGGCCCTCTCAAGAGGGCTGGGTCCCGGCGTACGTTTCCCGGATCGGAGGCGAACCCGGAGGGGACCACCATGAGCAACTGGTTCAACACCACCGTCGCGTACCTGCAGGCCCGGGTTGCTCGCAGCGACAAGGGGCAGACCGCGGTGGAGTATCTGGGCATCATCGCGGTGGTGGTGGCCATCGTGTTGGCGATCACGGGTACGAGCATCGGTCAGACGATCTTCGACGCGATCAGGAACAAGATCGCCCAGGTCACCGGCGGCTGATTTCTCCACGCCGCGACGCAGGGCAGGCCTTCCCCATCTACATCACGGTGGTGGCAGGCCTGCTCTTTCTTGCGTTGGCCTACCTCGCGGTCGGCCAGGCGTCGGTGAATCGCAGCGGTGCCCAGACAGCTGCGGACGCGGCAGCACTTGCGGCGGCCCAGAACGCGAGGGAGCAGCTCACGGCACAGTGGGTGCGCGTACTGGCCGATCCCAACAAATGGCAGGACATCTTCGACGGCAGGGTGACGTTCGACGTCGCCCCGTGCTTGCGGGCCGGCCAACTCGCCGGGCAGAACCATGCCTCGTTGACGGGCTGCTCTCCGCAAGGGCTGCTGAAGTACCGGGTCGACGTGCAGACCAACAAGTCCGTCGGCAGGTCCGTGGTGCCCGGGTCGGAGAACTACAAGTCGAGGGCTTCCGCCACCGCCGAGATCCAGCCCCTCTGCACCTTCAAGCTCCCCGACAAGGGTGCGGACGGCGCCGCCCTGCCCGAACTCACCTGCAGGGACAAGGTCTGGCATCTGAAGCCGGACGACACAACGGGGCTGCCGAAGCCCCAAGACCTCTTCGACGTCCATCTGGCCGACTGACGAGCGAACGATCAATGACGAAGGAAGCGGAGCGATGAGCATTCGGTTCACTGCGAAGGCCCGCAGGGGGATGGTCGCATTGACCGTTGCGGCTGGTCTGGCTGTCGGTGTGGCCGGCTGCGGCGGAGGCACCGGCGACGACAAGAAGCCGCACAGTTCCGCGTCCGCTTCCCAGGGTGCCAACTCCGGCCCGAGCGCCCAGGAGGGGCAGTCGGATCAACCTCTGGCCGAACTGAAGGGTTCGGATGGCCTGCTTCTCCAGATCACCTCCGTGCAACGTGATTCTGGTGGCTTCGTCACGGTGAACGGCACCCTGAAGAACGACGGGGCCGGTGATCTGCTCATCCCGTCCGCCCTTAGCGGCAATGAAACCGAGATCACCAAGAACGGCCCGTCCTTGGGTGGAGCCACCCTTGTCGACTCCAAGGGCAAGAAGCGCTACTACGTACTGCGCGACACAGAGGGCCGCCCGCTCACCACAACCGGACTCGGCACGCTCAAGGCGGGTCAGTCACTGCAGGTCTTCATGCAGTTCCCCTCCCCGCCCACGAACACCACCGAGGTGACCCTCCAACTGCCCACCCTCTCCTCCGCCACCATCAAGATCTCCGGGTGAGGCCAAAGTGACCACCCCCCGTCTCGCCGCCACCCTCACCGCTGTCGCCCTCCTCCTCACCGCCACCCCCTCCTACGCCGACGACACGGACCCCAGTCAGCCTCCCGACACCGCGCCCTCCGCCGCCGCCCCGGTGAAGATCGACCCCACCGACCCCGACCTCAAGCTCCCCGAGGGCGCCACGCTCGCCGCGCCCAAGGTGTTGGACATCAAGTCGGTCGTAGAGGACCAGAGCGGGGACGAGCGGCGTGAGGACACCAACGCCGACGTCACCTTCGCGCTCCAGGCCGAAGTCCTCTTCAGCAAGGACAGCGCCAGGCTCAGCGGAGAGGCCAAGGCGCGGATCGCCACCATCGCCGACGAGATCAAGAAGCAGAACGCGACCCGGGTCCGCGTCTTCGGGTTCACCGACAACCTCGGCTCGTCCGCCCACGGCGACATCCTGTCCAGGCAGCGAGCCAACGCCGTACAGGCAGTCCTGGGCCAGGACCTGAACGACCCGAACATCACCTTCGAGGTCCGCGGCTACGGCGAGCAGTATCCGATCGCCGACAACTCGACGGAGGAGGGCCGGCGGAAGAACCGACGTGTCGAGGTGTCCTTTCCGCGCTCGGAGAGCTGACCGCACCCGCATTCCGAAGGGTCGACCTCAACCGCTGACCATGTGGATATCGGCAGGGTCCGATTTTCCGCGGAACCCTAGGATCTGCCGCCCACCTCGTACTCGAACCAGATCCGATGGGTGCCGTCCGCATCGATCCGCAGACCGCCGGCCCCTCGGATCCCGGCGAGCGCCCCCGTCCCGCTCCCCGGCACGATCACGAAAAACTCGGCCTCTCTGCCCTCTCCGAGGGTCGTCGCCGAGTGGGCGAAGTTGAAGCTGCCGCTTCTCCCGCCGAGGCTCCCCTCGAAGGACTCCATGGCGACATACGTGCCGGTCCCACTGGACTGGTCGTACGCCGCGGTGAACAGCGTCTGCGACACCCCGGCGACCTCACCCTCGTACCGCTTCCGCATCGTGGCCACCCCGACCGGCACCGCCGTCTCGACCACCGGCTCCGGCAGTCGCACCTCCGCCGGAGTGAACTCCTCGACCTTGAACGTCCCTGAAGCTCTCATGCCGCGATGCTAGGACGTGCCACTGACAACAGCCCTCAACCCGGGCCGTTCGCCCCACCGGCATCGCCGACACCGCCATCGCGAACACCGTCTGCGTCGCCCCCGGCCTCCACCCGCACCCGCACCCCCGCCCGCAGCCCCCACCCCGCCATCACGCCCGCTTCCGCCTCCAGTACGTGCCGTGCCCGCAGCCGGGGCAGGCCCAGGCGGCCCGGGGGCACGGTGCGGACGGCGAGGACGGTCAGGCGGCGGTCCAGGTAGGCGACGTCGATCGGGATGCGCATGCCGAAGGTGTGGACCCCGCTCGCCGGTGACAGCAGCATCGCCCCGGCGATGGACTCCCGGCCCAGCAGGCCCTTCGTCCGGGCCCGGTAGGAGGCCGAGATCTCCAGCGGAAGCACCAGCGGGTCTTCCGTTCCCTCACCCCGGGGCACGATCAGCCTCCCGACCCCGTCCCGCCAGCGTCTCCCCATCCCCATCCCCGTCCCCTCCAACTCTCCGCCGGGCACAACCACTTGTCACCCCACGTCCTCCCCACTAGGAAGAGGTCCATGACTGGACTCGGTGTCGTCTTCCGCCCCCAGCTTCCGCCCGAGCGGCTGCGGGCCGTGGCCCGTGCGGCGGACGAAGCAGGCCTTGAAGAACTGTGGTTGTGGGAGGACTGTTTCCGGGAGGGCGGCATGACGACCGCCGCCGCGGCGCTCGCCTGGACCGAGCGGGTGCGGGTCGGTGTCGGGCTGCTGCCCGTGCCCCTCAGGAACGTGGCAATCACCGCGATGGAGGCCGCTTCCTTGCACCGGATGTTCCCCGGGCGGGCCACTATCGTCGTCGGACACGGGGTGCAGGACTGGATGGGGCAGGTCGGTGCCCGTGCCGCCTCCCCGCTCACCCTCCTCGGCGAGCATCTCGACGCCCTGCGCGCCCTGCTCGGTGGTGAACGGCTCACCGTGCGGGGCCGGTACGTCTCCCTCGACGACGTCGCCCTCGACTGGCCGCCGGAGCAGCCGGTGCCCGTCTTCACCGGCGCCACCGGCCCGCGTACCCTCCGCCTTTCCGGCGCCAAGTCCGACGGCACCCTCCTCACCGCCGCCACCTCCCCGGACGGCGTACGCCAGGCCCGGCAGCTCATCGAGGAGGGGCAGAAGGAGGCGGGGCGCGGCGAGCACCACCCGGTCGTCGTCTATCTGCTCGCCGCCACGGGGGCCGACGCCGCCGCCCGGCTGCGGGCCGAACTCGCCGACGAGGGGCTTGAGTCGGTGCCGGGCGTCGGGGTCGCGGGGGACGCGGCGGCCGTGGCCGCGGCGGTACGGCGGCTCGCCGAGGCCGGTGCCGACACCGTCGTGCTCCAGCCGACCGGGGACGAGCCCGACCCGGAGGGGTTCGTGCGGTTCGCCGCCGAGGAGGTACGGCTCCTGGTGGCCTGACGCGACAGGGGGGCGTTGTCAGTGGCGGCTGCCACACTGCCCGACATGACCGACGAGCGCGACGAGCACAGCGAAGTGAGCCTTCGGGGCGTCACGGACGACGACCTGTTCGCCTTCCTCTCCTATGAGCACGACCCGGAGGCCGTCCGGCGGTCGAGATTCACGCCCCGGCCGCGGGACGCCTTCCTGCGGCACTGGCGAGAGCGTGTTCTCGGCGATCCGGACTGCCTCGTGCGGACGGTCACCGTGGGCGGTGCGGCCGCCGGGCACGTCGTTTCCTGGACGGAGGGCGAGCGGCGGTTCGTCGGCTACTGGCTCGGGCGGCCGTACTGGGGCGGCGGCGTCGGCACCCGCGCCCTCGGCCTCTTCCTGGAGCTGGAGCGCGTACGGCCCCTGTACGCCGACCCCTTCGGCGGCAACACCGCCTCCGTCCGGCTGCTGGAGAGACACGGCTTCGAGCGGGCCGGCACGATCCGGCACGGCGAAGACGAGCACATCCTCCTCGTGCTCGGGGGGCCGGGGGCGGCCCCGTGACCTCGATCCCCCTCCTCTGGCGCCTTCCCTTCGAGTTGGCCTGGGAGGCGCTGCGGGCCGGCAGCCGACCCATCGGTGCCGCGCTGTACGACCCGGAGGGCGATGCCGTCGCGGCCGGGAGGCCACCGCTGTGCAGCGGCGCGCTGATCCACGCCCAGGTCCCGCACGTCGTCCACGCCACCGCCGACGCTCCGCCGGCGCGGAGTGCAGCGCGTCCCGGAGGTCGGCGGCACGACAGCCGCCCGCTGGGCCACCCGCGAGGGTCCGCCGGACGGCCCGCTCCACCCGCCGGCCCGTTTCGGCGCCCTGCTCATGACGCTGTGGGGGCTGGTGCACACGCACGACCTGGTGCCCGAGGGCCCCGCCCCCCGAGCGGCCCGCCGTCACCTGGACGCCGGCCTGCTCGACGCGGCCACGGCCCAGCCGGCGTACGGGTCGATGTACAGCACGGTCAGCCGGCGCCGGTGACCGGCGGATGGTCCCCGGTGGCGCCGTCGATCAGCTCCCGCAGGATGTCCATGTGGCCGGCGTGCCGTGCGGTCTCCTCCACCATGTGGACCAGGGTCCAGCGCAGGGTCACGGTGATGTCCCGCCAGGCTGGGCTGCCCTGGGCGTCCAGTGGCAGCTCGTTGATCACGGCGTCGGCGGCGGCGCGGGCGCGGCCGTAGAAGGCGACGATCCGCTCGGTCGTCTCCTCGGGGGTGACCCGCATGTCGTCATGGGGGTCGAACCACAAAGGCTCGGCCTCGCCGCCGAACGTGTCCACGAACCAGCCGTACTCGACGCAGGCCAGATGTTTCACCAGGCCCAGCAGGTTGGTGCCGGACGGTGTCATCGGCCGGCGCAACTGCTCGTCGTCGAGGCCGTCCAGCTTCCACAGCACGGCGTTCCGGTGCCGGTCCAGGCTCGCGTGCAGCGTCTGCTTCTCTCCGGCGGAGTAGGTCGTCATGCGGGAGCTCGTCATACGGGCGGAAATTAGCAGGCCCCGTCGGGCAGTGCCCTGCGATCATGGACGGCATGTCCGTGAACCACTCCTTCGAACACCTCGTGGCCGAGGGCGCCGCCGTGCCCACCGACGGCTGGGACTTCTCCTGGTTCGAGGGGCGGGCCAGTGAGGAGCGGCCCTCGTGGGGGTACGCCGTGTCGGCGGGGGAGCGGCTGGCCCGGGCGGAGGCCGTGCTGGACATCCAGACCGGTGGCGGTGAGGTCCTGGACTTCGCGCTGGGCAGGGCCGAGCCCGCCCGGCCGGTGGTGGCCGCCGCGACGGAGGGCTGGCCGCCGAATGTGGCCAGGGCCGCCGCGCTGCTTCGACCGCGCGGGGTGGTGGTCGTCGCCGCCCCGGACGACGCGCCGCTGCCGTTCGCCGACGAGACCTTCGACCTGGTGCTCAGCCGGCATCCGGTGCGGCCGTACTGGGACGAGATCGCCCGGGTGCTACGGCCGGGGGGCACGTACTTCGCCCAGCACGTCGGTCCGGCCAGCGTCTTCGAGCTGGTGGAGTACTTCCTCGGGCCGCTGCCCGAGGAGGCGCGCTCGGGCCGGGACTCCGAGCGGGAGCGGGCCGACGCCGAGGCGGCGGGCCTGGCGGTGGCCGGGCTGCGGGCGGAGCGGCTGCGGATGGAGTTCCACGACATCGCCGCCGTCGTCCACTTCCTGCGCAAGGTGGTGTGGATGGTCCCGGGCTTCACGGTGGAGGCCTACGAACCCCAACTCCGCTCACTGCACGAGCGGATCGAGAGGGAGGGGCCGTTCGTGGCGCACAGCACCCGGCACCTCTTCGATGTCCGCAAACCCCGCTGATTCACCCGCAGTTTGCCAACGGTTTCCACATCGTTATGCAGTGCGGTTCACATCGGCCTCATCTGTCACATAAGTTCAGACCAAGGTAATTCGCGTCGGCAAACCCCGCGCGGCTGGCACCGCGCAGTGGAGGGGGCTGCGCGGTGCTGTGAGCCCGAGCGCGCTCCCCGGGTCGCCGTACCGGAACCGTCAAGTCGCCGTTCGCCGGTCGGGTAGCCCATCGGGGGGACCCCGGCGCAACTCGCCGACATCTCCGCAAGATGGCGTAAACCGTTCGGATTCCTTCTGAATCCTTTCGCATCTGACCGTCATCCCTGGGAATCCACTGCGAACCGGCCATGTGACACCTCTGAATCCAGCCTTCCGCGCCCACCACGGCGTTGCCGGATGATTCCGGAGAGTAGTTGTGTCCCGCCGATGCACCCACCATCCCTTACGAAGGGTTATGGTGGAAACCCCCCCTCGGGCCGGTCCGTCTCCCCCCCACGGACCGGCCCGTTTTTCGTTCCGTCCATCGGCAGCCCTTTCGGCGGGGGCTCCGGGAACCGCTCGGGGCCGGCTCGGCGTCCCCACCAAGGGGCGCGGGAACCGGGCGATCACCCCACACGGCCGCACTCGACGGCGCATCCGCAGGACCCCGACCCCACTCCGCAAACCCCCGGCCGACACGAAGCCGCCAGCGGGGTAGGCTCAAACACCCCCGCACCCCGAACCCGCCGCCACACCCCCGGAGGGCCACGTGAACCTGCGCGAAAACCTGCGCAGCCTGCTCGTCAGGCTCTACGCACACCGGGTGGAGGGCCACCTGGACCATGCTCAGGTGCCCAAGCACATCGGCGTCATCATGGACGGCAACCGCCGCTGGGCGAAGGCGTCCGGTTCCACCACCGTCCACGGCCACCGGGCCGGTGCGGACAAGATCGAGGAGTTCCTCGGCTGGTGCACCGAGACCGATGTCGAGGTCGTCACCCTGTGGCTGCTGTCCACGGACAACTTCGACCGGCCGCAGGAGGAACTCGTCCCGCTGCTCGGCATCATCGAGGACGTCGTCCGCACACTCGCCGCCGACGGCCGCTGGCGCGTGCACCACGTCGGCACCATGGACCTGCTGCCGGGCGGCATGCAGCGCACCCTGAAGGAGGCCGAGGAGGCCACCGCCCACATCGACGGCATACTCGTCAACGTGGCCATCGGCTACGGCGGCCGGCAGGAGATCGCCGACGCCGTGCGCTCCATGCTGCTCGACGCCCACGACAAGGGCGTGCCGATGGAGGACCTCGCCGAGTCCGTCGACATCGACATGATCGGCCGTCACCTCTACACGGGCGCCCAGCCCGACCCGGACCTCGTGATCCGCACCAGCGGCGAACAGCGGCTGTCCGGATTCATGCTGTGGCAGTCCGCGCACTCCGAGTACTACTTCTGCGAGGTCTTCTGGCCCGCCTTCCGCAAGGTCGACTTCCTGCGCGCCCTGCGTGACTACGCCGCACGTCACCGCCGTTACGGCGGCTGAGACCCGACCGACGCCCCGCCGGCCGCCAAGGCAGCGGGGCGTTCGCACACCCGGATTCTTGCGGACGTAACGATGAGTTCACCGGTACGCCGGTGGCCACTTTTGCATGGCAGTGCATGTTCGAGGGCATAAGCCAAACAGGTCGACGCCCGAACCACGGGTGTCGGATCTCAGCGGGCGGCACGGGGCCGTCCGCCCGGGAGGCCCTTTGCACCAGCCCGATCGTGCGGTCACAGCACGGACGAAGAGGCGGAGGGCCGGCTGTCGGCCCGTGCAGGGCGGCCGACGACCGGCCCAGCTCGATCTCGTCGCTCCCCGACCTCATCCGAGGGGGTACGTCCTTCCGTGGTGACCAGCACAAAGCGCCACAAGCCAGACCGGCGCACCTATGTTCTCGACACCAGCGTCCTGCTGGCCGACCCGAACGCCCTGACCCGCTTCGACGAGCACGAGGTCGTGCTCCCCATCGTGGTGGTCACGGAACTGGAGGCCAAGCGGCACCATCCGGAACTCGGCTACTTCGCCCGCCAGGCCCTGCGCCTGCTGGACGACTACCGGGTGAAGAACGGTCGCCTCGACGCCCCCATCCCGATCGGGGAGCTGGGCGGGACCGTCCGTGTCGAGCTCAACCACTCGGACCCCAGCGTGCTGCCCACCGGCTACCGCCTGGGGGACAACGACTCCCGCATCCTCGCGGTGGCCCGCAATCTGCAGGCCGAGGGGTACGACGTCACCGTCGTCTCGAAGGACCTGCCCCTGCGGATCAAGGCGTCCTCGGTCGGTCTGCTCGCCGAGGAGTACCGCGCCGAGCTCGCCATCACGGAGAACTCCGGCTGGACCGGAATGTCCGAACTGACGCTCTCCGGCGAGCAGGTGGACATCCTCTTCGAGGAAGGGCATCTGTACGTCCCCGAGGCCGCCGAGCTGCCCGTGCACACCGGCCTGACCATCCACTCCGAGCGCGGCAAGGCGCTCGGCCGGATCACCGCCGAGGGCAACGTCCGCCTGGTGCGCGGCGACCGGGAGGCGTTCGGCATCAAGGGCCGCAGCGCCGAGCAGCGCATCGCGCTCGACCTGCTGCTCGACCCGGACGTCGGGATCGTCTCGATGGGCGGCCGGGCCGGCACCGGCAAGTCGGCGCTGGCGCTGTGCGCGGGCCTGGAGGCGGTCCTCGAGCGCCGCCAGCACCAGAAGGTGATGGTGTTCCGGCCGCTGTACGCGGTCGGCGGGCAGGAGTTGGGCTATCTGCCGGGCACCGAGGCGGAGAAGATGAGCCCGTGGGCGCAGGCCGTCTTCGACACGCTGTCGGCGGTCACCAGCCGCGAGGTCATCGAGGAGGTCACCGCGCGCGGGATGCTGGAGGTCCTCCCGCTCACCCACATCCGCGGCCGCTCCCTGCACGACGCGTTCGTGATCGTGGACGAGGCGCAGTCCCTCGAACGGAATGTGCTTCTCACTGTTCTGTCCCGAATCGGCGCGAATTCACGGGTCGTTCTCACCCATGACGTGGCACAAAGGGACAATCTGCGGGTCGGTCGCTACGACGGTGTCGTCGCCGTCGTGGAGAAGCTGAAGGGGCATCCGCTCTTCGCGCACGTCACGCTGACCCGGTCCGAGAGGTCCCAGATTGCCGCACTTGTGACCGAAATGCTGGAGGACGGTCACATCTGATTCGACCCGCACGGCAGTTGGCGCCGTCCGGCAAAGGCCAAGAGCCTAGCCGGGCGGCGCCTTGGTGTGCGGAACTTTCCGGAAATCCCCAGGGCCAAACGGGATGTGAGCTTTCACACTCAACTCAGAATTGCCACCCGGCGTCCGGTTACGGCAGAGTCTCAGTCCTGTCAGGCCCCGCATACGACACACCTGTACCCCCAGCGGTACGGCACCACAGCAGCACCACCAACTCCATAGAGCTCGTCGTATGCCGCCCGAGCACCTCGCGGCACTCCCCGAAGGGGGAGTTGCCCACCGGGCCCGCGCCTCCCGTGACCCCGCAGTTGGGAGGCCAGTGCCAGGGGCACGATTGCGTCCGCCAGGGTCACCGAAGCGGGCGATGCTGGAAGGAAACCGTGTGAGCCGGATTTCGGTCCGGGGATTCGCAGTGGCTTCGGCCACCGCGGTCACCGCCGTCGGAAGCGTCGTCGGAGTTGCCTCGGGCAGCGTCGCGCAGAACAACAACGACGCCGAGGCGACGGCAGCCGACACCACGCTCCTCGCGGACATACCCGCGGGTCAGCAGGCCCAGGTCCAGTCCGCTTCCCTGACGCAGCAGGCGGACGCCCAGGCCATCGCCGCCGACGCGAGCGCCAAGAAGGACGCCGAGGAGGCGGCCCGCAAGGCTGCCGCCGAGACCGCGATCGCCAAGAAGGCGGCGGCCGAGCAGGCGGCCAAGGAGGCCAAGGCGCGCGCCGAGGCGAAGGCCGCGGCCAGCCGTGACAGCGCCCGCGACTCCTCCAGCTTCCCCGTCCAGAGCAGCTACACCGTCGCGCAGATCCAGGCGATGGCACGGCAGATGGTGGCGGGCGACCAGTTCCAGTGCTTCAGCAACATCGTGGACCACGAGTCCAGCTGGAACTACCAGGCCACGAACGCCTCCTCCGGCGCCTACGGTCTCTTCCAGGCTCTGCCCGCCGGCAAGTACGCCTCGGCCGGCGCCGACTGGCAGACCAACCCCGCCACCCAGATCAAGTGGGGCCTCAACTACATGGACAGCCGGTACGGCAGCCCCTGCCAGGCCTGGTCGTTCTGGGCGGCCAACCACTGGTACTAGGCCCGTCGGTCACCGCCGGTCGCACTCAACCTCGCGCAGCCCCTCCCCGTCCTTAGGGGAGGGGCTTTCGCCCTGTACGGTCGTACCCGGATGCCTCCAGGGGGAGGAGAGGTGGCGAGCACGCGGGGACGCGGGGGAAGAGGACGGATCATGTCGCGAGTGCCAGGGTGGCTCGGCAGGCTCGGTGCCGGTCTCACCGAGATGGGCGAGCGCCTGGACGAGCGCCGTGCGGAGGTGGAGCGCGAGCACGCCCCGGAGCCGCCGGACCCCTCGGACACCCCGTTGCCTCCGCCGCAGCCCGCCGCCGAGGCCGTCGTACCGCCCGCCCGCCGGCCAGTACCCGCACCCGCGGCCAGCCACCGCCCCGACCCCGCCGAGGCCGTGCCCTGGGGTGTGCGGGTCGCGGCCGAGGCCGGCTGGCGCGTGCTGGTCCTCGCCGGCACCGTCTGGGTGCTGATCCAGGTCATCAGCGCGGTCCAGCTGGTGGTGTTCGCCTTTGTCATCGCGCTGCTCGTCACCGCGCTGTTGCAGCCGACGGTGGCCCGGCTCACCCGCCGCGGAGTGCCGCGCGGACCGGCCACCGCGCTCACCGCGATCAGCGGGTTCGTGGTCATAGGGCTGATGGGCTGGTTCGTGACCTGGCAGGTCATGGAGAACATCGACACGCTCTCCAGCCAGATCCAGTCCGGCATCGACGACCTGCGCAACTGGCTGCTGAAGAGCCCCTTCCACGTCACCGACAAGCAGATCAATCAGATCGCCAAGAACCTCCGCGAGGCGATCGGCGCCAACACCGACCAGATAACGTCCGCCGGTCTGGAGGGCGTCCAGGTCATCGTCGACTTCCTCACCGGCCTCCTGCTGGTGTTCTTCTCGACGCTGTTCCTGCTCTACGACGGCAGGCGCATCTGGGAGTGGTTCCTGAAGCTGGTGCCCGCCGCGGCCCGCCCGGGCGTGGCCGGCGCCGGCCCGCGCGCCTGGCGCACCCTGACCGCCTACGTCCGGGGCACGGTCCTGGTCGCCCTCATCGACGCCACCTTCATCGGCATCGGCATCTACTTCCTCAACGTGCCGATGGCCGTCCCGCTGGCCGTCTTCATCTTCCTGTTCTCGTTCATCCCGCTCGTCGGCGCGGTCGCCTCCGGCGCGCTCGCGGTGATCGTGGCGCTGGTCACCCAGGGCGTCTTCACGGCCGTCATGACCCTGGTGGTCGTCCTCGCGGTCCAGCAGATCGAGGGCCACGTCCTGCAGCCGTTCATCCTGGGCCGTGCGGTCCGCGTCCATCCGCTGGCCGTCGTCCTCGCGGTCGCCGCCGGCGGCATGGTGGCCGGCATCGGCGGCGCGGTGGTGGCCGTACCGCTGGTGGCGGTGACGAACACGGTGGTCGGGTATCTGCGGCAGTATTCGGAGGAACTCCAGCGGCAGAAGGCCGCCGCGGACGAGTCCGTCGCTCGGAACGCGGAAGACCCCGCCCACCAAGGGTGAGCGGGGCCTTCGCAGAACCGCCTACTCGGCCAGCACGGCCTCTGCGTCGAGGGTGACGCCCACGGCCTGAATCACCGATGCGATCTTGAACGCCTCCTGGACGACCTCGCGCTCCACGCCCGCCTTGCGCAGCACCTGCTCGTGCGAGTCCAGGCACATGCCGCAGCCGTTGATGGCGGACACCGCGAACGACCACAGCTCGAAGTCGACCTTCTCCACGCCCGGGTTGCCGATGACGTTCATCCGCAGACCGGCGCGCAGGGTGCCGTACTCGTGGTCGGACAGCAGGTGGCGGGTCCGGTAGAAGACGTTGTTCATCGCCATGACGGCGGCGGCCGACTTGGCGGCCGTGTACGCCTCCGGCGAGAGGTTCGCCTTCGCCTCCGGCTCCAGCTCACGCAGCACGATCGGGGAACGGGAGGCGATGGCGGTCGCCAGCACCGTGCCCCACAGCTGCTGCGCGGGCAGGTCGGAGTTGCCGATGACCGAGCCCAGGTTGAGCTTCAGGTCCTTGGCGTAGTCCGGGACGCGGGACTTCAGCGAGTCGAGCGACATGGGTCACTCACCGGCCAGCAGCGCGACCGGGTCCAGGGTGTTCTCACCCTTGGTCCAGTTGCACGGGCACAGCTCGTCGGTCTGCAGGGCGTCCAGGACCCGCAGGACCTCCTTGGGGTTACGGCCCACGGAACCGGCGGTGACCATGGTGAACTGGATCTCGCGGTTCGGGTCGACGATGAAGACGGCGCGCTGCGCGAAGCCGTCCTCGCCCTCGATGCCCAGGTCACGCATCAGCTCGTGCTTGGAGTCGGCCATCATCGGGAACGGCAGGTCGGTCAGGTCCGGGTGGTCCTTGCGCCAGGCGTGGTGGACGAACTCGGAGTCACCGGAGAAGCCGAGGATCTGCGCGTCGCGGTCGGCGAACTCGTCGTTCAGCTTCCCGAACGCGGCGATCTCGGTCGGGCAGACGAAGGTGAAGTCCTTCGGCCATGCGAAGACGACCAGCCACTTGCCCTCGTAGGACTTGTGGTGGATCTGCTCGAACTCCTTGCCCTTCTCCAGCGAGACGCAGGCGGTCAGTTCGAACTCGGGGAACTTGTCACCGACAGTGAGCACACGCTCTCCTTGCAGCGAGGAACACCCCTTTTGAGGGCGTTTCCCATGGGTTGGACTTTGTCGATGTTGGCACAGGGTGCATTGATTAGTGAAATAGCTACACTCGGTCATGTTGATCGGAGGTAGTTATCAGTGACCATGAGTAACGGCAAGCGGAGGCAGCCGAGCCTCGCACAGCTGCGTGCATTCGCCGCTGTCGCCGAGTATCTGCACTTCCGGGACGCGGCGGCCGCCATCGGGATGAGCCAGCCCGCTCTGTCCGGCGCGGTCTCGGCACTGGAGGAGACCCTCGGGGTGACCCTCCTCGAGCGTACGACGCGCAAGGTGCTGCTCTCGCCCGCCGGCGAGCGGCTGGCCGTACGCGCGAAGGCGGTGCTGGACGCGGTCGGGGCACTGCTGGAGGAGGCCGAGGCGGTCCGGGCGCCCTTCACGGGCGCCCTGCGCCTCGGAGTGATCCCCACGGTCGCGCCGTACCTGCTGCCGACCGTGCTGCGGCTGGTCCACGAGCGCTATCCGCACCTCGACCTCCAGGTGCACGAGGAGCAGACCGCCAACCTGATCGACGGCCTGGGCTCCGGCCGTCTCGACCTGCTGTTGCTCGCGGTGCCGCTCGGCGTGCCCGGAGTCGTCGAACTCCCGCTCTTCGACGAGGACTTCGTGCTGGTCACCCCGCTGGACCACTGGCTCGGTGGCCGCGAGGGCATCCCGCGCGAGGCGCTGAGGGAGCTGAACCTGCTGCTCCTGGACGAGGGCCACTGCCTGCGCGACCAGGCCCTCGACATCTGCCGGGAGGCGGGCCGCGAGGACGCCCCGGTCACGACCACGGCCGCCGGCCTGTCCACCCTGGTCCAGCTGGTCGCCGGCGGCCTCGGCTGCACCCTGCTCCCGCGCACCGCCCTGAAGCTGGAGACCACCCGCAGCAGCCAGCTCCTCACCGGCTACTTCGCCGAGCCGGCACCGAGCCGTCGGGTCGCCTTCGCCATGCGCGCGGGCGCGGCCCGGTCCGCCGAGTACGAGGAGCTGGCGGCGGCCCTGCGCGGGGCGCTGCGCTCGCTCCCGGTGCGGGTGCTCGACCGGGACGCCTGAGCCCGCCGATCGATCAAATGAGTGTCGAACAAAGCGATGTGATCGGCTCGAAACTCCAAGTTCCGTCAGTCCGGGTCAGGTCGGAAACCTTCGGCTGAAATATGCCGATCGACTGATACACATACCCCCTCGGTGCGACACGTCAGGCGTCTGTACGAAATGCCAAGGGGAGCGATGGATCACGGCGGGCTCGCGCACGCGCTGACCGCGTGCGGGCGTGACGGATTCACGGGGGAACTGCGGGTGCCGGGCAGCCCCGGCGGCGCCTTCCATCTGCGGGACGGACTCGTCGTGGCGGCGGAGAGTCCTGGCGCCCCCGGCGCCGAGGCGCTGCTGCTGCGCTCCGAGCGCATCGACGGCGAGCAGTGGGCGGAGCTGGTGCGTGAATCCGGGGCGCGCTGGCCGGCCGCCGGGCTGATCGCGCACGGCTACGCGGGGGCCGCCCAGCTCCGGGTGGTGTGCCTGCTGGCGCTGCGGGACGCGGCCTTCGCCGTCGTCGCCGGCCGGGTGGACGCCTGTGCACGCATCACCGGCACCGAGCCGCACGCCCCGGTCGCCACCGGCGAGCGGCCCGCCCGGCTGCTGGAGGACGCGGTGCGCAAGGTGGCCGCCGTGGACGCGCTGCCGCACCCCGTGCGCCCCGACCGGGAACGGCCCCTGCCCATGGCCGCGCCGCAGGACGCCGGCACCCCGCTGCAACGGGAGCTGCTCGCGCACGCCGACGGCCGCCGTACCGCCCGCGACCTGGCCTTCCGCACCGGCCGCGGGGTCTACACGGTCACCGTGGAGGTCGCGCGGATGCTGAGCGAGGGGCTGCTGGAGTGCCCCGGCCCGCTCGCCCGGACCCCGCTCCTGGTGGCGCCCGAGGCTCCGGTCGTACGGCATCGCGAGCAGTCACCGCCGGAGCCGGCGCCGACCGCCCCCGCCGAACTGCCGCGCCGCGCACCCGGCGCCAGCGGCATCACCGAAGTCCTCGTCCCGCCGGTGAGCGGGACGGGCTGGAAAGGGTTCTTCCGGCTGCGCCACGGAACCGCTGGCTGACAGTGGTCCGCCGACGGCTCGCAGCGGTCGAACCGGCAAGGAAAACAAGGGAGTTGAGCACATGGACCACGAAGCCCTGGCGCGGGAGATGCGCGGACTGCGCGAACAGGTGACCGGGATCACCGACACCGCCCTGGCGGCGGCCGACGGCATGCTGATCGCGGCCGACACCGCGGAGTCGATCGATCCGGAGGGGCTCGCCGCGCTCGCGGCGGCGGGCCTGTGCCTGGCGCGCCGCACCACCGCCGCCACGGCGCGCGGCGCGCTGCGGCAGACGGTGACGTACGGCAGCCACGGCTGCGTCGCCTTCTACGCCGTCGGCGACACCGCCCTGATGGTGGTCCTCGGCGACGAGGGGATGGACGTGAGCCGCCTGCACCGGGCGACCCACCCGGCCCTCGACCGCATCGGATCGATCCTCACCGAGAAGACGCCAGAGGGGGTGTGAGGGATGGCGACGAAACGCATGACGGGCTTCTCCGACCAGGTGATGAGCCTGGTCAAGTCGCTGCGCGCCGAGACGCCCGACTGCGTCGCGGCCGGTGTGGTCGACATGGCCACCGGAATGCTGCTGTCCTACGAGACCGTCGACAACCACCCGCCGGAGGTGCTGGACCTGCTGGCGGGTGCGACCCTCGACCTGTTCCAGGGGCGTACGGTCGTCATGATCGAGGACGTCTTCAAGGAGCGCCGTGGCGTCAGCGACGACAACCACTTCTTCCAGGAGATCCTCGTCAACAGCGATAACCTCACCCACCTGTTCCTGCGGATGAACGACCAGCAGGACGTCGTCGCCGTCGTCGTCTGCCGTAAGTCGGTGAACGTCGGCATGCTGTTCGCCCAGGCGCGGAGGGTGGTGCGGGAGCACAGCCTGTGAGGAACGGCCGTGGGCCCCCGGGAGGGAGGGGCCCACGGCCGACCGCGCCCGGACCTCGCGCCGCTACTCCGTCCGCAGCCCCTCCGGCCGCATCATCCGCAGCAGCGGCGGCAGGCTCAGCAGCGTGACCGTGACGACCACGGCCGCGCCGACGCCGGTCATCGCCAGCACGCTCGGCCAGTCCACGCTCACCGTCGAGCCCACCATCTTCAGCAGCACCCCGCCCAGCGTCAGCCCCACGGCCGAGGCGAGCAGCAGGCCCAGGGCGATGGGGATGGCGGTCTGCCACAGCACCGACATGCTCAGGGTGCGCCGCCGGGTGCCGAAGGCGACCAGCGACGACAGCAGCTTGCGCCGCTCGCGCAACTGCTCCAGCTGGGACACCAGCAGGCTCGCCCCGATCAGCGCCAGCACACAGACGGCGCCGACGAACGTTCCGGTGCGGATGGAGGTGAACTTGTCCGACTGCTCGGTGGCCGACCACACCATCGCGTCCGCGAGCGGGTCGATCCGGGCCGCCGTGTTGCGCACGTACTCGTGCACGTCCGGCACGGACTCGTCGAGCCGGAGGTACACCCCTCCGCTCAGGGCGCCGCTCATCGGGCCGGACAGCGCGGCCGGTGTCATCAGCACCCCGCTGTCCTTGGTGCCGTTCGGCCCGGTGATCGCGCGGACCTGCTTCATACCGTGCGGCACGGTCCAGACGACGTCCGGTCCGCCGCCCAGGCCGTCACTCGTGTTGACGTGGAGCGTGCGGCCCGGCCGGACGTACTGGTCCACTTCGGAGTCCTCGTCCCCGCCCTTCGCGACGAAGACGTCCCCGTCGTGGCAGGAGGTCAGCGCGGCCACCTTGCGCAGGGAGGCGCAGGTGCCGACGGTGAGGCCCACCGTGTTGTCCGGCCCGTGACCGGGGGTCCAGGGCCGGTCCGCCAGCTCGGTGCTGCCGAGTGCGGTGGCCTCGCGTACGCCCTTGGTCGCCGCGAACTTCCCGGCGACCGGCACGAAAGGGACGCCCCGCGACAGGTTGACCTGCATCTGAATGCTGTCGGTGTCCTTGCCGGTGGACTTGGTGTAGTCGCCCTGCACGCCCGCGAACAGCATCTGCAGCGCGATCGCCCCGGCCACCGCGACCGCGATGCCGTTCACCATGCGGGCCGCCGAGCCGCTGCTCAACTGCAGCCGCCGCACCGCCAGTTGCCAGGCCACGCCGCCCAGGCCCAGCCGGGCCACGACCGCCTCGACGACCCAGGGCAGCAGCGCGGTCACGCCGACCAGCAGCAGCAGGACGCCGCCGATCACCAGGTACTCGTTGAAGGTGCCGTTGTTCCGGCCCTGGCCGATCATCGGGGCGAGGCAGGCCAGTCCGCCCAGCGGCAGCAGCAGCCGCCACCACAGCCGGCGGCGCGCGGGCCTGGCTGTACGGACCACGCCCAGCGGTTCGATGACCACCCCGCGCAGCGCGAACAGCGTGACCAGGACCGCCGCCGCCGGAACGGCGACCGCGACCAGGGCGGCCAGCGCCGGGGAGGGGTTGAGATAGCTGGGGAACACGCTGATGTCCATGATCTCGACCGAGGCCGCGAGCTGCCGGCCGAGCAGGAAGAAGCCGGTGCCGAAGACCAGCCCGACCAGCGATCCGGCGAGCGCCTCGCCCGCCGCGATCCGCCGGGTCATCCGGCTGTCGGAGCCCACCAGCCGCAGCGCGGCCAGCCTGCGGTCGCGTCGCTCGCCGCCGAACCGTACGGCGGCGGCGATGAACACGGCGACCGGCATCAGCAGCACCACGAACACGACCAGCACCAGCAGGATCAGCACCGGGTCGGTCTTGCTCGCCGGTGATGCCTGCGGCGGCCCGAAGCGGGTGATCCGGGCCGTCCGCCAGCCGTTGATGCGCGACGCCAGGTCCTTCGCACCGGCGTAGTAGGCGAGTTCGTGCGAGCCGATGAGCCCGCTCTCGCCGATCGTCCCGACGATCCGGTACGGCAGCCGCTCGCGCAGCAGCGTGCCGTCGGCGGAGCCGAGCAGTCTCTTCAGCGCGGGGGAGACGACCATGTCGCCCGCCGCCGGGTACCTCGCCAGGCCCGGCGCGATCGGTGCGCGCGGCCCCTCCGGCTCCACCAGCCGGCCGCGGACGTCCTTGCCGCGGTACGTCGTGTCGGCGTCGGAGATCACCAGGGTGTTCGCGGCCTTCGGGCGGTGCGGCCCGTAGGTGTAGTCGAGCCGGGCCGCGTCGCGATCGTGCCGTACCGCCAGCGCGCTCGGGATCGCGGTCGTCAGCAGCAGCAACGCCACGCCGAGACCGACGCCGACCGCCGTCAGCAGCATCCGGATCCAGCCCTCGCGCCCGCCGCTGAGGGCGAACCGGACCCCCATGCCGAGGTCCCTGGACCACTTGGGCTTGAAAGGGGCGGCGCGAAGCGCCTCCGGCAGGGCGGTGGTGGGCGACGGGCGGGCATTCATATGGCGCGCTCCATGTCGCGGGACTTGCCGTCGCGTACGACGATCTCGCGGTCGGAGTAGGCGGCCACCCGGGGCTCGTGCGTGACCAGCACGACGGCCGCGTTGGTGGTGCGGGCCGCGTCGGTCAGCAACTCCATCACGCGCTCGCCGTTGAGGGAGTCCAGCGCGCCGGTCGGCTCGTCGGCGAACACCACCCGGGGACCGGTGACCAGGGCCCGCGCCACCGCGACGCGCTGCCCCTGGCCGCCGGAGACCTCGCCGGGCCGCTTGGCCTTGAGGTCGTCCACCTCAAGGCGTTCCATCCAGGCGAGCGCGGCCTTCTCGGCCTGCTTGCGGGAGGTGCCGCTCAGCCTCAGCGGCAGCGCCACGTTCTCCACACAGGTCAGCTCGGGCACCAGCTGGCCGAACTGGAAGACGAAGCCGAACTCGGACCGCCGCAGCGCGCTGCGTTCGGCGTCGCTCATGCCGGCCAGTTCGCGGCCGTCGTAGACGATGGAACCGGAGTCGGGCGGCACGATGCCGGCGAGGCAGTGCAGCAGGGTCGACTTGCCGGAGCCGGAGGGGCCCATGACGGCGACGACCTCGCCGGGGTGGATGGAGAACTCGGCGCCGTCGAGCGCGACCGTGGGGCCGTAGGCCTTGCGCAGGTCCTCGGCGGTGAGCAGGGAGCCGGCGGGAGCGGTCACTTGGCCACCTCCGCACGGAGCTTGCCGAGGCGCGCGGCGGTCAGCTCCAGCCAGCGCAGGTCGGCCTCCAGGTGGAACAGCGCGTGGTCGCAGATCAGCTGGTCCGCGAGGTCGCCCTTGCGCTTGCGGTCGGTGAGGATCCGCATGCTGCGCAGGTGCTCGGCGCGCTGGGTGTCGAGGATGACGGCGGCGTCGCGGTGGGTGAGGAGGGCGAGGACGACCTTGGTGTACAGCGTCGACTGCAGATACTCCTCCGGCTTCTCCGGGGTGCCGAGCCAGCGCTCGACGTCTGTGATGCCGGCGTCGGTGATGGCGTACCGCTTGCGCTCGGGGCCGCCGCCGGCCTCGATCCCGTCGACCTCCACGAGGCCGTGTTTCAGCAGCCGGGACATCGTGGAGTAGACCTGGCCGTAGTGCAGCGGCCGGTCGTGACCGAACTTCTCGTCGAAGGTCCGCTTCAGGTCGTAGCCGTGCCGCGGACCGGACTCCAGGAGTCCCAGGAGAGTGTGACCGATGGACATGTCAAGCACTCTACACATGGTGTATACCCCGCATGTATACGCGCAGTGTGGAGATCATGGCGCGCTGTACGGCCACGCAGGTGGGAGCCGATTGTCACGGTTCCGAAACAGCGGGCCTGCGCTGTGGGCCATCGGCCCGGCGCTGATGCCGTGGTCACTTTTGCGTGCGGGAAGCAACCCCATGACCGCCAGATCCGTCGGTTCCCTTGGAGCAGGTGCTGATTGTCACGTCCGTAAAAGAGCGGATCAGACGTCCTTTGTCATATAGACGGGTGTTAGCTTTCGGAGCTGACCCCGAGGTGGAACCCGAGACGGAAGCGGAGCGAAGGAACCCATGGGACGAGCGGAAGAGAGACGAGCGCGACAGCGCGGTGGCCACCGCGCGGCGCCCAGGCGCCGCCGCTCCGGTCCCACGGCGGGTGCACCGGCCGGCGCCAAGCCGCCCAAGGGCCGCATACGCCGGCTCTTCACCTGGAAGAAGATCCTCGGCACGTTCTTCGGGACGTGCCTGCTCGCGATCGCGGCCTTCATCGGGCTGTACATGTACGTCGACATCCCTGTGGGCAACGCCGACGCCCAGCTGCAGAGCAACATCTACAAGTACAGCGACGGCACGATGCTCGCCCGCACCGGCCAGCTCAACCGGGAGAGCGTCGACCTCTCCGAAGTCCCCAAGGACGTCCAGCGCACCTTCGTCGCGGCCGAGAACAAGACCTTCTACCACGACGCCGGCGTCGACGTGCGGGGCACCGCCCGCGGTGTGCTCAACACCCTCATGGGGCGCGGCACCCAGGGCGGTTCCACGATCACCCAGCAGTACGTCAAGAACTACTACCTGGACCAGAACCAGACCGTCTCGCGCAAGCTGAAGGAACTGGTCATCTCCCTGAAGCTGGACCGCCAGAAGTCCAAGGACTACATCCTCGCGGGCTACATCAACACCAGCTACTACGGCCGTGGCGCCTACGGCATCCAGGCCGCGGCACAGGCGTACTACCACAAGGACGCCAAGAACCTCACGGTCCAGGAGGGCGCCTACCTCGCGGCGCTGCTCCAGGCGCCGAACCAGTACGACTGGGCCATCGCGAGCGACACCGGCAAGAGGCTGGCCGTGGCCCGCTGGAACTACGTCCTGGACAACATGGTCAAGCAGCACTGGCTGGACGCGGGCAAGCGCCAGTCCATGCAGTTCCCGAAGCCGAAGGCGCCCAAGGCGGCGCCCGGTATGAAGGGACAGACCGGCTATCTGGTGGACGCGGCCAACGCGGCGCTGGAGAAGCAGCTGGTCGCCCAGGGCAGGGCCAACTCCCTCGGTGACGCCGAGGCGTTGGTGAAGAAGGGCGGCTGGACCATCACGCTCAACATCGACCCGAAGAAACAGCGCGAGCTGGAGCAGTCCGTCAAGGAGCAGCTGACCGGCAAGCTGGATCCGAAGAAGCGCTCCGTCGACGGCAACGTCCAGCCCGGTGCCGTGTCCGTCGACCCGAAGACGGGCAAGGTCCTCGCCATGTACGGCGGTGAGGACTACTTCAAGCACTTCACCAACAACGCGACCCGCCGCGACTACCAGCCCGCCTCCACCTTCAAGCCGGTGATCCTGGCCGCCGCTCTGGCCGAGGGCGCCCAGACGCAGAACGGCCAGCCCATCACGGCGAACACGATCTACGACGGCACCAGCGGCCGCCAGGTCGTGGACCACGGCAGCAAGGTCGGCTTCGGCCCGCCGAACGAGGACCACCACAACTACGGGCCCATCACCGTCCAGACGGCGATGAACCAGTCTGTCAACTCCGTCTTCGCGCAGATGGGCGTCGACGTGGGCATGAAAACGGTGATGGCCACCGCCGCCAAGCTCGGCATGGACACCAAGGGCATGGATCCGGTCCCCGCACAGACGCTGGGCTCCATGGGCGCGAGCCCGCTGGAGATGGCCGGCATCTACGCGACCTTCGACAACCACGGCAAGAAGGTCACCCCGGCGATCATCAAGTCGGCCGACCACAAGGACAACAGCGTCACCCTGCCGGATCCGATCGGCGACCAGGTGATCCCCCGCGAGGCCGCCGACACGGTCACCTCCGTGCTCACCGGCGTGGTCGACGACGGTACGGCCAGTCAGTCGGTGGCGGGCAATTCGGCGCGCAACGGCCAGCAGGTTGCCGGCAAGACGGGTACGTCCGACAACAACAAGTCGGCCTGGTTCACCGGCTACACGCCGGGCCTGGTCACCTCGGTCGGCCTGTTCGGCGAGGACTCCAGGACCCACGCGCAGGTTCCGCTGACGGGCGCGACGGGTCTGCTCGACCCCACCACCGGCCTCCCCGCCCGCATCAACGGCGGCAACTACCCGGCGAAAGTCTGGGCCGCCTACACCTTCGAGGCGATGGGTGATGTCAGCACGTTCGACCTGAACACCACCCAGGGCGCGGCCGTCCAGCCGCCGCAGACGTCCTCCCCGTCGCCGAGCCGGTCGTCCTCTCCGTCGCCGAGCCGGTCGTCCTCTCCGTCGCCGAGTCACTCGGCGTCGTCGTCGTCGCCGCCGCCGAGTCACTCGGCGTCCTCTCCGCCGCCGAGCCAGTCGTCCTCGCCGCCGCCGACCACGTCGTCGCCGCCGCCGTCCGGACCCTCGGACGGCGCCACCCCGCAGAACCCGCTCGACGCCGGCGGACAGTAGGGGCAACCCACGCGAAGGGCGCCCGGCAGCAGCCGGGCGCCCTTCGCACAGGTAGCGGGCCTCTCAGCCCCGGTTCAGCTCGAACCACACCACCTTGCCGGTGCTCAGCCGGGTCGCGCCCCAGCGCCGGGCCAGCTTGTTGACCAGGTACAGGCCGCGCCCGCCCTCGTCCGTGGCCCGGGCCTGCCGCAGCCGCGGCAGCTGCGGCACGTCGTCGCCGACCTCGCAGCGCAGCACGTCCGTGCGCAGCAGCCGCAGCGTCACCGGCCGCGACGCGTACCGTACGGCGTTCGTCACGACCTCGCTGACCAGCAGCTCCACCGAGTCCGTCAGGTCCTCCAGGTCCCAGCGGGCGAGCGCGCGCCGGGCCAGCCGGCGGGCCTGGCCAGGGGCCGTCTCCTCCGGCTCCAGCTTCCAGTACGCCACATCGCTCGGCGCGATCCCGTCGAAGCGGGCCGCGAGCAGCGCGATGTCGTCGTCCCGGTCGCCCGGCCCGAGCATGTCGAGGACCTCGTCGCACAGCGCTTCCAGCGGCGGCGGATGGTCCGGGCCGGTCAACTGGGCGGTCGCGGCGAGCTTTTCCCGCAACTGTTCTATGCCGGTCCACACGTCCCGCAGCCGGGACTCCACCAGCCCGTCGGTGTAGAGGAGCAGCGTGGCCCCGGCGGGCGCGTCCAGCTCCACGGCCTCGAAGTCGACCCCGCCGACGCCGATCGGCGCGCCCGGCGGCACCCGCAGCACCTCGGCCCGGCCGCCCAGGTGCAGCAGCACGGGCGGCGGATGGCCGGCGTTGGCGATGGTGATGCGGTGCGTCACCGGGTCGTAGACGGCGTACAGGCAGGTCGCCATGCGGTCCGTGCCGAGCCGCTGCGCCTGCTCGTCCAGGTGGTGCAGCACCTCCTGCGGCGGCAGATCGAGCCCGGCCAGGGTCTGCGCGGTCGTCCGCAGCTGGCCCATGATCGCCGCCGAGGTCATGGAGTGCCCCATGACGTCACCGACCACGAGCGCGACCCGGCTGCCGGGCAGCGGAATCGCGTCGTACCAGTCGCCGCCCACCCGCGCGGTCTCCGCGGCCGGCAGGTACCGCGACGCCAGCCGCACACCCGTCGGCCGGGGCAGGGTCTCCGGCAGCATGGTGCGCTGCAGCTCGTCGGCGATGTACGCCTCCCGGCCGTACAGCACCGCCTTGTCGATGCCGAGCGCGCTGTGCGTGGCCAGCTGGGCCGCCACCAGCAGATCGTCGCCCTCGAAGGCGAGCCGGTCCGGGCGGCGCAGGAACAGGGCCGCGCCGATCACCCGGCGTCGGCCGCGCAGCGGTGCGAGGATCGCGTGCTGCCCGGACGGTACGACCGTGTCGGCGCACTCGCCGAGCAGCTCGGGCAGCGCGGCCCGGGCGGCGGGGGCGTCGGCGAACACCGGCCGCACCCCCCGCAGCACCTCGTTCAGCGCGCCGCCGGGGTGCACCTCGCACAGCTCGGTGGTGAGCGACGACAGCTCGGCCAGCGCGCTCGGCTCCGGCTCGGGTTCGAAGGCGGGCAGCAGCACACCGTCGGTGTCCCGGTCCTCCGGTATCCGGTCGGTACGGCGCAACCGCAGCACCACCGGGCCGGTGGGCCGCTCGTCGCCGACCGGCAGCGGGTCGCGCAGATAGACCAGGATCGCGTCCGAGAAGGTCGGCACGGTCGCCCGGCACAAGCCCATCACGATCTCGTCCAGGTCCAGTCCGCGGGCGATCCGCCGGGTGGCCGCGCCCACGAACCTCAGCCGGTCGCCGTCGCGCCGCATCGGCATCGGCCGGCCCGGCGGCAGGCCGCGCCCGGTACGGCGCTCCTGACCGCCCGGGGCACGCGCCGCCGTCCGCTCCTGCTCGGCGCCGGGCTGCGGCGGAATGGCCTCCGGCGCGGGGCGCGAAGGGGTGGCCTCCGGCGCGGGGCGCGGGCGGTGTGCACCGGGCTCGGTGGTGGCGGGCTGGGAGTGCTCGGGGCCGTTGACTGGGGGCTCCTTCCCCTTGCCGACCGGGGGCTGAATCCCCTTGCCGTCCTTTCCCTTGCCACAGGGCGTGGCCGTGCCCGGTCCGGAGGACGCTCCCTCGGCCCGGGCCTGTGCCGGTAAGGCGGGGGTCGCGGCGGGCTTCGGGGTACGCAGGAGCGCCCCGCGGCCCTCCGCGGGGTCGGCGCCCTGGGGGCGCTCGAAGGAGGTGGGCTGCTCCGTCACGCGTGTCGCATCCATCCGTACGGCACTGCGCGCCGGGCGCGCAGTTGCTCCCGCAGAAGTCCCGATACCCGCAATACGTGCCCCAGGAACGGAATTCCCGCGTGGTCAGAGGTCGTTCCTGTGCCCTGGTGCCCCTCGCTCACGTGTTGCCGCCCCTCGGTGACGATCGGTCAAGCCCGGCGTGCGCTCCTGAAGTTGCACTTCTGCTCCCACCCGCCACCCGACCACCACCCTCAACGACAGTGCCGTGCACCGACTCTGATTATCTGTTTGCGGAGGACGATCCTACGTTTCCTGCCCGGGGGCGCATCAAGGGTCTCATGAGGACACGTGCGCGGGCGTACGGTCCCAGTCCTCGGGGAGAGAAGGTACCGCCCAGGACGGATCCGGGCGCCAGTGCTGCCAGCCGTCCGAGAACGGCGCCCCCCAGGCCTCGATCACCTCGACCGCGTCCCGCCCGGCCGCCCGGACCGATTCGGCGGTCCGCGCGTCCATCAGCCCGTCCCGCTGGGCCTGCGCGAACTCGTCCTCGTCGCGCCAGTGCCAGCTGCGGTCGGGATGCACGGAGATGTCCAGGAAGTAGTCCTCGGAGTCCACCCCGCCCACCCAACGGGCCAGGGGCTGCTCCAGGTTGACGTACCAGTTCTTGAACCGCCAGCCCGGCTCCCAGAACAGCCACACCGACCAGGGCCGGCCGGGCTGGGCCAGCTTCAGCACACCCGTGCCGAACCAGCGGTCCCGCTGCACCGAGCGCGGTTTGGTGTAGCGGGACTGGAGCGGCTCCAGATGCACGGGCGTGCCGTCGGCGAGGACCGGCTTCACACACTCGGTGCCGGGGGCCATCCACACGGCGAGCAGTTCGGCGTCGTCACGTACGACGGTGACGGGCCGGGCGATGTGGATGTGCGCGCCGGCGTTCTCCCGGTAGCGCCACAGAATCTGGGTGCCCGGGGTCCAGTGCGTCGCGGGTCGTGTGTCCGCCGAGTGCGCCGTGTCCGCCGTGTCCACGTGTGTCGTCGCTCCGTCGTCCGTCATGGACAGATATTAGGTGCCGTGGGCATACGACGCTGCGGTGCACATCACGGTTCCGCGCAGGTGGCCGGAAACGTCCGCCGGTGGTCACGGGTGGGTCATCCGCAGGACGTCCAGTGCCTCGTCGAGTTGTTCCAGGGTCAGGTCGCCGCGCTCGACGTACCCGCTCTCCAGGACGACTTCCCGGATCGTCTTCCGCTCGGCGAGGGACCTCTTGGCGACCTTCGCGGCCTCCTCGTAGCCGATGTACTTGTTCAGCGGGGTGACGACGGACGGAGACGACTCCGCGTACTCCCGGGTCCGCTCCCGGTCGGCGGTGATGCCGTCGATCGTCCGGTCGGCCAGCAGCCGCGAGACGTTGGCGAGCAGCCGGACGGATTCGAGCACGTTCTTGGCGATGACCGGCAGCATGACGTTCAGTTCGAAGTTCCCGGCGGCGCCGGCGGTGGCGATGGTCGCGTCGTTGCCGATGACCTGGGCGGCCACCATGAGGACGGCTTCGGGGATCACGGGGTTGACCTTGCCCGGCATGATGGACGAGCCCGGCTGGAGGTCGGGCAGCCGGATCTCGGCGAGCCCGGTGCGCGGCCCGGACGCCATCCACCGCAGATCGTTGGCGATCTTCGTCAGCCCGACCGCGATGGTCCTGAGCTGCCCGCTGGCCTCCACGATCCCGTCCCGGGCGCCCTGCGCTTCGAAGTGGTCCCGGGCCTCGGTCAGCTGCAGCCCGGTGACCCGGGCGACCTCCTGGATGACGGCGGCGGAGAAGCCGGGCGGGGTGTTGATGCCGGTGCCGACGGCGGTGCCGCCGAGGGGGAGTTCGGCGAGCCGGGGCAGGGAGGCGCGGAGCCGCTCGACGCCGTGGCGAACCTGGGTGGCGTATCCGCCGAACTCCTGACCGAGCGTCACGGGGGTGGCGTCCATGAGGTGGGTGCGCCCGGACTTCACGACGTCGGCGAACTCCTCGGACTTGCGGGTCAGGGAGGCGGCAAGGTGGTCGAGGGCGGGGATCAGGTCGTGCGTGACGGCGGCGGTGGCGGCGATGTGGATGGAGGAGGGGAAGACGTCGTTGGAGGACTGGGAGGCGTTGACGTGGTCGTTCGGGTGCACGTCACGGCCCAGCCGCTCGGTCGCGAGGGTGGCGATGACCTCGTTGGTGTTCATGTTGGACGAGGTGCCGGAACCGGTCTGGAAGACGTCGATGGGGAAGTGCTCGTCCCACTTCCCCTCGGCGACCTCGGCTGCCGCCTCCTGGACCGCCTCGGCGATCTCCTTGTCGAGCACACCGAGCTGCGCGTTCACCTTGGCGGCGGCGCCCTTGATGCGCGCGAGGGCTTCGATGTGCGCCCGTTCGATGCGCTGGCCGGAGATGGGGAAGTTCTCGACGGCGCGTTGTGTCTGGGCCCGCCACTTCGCGGTGGCGGGGACACGGACCTCGCCCATGGAGTCGTGCTCGATGCGGTAGTCGCTGTCGCTCATGGCGGTTACAGCGACCGGGGACGCAGCGTTGTTCCCGGTCGTTACGCTGAGTGAGGCATCGGGTGCGCGCATCGTGGCCCCGAAACGGTAGGGCGGCGGGGGCGGAATCCGTCCCCGCCGCACCCGGCACTACGCCAGCCCCGGACCCCGCACCGGAATCGACGTGAACGTCGGCTGAGGGGCAGGATCGGTGAAGAAGTCGTTGCCCTTGTCGTCCACGACGATGAACGCCGGAAAGTCCTCGACCTCGATCTTCCAGACCGCCTCCATGCCCAGCTCCTCGTACTCCAGGACCTCCACCTTCTTGATGCAGTCCTGGGCGAGACGGGCGGCCGGGCCGCCGATCGAGCCGAGGTAGAAGCCGCCGTGGGCGTTGCACGCGTCGGTGACCTGCTTCGACCGGTTACCCTTCGCCAGCATCACCTTGGAGCCGCCCGCCGCCTGGAACTGCTCCACGTAGGAGTCCATGCGGCCGGCGGTCGTGGGACCGAAGGAACCGGAGGCGTAGCCCTCGGGGGTCTTCGCCGGGCCCGCGTAGTACACCGGGTGGTCCTTCAGGTACTGCGGCATCTCCTCACCCGCGTCCAGCCGCTCCTTGATCTTGGCGTGCGCGATGTCACGGGCGACGACCAGCGGCCCGGTGAGGGACAGTCGGGTCTTGACCGGGTACTTGGTCAGCTCGGCGAGGATCGTGTCCATGGGCTGGTTCAGGTCGATCTCGACCACGTCGGACGACTCTTCCAGGTGCTCGTCCGTCGTCTCCGGCAGGAAGCGCGCCGGGTCGGTCTCCAGCTGCTCCAGGAAGACGCCCTCGGCGGTGATCTTCGCGACGGCCTGGCGGTCGGCCGAGCAGGAGACCGCGATGGCGACCGGGCAGGATGCGCCGTGGCGCGGGAGGCGGACGACGCGGACGTCGTGGCAGAAGTACTTGCCGCCGAACTGCGCGCCGATGCCGATCTTCTGCGTCAGCTCGAAGACCTTCTGCTCGAGGTCCTTGTCGCGGAAGCCGTGGCCGAGCTCCGAGCCCTCCGCCGGGATCTCGTCCAGGTAGTGCGCGGAGGCGTACTTCGCGGTCTTCAGCGCGTACTCGGCGCTGGTGCCGCCGACGACGATCGCCAGGTGGTACGGCGGGCAGGCGGCCGTGCCGAGCGAACGGATCTTCTCCTCCAGGAACTTCATCATGGAGGCCTCGTTCAGGACCGCCTTCGTCTCCTGGTAGAGGAAGGACTTGTTGGCGCTGCCGCCGCCCTTCGCCATGAACAGGAACTTGTAGGCGCCGCCGTCGGTGGCGTACAGCTCGATCTGGGCCGGCAGGTTGGAGCCGGTGTTCTTCTCCTCCCACATGGTGAGCGGAGCCATCTGCGAGTAGCGCAGGTTGAGCTTTGTGTAGGCGTCGTAGATGCCGTGGGAGAGGTGCCTCTCGTCCTCGCCGGCCGTCAGCACGTTCTGCCCGCGCTTGCCCATGACGATCGCCGTGCCGGTGTCCTGGCACATCGGGAGCACGCCGGCCGCCGCGATGTTCGCGTTCTTCAGCAGGTCCAGGGCCACGAACTTGTCGTTGCCGGACGCCTCGGGGTCGTCGATGATCCGGCGCAGCTGGGCGAGGTGGGCGGGGCGGAGGTAGTGCTGGATGTCGTGGATGGCCTCCTCGGCCAGCTTGCGCAGCGCCTCCGGCTCCACCTTGAGGAACGTCCGCCCGTCCGGGCCCTCGACGGTGGAGACGCCCTCGGACGTCACCAGCCGGTACGGGGTGGTGTCCTCTCCCTGGGGGAGCAGATCGGTGTACGCGAACTCAGGCATCTCAGCCCATTCCTCACTCTGACGGACGGCGCCCGCCGACGCTGGCGGGCCTCACCAGCCTAGAACCTGCCGCCGGCACGGAACCTGTGAGGTAAGGCTCAGTCCGGCACGCCGAGGTTTTCCACAGCCCCTAGTCGCGATCTATCGCGTTTCGGTACGCTGTTCCCGTGGACCTTCAGAAGCACACCGAAGCACCTGCCGCCGAGCTGCGCGCCTCGGACGCCGACCGTGATCGCATCGCCGAGATTCTCCGCGAGGCCCTGGCCGAGGGGCGGTTGACCGCCGACGAGCATGCCGAGCGGATCGAGGGCGTCCTCGCCGCCAAGACGGTGGGCGAGCTGGAGGTCTTCATCCGGGACCTGCCCGCAGCCCACCAGCGCCCCGCCACCGGCGCCTACACGCCCGCCCCGTCCCGTCCCTCCCCGGGGGCGATCCCGGCGGAGGCGGACGCGAACGTGGTGGCGGTCTTCAGCAGCGCCGTGCGCCGGGGCCGCTGGCACGCCGGCCGCCGGATCCACGCGTACTCGGTCTTCGGCAGCGTCGAGATCGACCTCAGTGAGGCGATCTTCGAGTACCAGCAGGTCGTGATCAAGGCCGTCTCGGTCTTCGGCGACGTCCAGATCCGCGTCCCGGAGAACGTGTCGCTGCGCGGCACCGGAGGCGGCGTCCTCGGCAACTTCGAGGTGGACACGCTGGACTCGGTCGAGTCCGAGGCGCCGGTCGTCTACGTCGACGGCTGGGCCGTGCTCGGCAATGTCGAGGCGCGCCCCAAGCGCGGCAAGCGCGTGGCGGACATCCTGGACCGGGTGCAGAGCAAGGTCGACCGGAAGCTGGAGCGCGTCCAGGACAAGGTCGACCGGAAGCTGCGCAGACACCTGGGCCGTTGACGGTCGCGAATCCGATGGTGACCGGACGGTACCGCTCCTCCTGAGCAGGGCGCTGGGGGCGCGAACGAGCCGCTCGCGCGCCGACGACTGGGAACGCTGTGCATAGGCGCGCGCACAGCGGGTAGGCCTTGCTGCATCGTCTCTCGCTCGCGAAGCCGTCGTCAGGAGTAGACCGTGCTGCAACCGCCGCATTCGTCCTTGCAGGTAGCTGCCCTTCCGGTCCAGCGGATGCCGGCGCGAGACAGGGACCAAGACGCTCCCTGGCACACCGAGGCAGTGTGCCGGCGCGACGAGGCGGGCCTGTTCTTCGCCCCGTCGAAGGAACCGACCGCCGCCCGGCTGTCCCGCGAGGAGGCGGCCAAGCGCGTCTGCGCCCGCTGCCCGGTGATGGTCGAGTGTCGCGAACACGCCCTCCTCCAGCCCGAGCCGTACGGCGTCTGGGGCGGACTCACGGCGGCGGAGCGCCGTGTGGTCCTGGCGCGAAGGCGCCGCCGGGAGATGGAACTGAAGAAGGCGGCGCGGGCGACGGCGGCCAACCGCATAGCGGGCTGAATGAACGAGCGGCGCCCTCTCCGCACAGAGGGCGCCGTGGTCCTTGCGGGACGCAGGGAACTGCGCCCCTCCGCTCAGGTGCTACTTGGCCCGATCGAAGTCGATCGCGCTGTAGGCCCGCAGCTTGGCGAGCCGGTGCTCGGAGTCGATCCGGCGAACCGTGCCGGACTTCGACCGCATCACGATCGACTCGGTCAGCGCGGTCTCCGACCGGTACCGGACACCCCGCAGCAGTTCACCGTCGGTGATCCCGGTCGCGACGAAGAAGACGTTCTCCCCGGACACCAGGTCGTCGGTCGTCAGGACGCGGTCCAGATCGTGCCCGGCGTCGATGGCCCGCGCCCGCTCCTCGTCGTCCTTGGGCCAGAGCTTGCCCTGGATGGTGCCGCCCAGGCACTTCACGGCGCAGGCCGAGATGATGCCCTCGGGCGTGCCGCCGATGCCGAGCAGCAGGTCGACGCCGGTGCCCTCGCGGAGCGCGTAGATCGAGCCCGCCACATCGCCGTCGGAGATCAGCTTGATGCGGGCGCCGGCCTCCCGGACCTCCCTGATCAGACCCTCGTGCCGCGGCCGGTCGAGGATGACGACCGTGACGTCCTCGGGCGTGGCCTTCTTGGCCTTGGCGATCCGCTTGATGTTCACGGCCACGGGCGCGTCGATGTCGACGAACTCCGCCGCCTCCGGGCCGGTGACCAGCTTGTCCATGTAGAACACGGCGGACGGGTCGAACATGGCGCCCCGCTCGGCCGCGGCGAGGACGGCGATCGCGTTCGGCATGCCCTTGGCCGTCAGCGTGGTGCCGTCGATCGGGTCGACCGCGATGTCGACCTCGGGACCGGTGCCGTCGCCCACGTGCTCCCCGTTGAAGAGCATCGGGGCCTCGTCCTTCTCGCCCTCGCCGATGACGACGACGCCGTTCATCGACACGGTGGAGACGAGGGTCCGCATGGCGCGCACCGCGGCACCGTCGGCGCCGTTCTTGTCACCGCGCCCCACCCAACGGCCCGCTGCCATGGCGGCGGCTTCGGTCACCCGGACGAGTTCCAGGGCGAGGTTGCGATCGGGAGCCTCGGAGGGAACATCGAGCTCGGACGGCAGATGATGATTTTCGGTCATCGGAGCGCACCTTTCTGATACGACGACGGCCGGATGAGGGTGTTGGCCCCGACTCTATCGTTAGGCAGACAAAATGAGCAGAGGACCCCACGGATGAGCGCCGGGGGCACCTGCGACGATAGGGGGCGTGGCAGGTTCGAACGGCAAGCAGAAGACGGCCCGGGACATGATTCTCTCCCTGGCCCTGATCGGCATCGCGGCGTTGGTCGTCTACTTCCTCGGCATCCCGCACGACGATCACTCTCCCGACCTGAAGCGGGTCGATTACCGGGTCGAGCTGCTCACCGCCCGTCGCGCGGCGAGCTACCCGGTGGCCGCGCCCGAGGGCCTGCCCAGTACCTGGAAGGCGACCTCCGTTCGCTTCCAGGGCGAGAACGGCGACCGCTGGCACCTGGGCTTCCAGACCCCGGACAGCCAGTATGTGCAGATCGAGCAGTCCACGCAGAAGCCGGCCGAGTTCATCGACCAGGCCAGCCAGGGCGCGTCGGCGACGAAGCAGACCCAGACGATCGGCGGCCGCACCTGGACCCACTACACCGGCGGCCGCTACGACGCCCTCGTCCTGAACGGCACGCCCGGCTCCACCACGGTGGTGGCCGGCACGGCGTCCTTCGAGGAGCTGACGAAGCTGGCGGCGGCGCTGAAGATGCAGTGAGCCGCGCGTGACGGGTCATGCGAAGAGGCCCCCGGCATGCCGGGGGCCTCTTCGGGTGTCCGTGGGGCTCAGACGGTCGTGACGACGTCCTCGTACGCCAGGCGCGGGGAGCGCGGGAACCAGGCGTCCGGACCCGGCTTGCCGATGTTGACCACCATCAGCGGGGTGTGGTCGTCGTCCAGGAACTCCTTGCGGACGCCCTCGAAGTCGAGGCCGGTCATCGGGCCGGCGGCGAGGCCCGCGGCACGGACGCCGATGATGAAGTAGGCGGCCTGCAGGGCGGCGTTCAGGCCGGCGGCGCCCTCACGGGCCGGACGCTCGCTGAAGAAGACGTCCTTGGCCTGCGGGAAGTGCGGGAAGAGGGTCGGCAGCTCCTCGTGGAACTCGTTGTCCGCGGAGAGGATCGCGACGAGCGGGGCGGTGGCCGTCTTCGGCTGGTTGCCCTCGGCCATGTGCTGCACCAGACGCTCGCGGGCCTCGGCGGAGCGGACCAGGGTGATGCGCAGCGGGCTCTGGTTGAAGGCGGTGGGGCCGTACTTGACCAGGTCGTAGATCGCCTGGACCTGCTCGTCGGTGACCGGCTCGTCGGTGAAGGTGTTCGCGGTGCGGGCCTCGCGGAACAGCAGGTCCTGGGCGGCGGGCTCAAGAACGAGAGACATGCGTGATCTTCCTAGGTGGCGCCTTGATCCGACGTACCGGACCGCGGTCCGGATCGGCTGACGACACTGACCCTACGGCAATGAAGTTCAAGCTTCAACAATGGTCAGGGTGTGGTGACCCGCTTCACAAGCGCAATGGGCCGACGCCTACTCGGCGTCCGCCTCCTCTTCCGCTTCCTCCTCGGCCAGCGCCGCGTCCAGCCTGGCCCGCGCCCCCTCCAGCCAGCGCCGGCACACCTTGGCCAGCTCCTCGCCGCGCTCCCACAGCGCCAGGGACTCCTCCAGAGTCGTACCGCCCGCCTCCAGGCGCCGTACGACCTCGATCAGCTCGTCCCGCGCCTGCTCGTACGAGAGCGCCTCGTCCACCTTGCCGGTCATTCGCCCACCTTCACTGTGAATTCGCCGTCGGCGACGCGGGCCCGGAGCGCCTCGCCTTCCGTCACCTCGTCCGGACCGCGCACCACGTGCCCGTCCGTCTTCTGCAGCACCGCGTAGCCGCGCTTGAGTGTCGCCGCGGGGGAGAGGGCCACCACGCGCGCGTGCGTGTGCGTCAGCTCCGAGTCCGCGCGGTCGAGGAGATGCCCGAGGGTCCGCCGGCTGCGCTCGACGAGAGAGGCCACGTGGTCGGCGCGCTCGTCGAGCATCCGGTGCGGATCCTCCATCGAGGGGCGGGCCAGCGCGTGCGCCAGCCCGCGCTCCTCCCGCTCCAGACAGGCGTTCACGCAGCGCCGGGCCCGGTCCCGCAGCATCCGCACCCGCTCGAACTCCTCGCCCACGTCCGGCACGACCTTCTTGGCCGCGTCGGTGGGGGTGGAGGCGCGCAGGTCGGCGACGTGGTCCAGCAGCGGGTTGTCCGGCTCGTGCCCGATGGCGGAGACGACGGGCGTACGGCACTCGGCCACGGCCCGCACGAGCTGCTCGTCGGAGAAGGGCAGCAGATCCTCGACGCTGCCACCCCCACGGGCGACGATGATGACGTCCACGTCCTCGATCTCGTCCAGCTCCTTCACCGCCTGTACGACCTGCGGGACGGCGTGCACGCCCTGCACCGGGACGTTGCGCACCTCGAAGCGGACAGCGGGCCAGCGGTGGCGGGCGTTCTCCAGCACGTCCCGCTCCGCGGCGGAGGCGCGACCGCAGACGAGGCCTACCAGCTGCGGCAGAAAGGGCAGCGGCTTCTTCCGCTCCGGCGCGAACAGTCCCTCGGCCGCGAGCGCCTTCTTCAGCTGCTCCAGCCGGGCCAGCAGCTCACCGACGCCGACGGGCCTCATCTCGGCGGCGCGCAGGGACAGCTGCCCCCTCGGTGCGTACCACTCCGGCTTCGCCAGTACGACGACCCGGGCGCCCTCCCCGACGACATCGGCGACGGCGTCGAACACCTGCCGGTAGCAGGTCACGCTCACGGAGATGTCGTACGAGGGATCCCGCAGCGTCAGGAACACGACCCCGGCGCCGGGCCGCCGCGACAACTGCGTGATCTGCCCCTCGACCCACACCGCCCCGAGCCGATCGATCCAGCCCCCGATCAGCCGGGAGACCTCACCTACGGGCAGTGGGGCTTCGGGGGTGGTTTTCGCAGCCATGCGGTTGAGGGTAACGGGGAGTACCGACAGTGGAGTCGCAGCCGCCGCACCGCATTCGCGCCGTGGCCGCAGGGAGGGGCGGCACCGGGCACGCGATCCCGGCGCCGCCAAGCGCACCCTTACGATGGGACGCATGACCGCTTCGTCTGGCCGCCGTGTCCTGCTCGCCGCCCCCCGGGGCTACTGCGCCGGTGTGGACCGCGCCGTGATCGCCGTCGAGAAGGCCCTGGAACAGTACGGGGCCCCGATCTACGTCCGGCACGAGATCGTCCACAACAAGTACGTCGTGCAGACCCTGGAGAAGAAGGGCGCCGTCTTCGTCGAGCGGACGGAGGAGGTGCCGCCCGGCAACATCGTCATGTTCTCGGCGCACGGCGTCGCGCCGGTCGTGCACGAGGAGGCCGAACGGGGCCGCCTCGCCACCATCGACGCCACCTGCCCCCTGGTCACCAAGGTCCACAAGGAAGCCGTCCGCTACGCCAATGAGGACTACGACATCCTCCTGATCGGTCACGAGGGCCACGAGGAGGTCATCGGCACCTCCGGCGAGGCCCCCGACCACATCCAGCTCGTCGACGGCCCCGCGGATGTCGACAAGGTCGAGGTCCGCGACCCGTCGAAGGTCGTCTGGCTGTCCCAGACCACCCTGTCCGTGGACGAGACCATGGAGACCGTCGACGCCCTGAAGACGAAGTTCCCGGGCCTGGTCTCCCCGCCCAGCGACGACATCTGCTACGCCACGCAGAACCGCCAGCTCGCCGTGAAGCAGATGGGCGCCGAGGCCGAGCTGGTCATCGTCGTCGGCTCGCGCAACTCCTCCAACTCCAAGCGGCTGGTCGAGGTCGCCAAGCTCGCCGGCGCCCGCGAGGCCCACCTGGTGGACTTCGCCGACGAGATCGACGAGGCCTGGCTGGAGGGCGTGACGACCGTCGGCGTCACCTCCGGCGCCTCCGTGCCCGAGGTGCTGGTCGAGCAGGTCCTGGAATGGCTCGGCGAGCGCGGTTACGCCGACGTGGAGATCGTCAAGGCCGCCGAGGAGTCCATCACGTTCTCCCTCCCCAAGGAGCTCCGCCGCGATCTGCGCGACGAGGCCGCGGCCCTGGTCGCCGAGCGGGGCGGCACCGGCACTTCCGAGGAGTGACTGTCAGTCCTCCGTCGTAACGTGGTGCCATGCAGATCTTCGGCGTGGACATCGGCGGATCCGGGATCAAGGGCGCCCCTGTGGACCTCGACAGGGGCGACCTCGCCCAGGAGCGCTGCAAGGTGCTCACCCCGCACCCGGCGACGCCGGACGGCGTGGCCGACGGGGTCAAGCAGGTCATCGACCACTTCGGCTGGACCGGCCCGGTCGGCCTGACCTTCCCCGGAGTGGTCACCGGCGGCGCCACGGTGCGCACGGCGGCGAACGTGGACAGCAGCTGGATCGACACCGACGCGCGCGCGTTGTTCAGCGGCAAGCTGGGCGGCCCGCCGGTGACGGTGGTCAACGACGCGGACGCGGCGGGCGTCGCCGAGATGCAGTTCGGCGCCGGCCGCGACCGCAGGGGCACGGTCATTCTGCTGACCTTCGGCACCGGCATCGGCAGCGCCGTCTTCGTGGACGGCATCCTCGTCCCGAACACGGAGCTGGGCCACCTGGAGCTCGACGGCCACGAGGCCGAGCGGCGCGCCTCCAGCAAGGCCAAGGAGGACCACGAGCTGACCTGGGAGCGCTGGTCGCGCCGCGTCCAGAAGTACCTGGCGCATGTGGAGATGCTGTTCTCGCCGGAGCTGTTCATCATCGGCGGCGGGATCAGCCGCAAGGCCGACAGGTTCCTGCACCTCATCGAGGGCATCAGGGCCGAGATCGTCCCCGCGCAACTGCAGAACAACGCGGGGATCGTGGGGGCGGCGATGAGAGCGGCGCAGGAGAACGCGTAGGGGGTGGGCGGCAGGGCGGTTGGAGCGGCGGCCACCGGGTGGCGGCGGTCGCACCAGGGCACCCCGCCGGCGCGGGCAAGAGGCACCCCGCCCGCCCGGCCGCAGCCGAGGGCATCAGGTCACACGCCCAGCCGGGTCAGCAGGTCACGCGCCTCGGCTCAGCCACGCCGCCGACGCTGTCGTACCCACCGCACCCGGCGTACGAGCACGATCACCCCGGCGACCAGCGTTCCGCCGTACAGCCAGCCGGCCTGTGTGGCGAGCCCGGTGAACACGCCCATCAGGCTGCCGAGCAGCCCCCCGCCGCCATCGGCGACCGGGAGTATCCCCACGGCGAACGCGATCGGCACGACCACCGGCGCGGTCAGCACGTCCCCGGCCCGCACCCACAGCGAGGTCAGGACGCACACCGGCAGGAACAGCACGCCGTAGACCCTCAAGGACCCACCGAACAGCAGCGCGTCCAGGCACCCGAGCAGGAACATCACGAGGACGCAGAACAGCCCGCCGCCGAGCCCGGTGAGCCGGGGCCCCGGCAGCCGCGTCCCCTGCCCCGGGCCTGGGCCCCGGCCCGGGCTGCGCTCGCTGCCGGCCCCGCGCCGCGCCTGCGGGGGCAGGTGCGCGGGCTGCTGCGGCGTGCCGCGTCGCGGTCCGTCGTTGGGAGGTCGCGTTCTGCGTTGCTGCACTCGACCAACTTAGGTCTGTTTATGTGCCGAATAGCCCATCAGACACGCCGGTGGAAAGAGCTTGGCCAGAGGTTCGAAGCTCCCTCGAGCCGCCCGGCGCGGACGCCGTAGACTGGTGGATCGGCCAGTGTCGGTCTCTGGCCCCTGGCAGCCTCTGGCCCACTCATCTACGGGAAGTCGCAACGTGTCGCTCACGATCGGAATCGTCGGCCTGCCGAATGTCGGCAAGTCGACCCTGTTCAACGCCCTGACCAAGAACGACGTGCTGGCGGCCAACTACCCGTTCGCCACGATCGAGCCGAACGTCGGCGTGGTCGGCGTCCCCGACGGCCGGCTGGCCAAGCTGGCGTCGATCTTCGGCTCGGAGCGCATCCTTCCGGCCACGGTCGACTTCGTGGACATCGCCGGTATCGTGCGCGGCGCCTCCGAGGGCGAGGGCCTGGGCAACAAGTTCCTCGCGAACATCCGTGAGTCCGACGCGATCTGCCAGGTCATCCGCGCCTTCAAGGACGAGAACGTCGTGCACGTCGACGGCAAGGTCTCGCCGAAGGACGACATCGAGACGATCAACACCGAGCTGATCCTCGCCGACCTCCAGACCATCGAGAAGGTCCTTCCGCGCCTCCAGAAGGAGTCCCGCATCAAGAAGGACGTGGCCCCGAAGGTCAAGGCGGTCGAGGAGGCGAAGGAGATCCTGGAGAAGGGCGACACGCTCTTCGCGCACGGCATCGTCCAGGGCAGCGAGCGCAACGAACTCCTCCACGACCTGCACCTGCTCACCACCAAGCCGTTCCTCTACGTCTTCAACGTCGACGAGGACGAACTGATCGACGAGGACTTCAAGAACGAGCAGCGGGCCTTGGTCGCCCCCGCCGAGGCGATCTTCCTCAACGCCAAGCTGGAGGCGGACCTCGCCGAGCTGGACGAGGAGGAGGCGCTGGAGCTGCTGGAGTCCGTCGGCCAGCACGAGCCCGGCCTGGCCACCCTGGCCCGCGTCGGCTTCGCCACCCTCGGCCTGCAGACCTACCTCACGGCCGGCCCCAAGGAGTCCCGCGCCTGGACCATCAAGAAGGGCGCCACGGCCCCCGAGGCGGCCGGTGTGATCCACACCGACTTCCAGAAGGGCTTCATCAAGGCCGAGGTCATCTCCTTCCACGACCTGGTCGAGACCGGCTCGGTCGCCGAGGCCCGCGCCAAGGGCAAGGCCCGCATGGAGGGCAAGGAATACGTCATGCAGGACGGCGACGTGGTGGAGTTCCGGTTCAATGTGTAACCACCTCGTTACCGTGCGCTAGGCGGTTCGTCAAGCGTGCAGATCAGAAGGGGCTGACTTGGTGCTGACTCCTAGTTGCTCGTCGGTGGCGTGAGCCTTTCGAGATCCAGGCTGATCTCGAAAGGCACAGGGCGCTTCAGAGTCCCTCGGAAGATGCCGGCGGGCGCGTAGACGCCAGTCGGTTCGTCGAGTTCGTAGACGTGGACGACAGGGGCGCCGTCTTCGTCCTCGATGCACCAGTAGTGGGGGATGCCGGCCTCCGCGTACTTGCGCAGTTTGACCGTGCGGTCCCGGTGCGCGGACTCGGGTGAGACGACCTCGATGACGAGTCGCACCTCGTCCGGCGCGAACCAGGTGCGGTCTCCGTCGTAGTCGGCCGTCGTCAACAGCAGATCCGGCTCGGGCCGGTTTCGCTCGTCGAGTTTTATGGTCATCTCGCGACCGACCCTGACATCGCCGGGCGCCTGCTCCATGAGAGCGACGGTGAGCATGGTGACGAGGTGGCCGTGCCACCACCTCTGCGGCGACATCATGAAGACAAGCGCTCCGTCGATCAGCTCGGTGTGGCGGGGTGCCTCGGGAAGGCGGTCCAGGTCCTCCGCGAACCAGCCTTCCTCACGCGGCGGGCGCATCCAGTCGGGCAGTGCGGTCATGGCTCAACCGTAGCGATCCGACGAGGCGCGGGCCACGAGATCGTCACCGGGGGACTGCCCTTCCTCTCGTCCCGGAGTCCCAGACCTGTCGCCGGTGCTGATTCTGTGCTGACTTGGATCTCTCAGAAGCCCGTTTCCGCAGGTGGGAGCGTTGTGGTGGACGTTCCGCTTCAACGTGTGATTCTCGCCGCTCACATCCCCGTGACCCGTGCCACCGTGAACGGCGTGGTCGGTGTTCCCGGTCCCATCGGGCCGCCCTTGTCGAACTGGGAGCGGACGACGAGGAGGGCGCCGGGGGTGCGGGCCAGGGTGGTGGGGATCTGGAGGGCGGGGGTGGTCAGGGTGCGGGTCAGGTGGGCCTCGGTGCCGTCGGGGGAGAGGCGCCAGCGGGTCAGGGTGTTCGTCCTGTTGTGGGCCGCCCACAGGGTGCGGTGGAACAGCTCCAGGCCGTCGCCGTTCACCAAGTCGCCGCCATGCAGGGTGACTTGACGCACCGACCCGTCGGTCACGTCAACCCGGTACAGGCCACCGCCGGTCATGTCGACCACGAACAGCAGGCGTCCGGTGGGGTCGGCGACGATGCCGTTGAGGGTGTAGGCGTCCGGCGAGTGCGGGGGCACGGCCCCGCTCAGGTCGAAGTGCGCGACCAGCGGCGCGCGGCCGCCACGTGCCACCTCGGCGGGGGTGACCCGGTAGATCACCGGACGCACGCTGTCGGTGGCGTACGCCGTGCCGTCCGGGGTGACGACGAGGTCGTTGATGAAGCGCTGATCACCCTCCGGTACCTCGAAGCCGGCCAGCAGGGAGCGGTCGCGCAGGTCGTAGACGTCGATTCCGGTGCTGTGGTCGATGACCCACAGGCGGCCCGCCCGGTCGGCCTTCAGGCCGTTGGCCGTCGTACGGCCGTCCGCGCCGGCCGGCAGGAAGACGTCGGCGGCGCGGCTGCCGGCGGCGGCCCGGTAGATCGCGCCGGTCGTGAAGGAGCCGACGTACGCGTCGCCCGTGCGCGGGTCGAGGGCGATGCCCTCGGGGTAGGCCCGGTCGTCAGGGAGGGTGAAGGCGGTCGAGATGCGGGGATGGCCGGTGGCCGCGGTCGCCCGGGGTGCGGCGAGGGCGACTGCGGTGGCTGCGGCACCGGTCAGGAAGGTACGGCGGTGGATCGAACGGGACACGGCAGTGCCTCTCGGTTCGGCTGCTCTCTCCAGGACGAGCACGAAGCTACATTAGAGTTCTAATCCTCGCCAGTGCATTAATCACCGCCAGGGTGTGAATCCTCGCTCACGCATTAATCTGGGCCGGGTGACCTCCATGCCCGCGTCCGAGCGCCTCGGCTCCCACCTCAAGCGGGCCGAGCAGGCCCTCAACACCACGAAGGCCGCGGTCCTCAAGCCCGCGGGCCTGACCGTCGCCCAGTACGCCGCGCTGCTCCACCTCTCAGACAACCCCGGCATCTCCGCCGCGGCCCTGGCCCGGCTGTGCGGGGTCACCCCGCCGACCATGAACACGGTCCTGAAGAACCTCCAGGACCGCGATCTGATCACCCGCAGCCCGCACGAGTGGCACAGGAACGTCCTGGAGACCCGCCTCACGGACGCAGGTCGGGCCGTCATGGCCGAGGCCGACACGGCCGCCGTACGCGTCGAGCGCGCCCTCGCCGCGGAGTTCACCGACGCCGAGCGCGAGGCCCTGACCGGGCTGCTCGCCCGCTGTGTCAGAGTCCTGGAGGAACAGCGCCCGGGAAGCTCATGACGGGCTCCGGCGCCGGATCCGTCACCCAGCCTGCCACCAGCACCAGCCGGGACTCGCGGTCGACGGCGAGGAAGCCGAAGGGGCGGTCGAAGACGGCCCGGACGACCGTGGTCTCGTAGCGGTACTGCGGCGGGGCGCTGCCCGGCGCCGCCATCACCGCCGTCACGGCTGCCGCCCGGAACCCCAGTGCGCCGAACTGCGCCAGCGCCGACTGGCGGGCCTCGCCGATGGCCAGCGGGTAGTCGCTGATGCCGGGGAAATGGGCGTGGCGGGCATCGCCGGCCGCCGTCAGGCCGAACAGCCCGGCCAGGGCGAGCAGATCGTGATCGGCGCGCACCTCGTAGGCCACCGTCCGCACATCCAGCGTCAGCGGCTCCGGCTCGACGGCCGGCTGCTGCTCCACGTGCAGACCCGGCCCCACATGCCCGTGCGGCAGCGAGCCGCCCGTGGTCAGCGGCAGCGCCCGCGCCACGATCCCGACCCCGGCCGCCAGTACCTGACCGGAGGTCATGTGCTCCTCGCCGAGCACCAGATGGACATCGACGCCGTTGTCACCGGGCACCGTCAGCGCCGTGACGAAGCCGTCCGGGGTGCCCGTCACCCCCACCCGGTCCGGACGGACGCTGCGGCGGTACAGCCCGCGCAGCGTGCGCCCCTGCCAGGGACCGGAGGCGGGCCGCAACGGCAGCTCGGTGAACGGCTGCCGCCAGGTCGTGCGCAGGGACAGGGCACTGGCCAGCACCATCCGCGCTTCCCGGGTCAGCGTCACCGGCATGCGCTCCACCAGCCCGCCGGTCCGCTCGGCCGCCCAGGCGTCCAGCCGCTCCTGTGCGGTGACGAGGTCGTCCCCGAACACCCCGTACGTCCCGGCCGGCAGCCCGGCCCGCCACTCCTCCCGCAGGGTGAGCGCCTGATGTGTCCACAGACCGAGCGCCGCGTCCAGCCCGGACACCGACCGCAGTGCCGCCAGCAACTCCCGTGCGGCACCGGCCGCCTGATCCGCCGGCAGGCCGAGGGCCTCGCTCAGCTCGGCCCGCGCCGGGCCCGTCGCGCCGTCGGCCAGGAAGGCCAGCAGCGGCCAGACCCCGGCCGCCGACACGACCGTGCCGTCCTGCGCCGTCGCCGCCCACCGCGTGGTGAGCCCGTTCACCGCCCGGACGAGCTCGCCGCCCACCCGGCTCCGGGTCTGGGTGTCCACCCTCATTCCGCCCCCGTTCGTGCCCCACTGGCCTTGCGCCCAGTCGTACGTCGGCCCGGCCACCGGCCGTTCACCGGTCCCGCGCTGCCGTCGACCGCCCCAGGAGCACGGTACCTGCCCGGAAGACGACCGAGCCGACACCGGCATCCAGGTGTGAGCGCAGCCGTGGGAGCGCATTTATAGGGAGAAAGTGCCTGGGTAAAGCCCTCCGACATCCCCTGTCATCACATCGGGTGATTCTCTGGCCTTCGCTTGCATGGCGCAACCCACCGTTGCCACGCTGTTGCTGTCTGTACAACCTGATGGGAGCGGCCAGTGACTTTCGGTGAGCAGCCGGCGTACCTGCGTGTCGCGGGTGATCTCCGCAAGAAGATCGTCGACGGTTCACTGCCGCCCCACACCCGCCTGCCCTCCCAGGCCCGCATCCGTGAGGAGTACGGCGTCTCGGACACCGTCGCGCTGGAGGCCCGCAAGGTGCTGATGGCCGAGGGTCTGGTCGAGGGCCGCTCCGGCTCCGGGACGTATGTCCGCGAGCGCCCGGTGCCGCGCCGCGTGGCCCGCTCCGGATACCGCCCGTCCGGCGGCGCCACGCCCTTCCGGCAGGAGCAGGCCGACGCCTCGGTGCGCGGCACCTGGGAGTCCAGCAGCGAACAGACCGAGGCCGGGGTCGCGATCGCCGAGCGGCTGGGCCTCCAGGCCGGCGACCGGGTCATGCGCACCAAGTACCTGTTCCGGGAGGCCGGTGAGCCGATGATGCTCTCCACCTCCTGGGAGCCGCTCGCCGTCACCGGCCGCACCCCGGTGATGCTGCCCGAGGAGGGGCCGCTCGGCGGCATGGGCGTGGTCGAGCGCATGCGCGCCATCGACGTCATCGTGGACAACGTCACCGAGGAGGTCGGCGCCCGCCCCGGCCTCGCCGAGGAACTCCATGTGCTCGGCGGAGTCCCCGGTCATGTGGTCCTGGTCATCCACCGCACGTACTACGCCTCCGGCCGGGCGGTGGAGACGGCCGACGTGGTGATCCCGGCGGACCGGTATCGGGCGGCCTATCACTTGCCTGTCCGGTGAGGGGGTTTGGGGGCGCGGGACGGTCGATGCGGTCGCAGGGGCGCGGTGATCGGCCGATTTGCTCCGCCGCGCCCGGCCCGGTGTGCGCCCCCTGGGTGAGGTAGCGCACACCCCTGGCGGCCTTCGTCGCTGGAAGGCCGGGTGTGTGACCTTCGGGCGGGGCGGCCCGGCGCCGCAATTCGGCCGTTTTGCCAGGTGACCAGGGGTCACACGGATATGCCCCCGACTCGGGACAGGGGCGCTCACGACGGCGCGTTCGCTTTCGTGCGCCCCCCGCGTACTGGCTGGTTGCATACCTCTTTGTGAAAAGGCGTGTTCGCTGCGTGAAGGTAGGGCGTACGCTCGGGCATATGCGTATTGCGGTTTCCTTGGGCGGGGCACGGCGGGGGCCCGGGACAGGAAGCGGAAGCAGGTGGGGCGGTGCGAGAAGGAGTGGCGCGGGCGGTGGGGACCATGAGTGAGGGGACGGTCTCCCTGCCCTGGATCGTGATACGGCAGGACGACAACGGCAATCGCTATCGCGTCGGCCGGTACGCGACCCGCGCCGAGGCCCAGAAGATCGCCGACAGTCTCGACGACCGGGGGCACAAACAGATCTATTCGGTCGAGCGCATCAGTCAGAACGGGGACGGCGACCGCAACTGACACGGAGGTGGCGCCCCAACTGACCTCGCGCGCCCTCCCGTAGGCTCCGCCTCATGACGCCCAAGACACCCGGCACACCCATGACGGACCGGATCGTGGTGGTGGGAGCCGCCCTACTCGACGGCGGCCGGCTGCTCGCCGCCCGCCGCAGCGCGCCCGCCGACCTTGCCGGACGCTGGGAGCTGCCCGGCGGCAAGGTCGAGCCGGGCGAGCGGCCCGAGCACGCCCTGGTGCGTGAACTGCGCGAGGAACTCGGCGTCGACGCCGAAGCGGTCGAGCGCGTGCCGGGGGAGTGGCCGCTGCGGGCGCCGTACGTCCTGCAGGTGTGGACCGCGCGCCTGCGCCCCGCATCGCCCGCGCCGAGGCCCCTTCAGGACCATGACGAACTGCGCTGGCTGACCCCGGACCGGATCTGGGAGGTGGACTGGCTCGACCAGGACGTCCCGGCGGTGCGTGAAGTCTCGCCCCGGCTCACCACCGGCCCGCGCTGATCGCTTCCTACGCCGTTCGTGCCACTGTGCGCCCTCCCGCACGGTACTGCCCCCTGGATATCGGGTATGTGCCCATTAACCCCACGAAACCGGACATGGGTGGGGGTTCGCTGGCCTGGGAAGTGATCGGCGTGATCGAAACGGATGGCGACTGCGCCGAGTGGACCTTTCCCGCGGAACCGGGCGCCGTGCGCACCGCACGCGCCGCGGTACGCCGCCAGTTGCACGGCTGGCACCTCGACTGCCTCGCCGATCTCGCCGCGTTGCTGGTCAGCGAGCTGGTCACCAACTCGCTGCGGCATGCCACCGGCCCCATCGGGGTACGGCTCGTGCGCCCTGTCGGGCTGGACGACGCGCTGTTGGTGGAGGTGTCCGACCCGCTGCCCGACCTGCCGCGCGAGCGCGTCGCCCGCGACGAGGACGAGAGCGGGCGCGGGCTGCAACTGGTCGCCGGGTCCTCGCGCCGCTGGGGTACCCGGCCCGGCGCGAGCGGAAAGACCGTCTGGTTCGAACTGACGGTGCCGGGGTGAGCCGGAAGCATCCAGGGAGCGCGGGGGTGTGCGGCGGGCGAAGGAGCCTCCATCGTGCGCCGAGGACGCGCGGCCGGCTCCTGGGCGCGTGATTCGAGGGCGTGTTCCCTGGTTAGAAGAGTGGAAGTGTTGTCACGGACCGGTCCGAAATGCATCTGGACCGAGCTGTGATCGTGAACACCGTGTCGTGCGACGCCGTAGTGCTGGATACTGCGGGCAGCCGCTGTCGGTGACCGGTGCCGGACGCGGTGAGCTGGAGGGGACGGTTCGCGTGAGCGAGATACCAGCGAAGGCCACGGAGTCCGAGGACCCGTCGGACGGCGCGATGAACCAGGCCGCGGAAGCCGCCGCAGCCGGCGACGCCATGTGGCAGAGCAGTCCGCCCGGTTCCATCTACGACTACATCAGGGTCGCGTCCTTCTCCATCAGTCCCGGCGGGCTGGTCGACCAGTGGAGCCTGCGCGCCGAGCAGCTCTTCGGCATCCCCGCCGCACGCGCCGTCGGCATGGACCCGATAGAGGCCTTCATCGATCCCGACCTGCGCGAGCGCGGCCAGCGCAAGATGTCCGAAATCCTCGACGGACGGGAGTGGACCGGGGTCGTGCCCTTCCGGATGCCGGACACGGCGGACGGCGGGCGCGGCGAGGAGGGCCTGGCCGAGGTCTACGTCATGCCCACCCGGACCGCCGAGGGCGACAAGGCCGCCGTGTGCATCGTCGTGGACGTCCGCACCCTGCGCAGCATCGAGACCGATCTGGCCGCCTCGCAGGCCATTTTTGGTCAATCCCCCTTCGGATTCCTGCTGATCGACACCGATCTGAGGGTCCGTCGGGCCAACGAGCGGTTCGCCTCCATCTTCGGCGGAACCCCGGACGACCACCGGGGCAAGGGAGTCCATGACTATCTGCCGCGCGGTGAGGCCGAGCGGGTATCGGCCACCCTGCGGCGGGTGCTGGAGACCGGCCAGTCCATCACCGACATGCATGTCACCGGCCATGTCCCCGGCTCCGAGGAACGCCGGCACTGGTCCGTCAACCTCTACCGCGTGCACAGCGGCAGCGGCCGGCCCATCGGCATCGCCTGGCTCGGCACCGACATCACCGCCCGCCGGGCCGCCGCCCGCGAGGCCGCCGCCGCCCGGCGCAACCTCGCCCTGCTCAACCAGGCCGGCGCCCGCATAGGGAACTCCCTCGACCTGGAGACCACGGCCCGGGAACTCCTCGACGTCGTCGTCCCCGGTTTCTGCGACCTCGCCACCGTCGACCTCTACCAGGGCCTGCTCGCCGGCGACGAGACCCCGCCCGGGCTCGCCGACGGCAGTGCCGAACTGCGCCGCGTCGCCTTCGCGAGCGCCGTCTCCGGCGCGCCCTTCGCCGGCTCCGGCGAGCCCGTCGAGGTCGGCGCGGTCCACCACTTCCCCTTCAACTCGCCCTGCGCGGACGCCCTGCGCACCGCCCGGCCGCAGCATGTGCCCCCCGAGGAGGGCGGGCTCGTGCAGTCCACGCTCGCCGTGCCGATGGTCGCCCACGACACGGTCGTCGGCCTCGCCCAGTTCGCCCGCGCCAAGGGCAGCGAGCCCTTCGGCGACCGCGACCGGGATCTGGCGGTGGAGTTGGCGGCGCGCGCGGCGGTGTGCATCGACAACGCGCGCCTGTACCGCCGCGAGCACGAACGGGCGCTGATACTGCAGCGCTCGCTGCTGCCGCCGGGCGACCCCGAGGCCTCCGGGCTGGACATCGCCTGCCGCTATCTGCCCGGCAACGCGGCGACCGAGGTGGGCGGCGACTGGTTCGACGTGATCGAACTGCCCGGCCACCGTACGGCGTTGGTCGTGGGCGATGTGATGGGGCGGGGCCTGCGGGCGGCGGTCGCGATGGGCGAACTCCGCACTGCCGTAAGGACGTTGGCCCTGCTGGATCTCGAACCGGCCGAGGTGCTCTCGGCGCTGGACGAGATCGCGCGGGGGCTCGGGACCCCGGGGGGCGTGCAGCAGGCGACCCGCACGGCCCGCCAGCCGAGGGACGCCGACCTCTGCGAGGTCTACCTCGCGACCTGCGTCTACGCCGTGTACGACTCCGTCACCAGACGCTGTACGTTCGCCAACGCCGGCCATCTGCCGCCGGTACTGGTCGAGCCCGGTGAGCCGGCCCTGATGCTGGACGTGCCGCCCGGCATGCCGCTCGGGGTGGGCGGCGAGCCGTTCGAGGAGGTGGAGGTCGAACTGCCGGAGGGCGCGCTGCTGGCGCTCTACACGGACGGCCTGGTCGAGTCCCGGGACCATCCGCTGGACGAGGGGCTCCAGGCGTTCGTGGGCGCGCTCACCGACCCCTCCCGACCGCTGGAGGACGTCTGCGACCACGTCCTCAACACCCTGGACACCCACCATGGCGAGGACGACATCGCGCTGCTGATGGCCCGGGTGCAGGGGCTGTCCGCCGAGTCCGTCGGCGACTGGACGCTGCCGCGTGAACCGCGGAGCGTGGGGCGGGCGCGGGAGTATGCCCGGGGGCAGTTGCTGAGCTGGGATCTGGAGCCGCTGGTCGACACCACGGAACTGCTCGTCAGCGAGCTGGTCACCAACGCGCTGCGGTACGGCGAGGGGGAGATACGGCTACGGCTGCTGCTGGACCGCACGCTGGTCTGTGAGGTGTGGGACTCCGGGCTGGTGCAGCCCCGGCGCCGGCGGGCCCGGGACACCGACGAGGGGGGCCGGGGGCTGCAGCTGGTGGGGTTGCTCAGCGCGGCCTGGGGCTCGCGCCGGACGCCTCGCGGCAAGACGGTGTGGTTCGAGTTGCCGCTCCCCGGCGCGGAGGCAGGCCTGACCGACCCGGCAGAGGCACTGCTGAGCCTCTTCTGACACCGGCTACCCGGGGTTCCGCCCCAGACCCCCGCGTTGCCCAGCCGCCCACCCGACTCCGCCGGCCGCTGTTCAGAAGCCGCGGCGGGCCCTTGTCTCCGGCCCCCCGTAGCTCGCCGGTGGTCCCCCGTCCGGGTTCTCCGCCAGGAGGACTCCGCCCAGGACCGCCGCGGCCAGGCCCGGTGTGTCTCCGTCGGCGCTCGTGTGCGGGTTGCCGTGGGCCCGTACGTTCCGTTCGGCCAGGTCCCGGGCCTCGCGGGCCAGGGTGTCGGCCCGGCCGGCCCGGCCCGCGCCCAGTTCGCGTGCCGCCTCCGCCAGGCGGACCCGCGCCTCGGGACCCACCGCACCCCGGTGCACCGTCACGAAGTCCTCCGCCCCGGCGACGGAACTCCTCGCCACCCGCAGCGCCGCGGCGGACGGCGCACCGGCGTGCCCCGTCTCCAGCCGCTCCACCGCCCGCGCTATCCGGCGCAGGGCGTCCAGCGGGTCGTACGGGCCCGCCGTCAGCTGCTCCCGTACGGCGGCCAGCACACCGTCCGCGTGGGCCAGCCGGGCGTGCAGCTCTCCGCTGGTCAGGGGAGCCGGCACGCCCCCTTTCCGAGCCGCCGCGATCTCCGCCTCCGCGCCCGTCAGCGCGGCCGGCACCAGCTCCGCCGCCGCCCGTAGCTCCGCGGCCAGCCGTTCCACCCCGGTGACCAGGACATCGGCCTGGGCCACCGCGCCCTCGGCGGCGCGCAGCGGCCCGGCGGCCCGTGCGCCGGCGTCCGCGTCGGCCGACTGGCGGGCCTCGTTGAGCCGCATGGTGGCGAACACCAGACGGTCCTTGGCCTGTTCGAGGTACCCGGTGACCGGTGCGACGGCCGCGGGCGTGCAGCGGTCGTGCAGGGCGGTCAGGGTGTCCTCGGCGATGAGCGTGCGCCCCGTCAGCTCCCGGAACCGCCCCTCGGCGACCTCCAGCGCCGCGGCCTGCCCCGGCCCCTCCAGCTCCCGCAGCCGGTCCAGCGCGGGAGCCTGCGCATCCAGCCGGCGTCCCGCCTCCGCGCACCGGCCGACGACGCCGACCAGCGCCTGCCGCCGGGCCGCGGCGTCCTCCGGCACCCCCTGCTCGTACCGCCGCCAGATGGCGCACGCGGCCGCCAGCTCGGTCTCGGCGGCCCGCAGGGCCTGGCGGAAGGGTTCGGTGTCAGTCTCCGCGAACCGCGCCTGGACGAAGGCGAGTTCCTCCCGGCTCGTGCGCACACAGTCGTCGGCCAGGACCAGCGCGGCGCGCGCCTGACGCTCGGAGTCGGCCGGGGTGGGCGCGGGCGGGGCGGCGGAGACGATCCCGGGGGTCGTGCGGGTACGGGCGCGGCGGGTGCGGCGCAGGTAGCCGTATCCGGCCAGTCCCACGGCGGCGACCACGGCGATCAGGGGCAGCACGAGGTCGGCGGTGGACGTCCCGTCCTGCTGGGGCGCGGCGGCGCTCGCGACGGTCCCGGTGGGCGCCACGGGAACCGGATCTTGCGCGCCGACCGTCATCACCGGCAACACCAGCCACCCGGCCCCGACCACGACACCCAGCACGGCATGCGCCACCCGCACGCATATGTGCGCCTTGGCGCGCCGAGGCCGGCCACGGATCAGGGAGGACGTCACATTTCGGAGCGTATGGGCAGGTAGACGCCTTCGCGAGCGGGATGGATACGGGTGGGGGACGGGATGGGCAGGGGGTCAGGAATGGACGCCAGGGACAGCGGCGGGGCACAAACGGAAGGAGCGGTAAAGGAAGGGGCGGTAACGGACGGGGCAGGTGTGGACGGGGGAACGGGCGAAAAGCCCCCCGCACCCGACGACGAAACCCGCGCCGACGGTACGAGCCGCAAACGCACCTGGCCGCGCACCCTCAGGCGCACCGCGCTCGCCCTCGTCCTCCTCCTGCTCCTCCCCACCCTCGCCGCGGAAACGGCCCTTCGCCTCGACTACACCGGCACCCCCGACCGGGCTACCTACACCCGGAACCGCGACGCCGTCTGGCTCGGCCACGCCTGGATCGACGGCCGCAGGACCGACGCCGACGTCACCGCACTGGTCAGCCGGCTGCGCGACACCGGCATCCGCGACCTGTACGTCCACGCGGGCCCCCTGGAACACGACGGGACGCTCCCCGAGACGGCGCATCCCAAGGCACGTTGGTTCACGGAAGCCCTGCGTCGCCGGGCACCGCACATCCGGGTACAGGCCTGGCTCGGCGACGAGGTCGCCCCCGAGAAGCCGTACGCCATGCACCTGGAATGGCCCGCGACGCGCGCTGCCGTCGTCGAGTCCACCCGGCAGATCCTCGCCGCCGGCTTCCAGGGCGCCCACTTCGACCTGGAGCCCCTGCACTCCGGCGACCGGAACTACCTCGCACTCCTGGACGCCCTGCACCGCGTCACCCGGGCCCGCCACGCCGTGCTCTCCGTCGCCGCTCACCAGATCGATCCGCTCCCGGCCCTCCACTCCGTCTGGGGCACGGTCACCGGTCACCCCAAGTGGTGGTCGCAGGCGTACTTCGGGCAGGTCGCGCGCCGCGTCGACCAGATCGCGGTGATGTCGTACGACACCATGCAGCCGCTGCAGAGCCTGTACGGCGGCTATGTCGCCCAGCAGACCTCGCTGGCCCTGGAGATCACGCCGGAGTCCACCGACCTGCTCATGGGCCTGCCCTTCTACCACGAGAACCGCTTCGGCCACTGGGCCCGCGCCGAGACCGTCCCGGCCGCCGTGCGCGGCGTCCGCCTCGGTCTGTCCCGCACCGACAAGCACCGGGCCCGCTTCGGCGTCGCCCTCTATGTCGACTTCGCGGCCACCGAAGCGGACTGGACGGCGTATCGGCAGGACTGGGTCCGGTGAATCGGCAGGACGGGGTCCGGTGAATCCGGAAGACTGGGCGCGGTGACCGGAACACGACAGCACAGGACCGTCGCCGACCTCGCCCCGCTCGCCCGCGCCGGCCTCGGCCGCCACCGCACTCTCACCGCCGTCACCCGGCTGCGGGGCGGCTCCAAGAAGGGTGTCTACCGGCTCCGCCTGGACGACGGCGGCACCGCGATCGCCTACGTCTGGTCGCCGGACGAGGACTACTGGGACCAGCCCGACGCCGACCTGCGCGACCCCTTCTCGCACGCCTCCGGACTCGATCTGTTCACCGCCTCCCACGACCGCCTCACGGCGGCCGGCGTCCGCACGCCCCGCCTGCTGCACGTGGACCCCGAGGCAGCCGCGGCCGTGGTCGAGGACCTGCCCGGCGGCAGTCTGGAGGAAGCCCTGCGCCGGGAGCCGGACGCGGCGGTCCCGGCGCTGCGGGAGCTCGCCGAGGCCCTGCGCACCCTGCGCGGCTGCCGCTCGGCCGGCCACGGCAAGGTCGCCCTGGTCGACGGCGGCGGCACCTCGTACGGCACCTCCTGCGCCCGGCTCGTCACCGACCGCGCCCTGTCCGACATCGCCGAGACCGCCGTACGCGATCCGCGCGCCGCCGCCGCCCGGGAGCGGCTGGAGGACGCCGTGCGCTCACTCGCCGGCCGGGTCCGCCCGCGCACCGCCGGCCACACCCTCGTCCATGGCGAAATCGGCCCGGACCACGTGCTGTTGGACGCCGACGGCCGTCCCGTGCTGATCGACATCGAAGGGCTGATGTACTTCGACGCCGAGTGGGAGCACGTCTTCCTGCGGCTGCGCTTCGGGCCGCACTACACCGCTCTGCGCGACGGCGCCCTGGACGAGGACCGGCTGCGGCTGTACCGGCTCGCCATGCACCTGAACCTGGTCGCCGGCCCGCTGCGGCTCGCCGACGGCGACTTCCCGCAGGCCGGGTTCATGCGGGGGATCGCGGAGTACAACCTGGCCGGGGCCCTGGCCCTGGTGGGAGCATGACCGGCATGCACATGTTCTTGGTGGTGGCGGCCGTGCTGGCGGTGGCGCTCATGGGGGTGCTCGGGGCCCTGGCCGTCTCGGCGGAGTGGATGCCCCCGCTGGCCCGTCGCCGGGTGCTGCGGCCCCGGCTGTGGGGATACGGGGCGCTGGCCAACGCGGTCGGGCTGGGCCTGTTCATGTTCCTCGGGCCGCTCGCCGACGCGGGGCTGGACGCCCTGCCGGCCGCCGGGTGGTGCCTGTGGATGGCGGGAATAGTGGTCCAGCTCCTCTCCCAGCGCCCCGGGCGCCCCGCGCCTACGAAGACCGCCTCCTGATCTTCGAGCCGAGCCACACCAGCGGGTCGTACTTGCGGTCGACCGCGCGTTCCTTCATGGGGATCAGCGCGTTGTCGGTGATCTTGATGCCCTCGGGGCAGACCTCCGTGCAGCACTTGGTGATGTTGCAGTAGCCGAGGCCGTGTTCGTCCTGGGCCGTGCGCCGCCGGTCCAGGCCGGTCTCGGCGGCCGCGTCCAGCGGGTGCATGTCGAGTTCGGCGATCCGCATCAGGAAGCGCGGGCCCGCGAACGCCGATTTGTTCTCCTCGTGGTCGCGGACGACATGGCAGGTGTCCTGGCACAGGAAGCACTCGATGCACTTGCGGAACTCCTGCGAGCGGTCCACGTCCTCCTGCATCATCCGGTACTCGCCCGCGCCCAGACCGGCGGGCGGGACGAAGGCCGGGACCTCCCGCGCCTTCTGGTAGTTGAAGCCGACGTCCGTCACCAGGTCGCGGATCACCGGGAAGGCGCGCAGGGGGGTGACCGTGATCGTCTCGGCGCGGTCGAAGACCGACATGCGGGTCATGCACATCAGCCGGGGGCGGCCGTTGATCTCGGCCGAGCACGAACCGCACTTGCCGGCCTTGCAGTTCCAGCGCACGGCCAGATCCGGCGCCTGGGTGGCCTGGAGGCGGTGGATGATGTCCAGGACCACCTCGCCGTCGTTCACCTCGACGGTGAAGTCCTCCAGACCGCCGCCCTGCTCATCACCCCGCCACACCTTGAAGCGGGCCTCGTAGCTGCTCACTCGTACAGCTCCTCTTCGGCGAGGTACTTGACCAGCTCTTCCTTCTCGAAGAGGGCGAGCAGGTCCGGGCGGATGGGGGCGGTGGTCTCGCGGGCGAGGCGGACCTGGCCACGGGCGGGGTCGGTCGCCGCCAGGCCGCCGGTCGGGTCGGCGAGCGCGCACAGCAGGTTCACGTTGCGCCACTTGCGGTCCATCGTGGGATGGTCCTCGCGGGTGTGGCCGCCACGCGACTCGGTGCGCTCCAGGGCCGCGCGGGCCACGCACTCGCTGACCAGCAGCATGTTCCGCAGGTCGAGGGACAGGTGCCAGCCGGGGTTGAACTGGCGGTGGCCCTCCACCCCCGCCCGGCGGGCGCGCACCCGCAGTTCGGCGAGCTTGTGCAGGGCCTGCTCCATCTCGCCCTCGCGGCGGATGATGCCGACCAGGTCGTTCATGGTCTGCTGGAGTTCCTGGTGCAGGGTGTACGGGTTCTCCGGCGGGCCCGCCTCGCCCGCCCGGTCCACCTCCGCGGAGAACGGGCGCAGGGCCTCCGCCGCCGCCGTGTTGACCTGGGCGTCGTCCACCGGCGGGCGCCGATCCGCCAGCCCCTGGGCGTACTCCGCCGCGTGCCAGCCCGCCCGGCGTCCGAAGACCAGCAGGTCGGAGAGCGAATTGCCGCCGAGCCGGTTGGAGCCGTGCATACCGCCGGCCACCTCACCGGCCGCGAACAGCCCCGGCACCCCGCGCGCCGCCGCCGTGTCGGAGTCGACCGCGATCCCGCCCATCACGTAGTGACAGGTCGGCCCGACCTCCATCGCCTCCGCCGTGATGTCGACGTCCGCCAGCTCCTTGAACTGGTGGTACATCGACGGCAGCCGGCGCCGGATCACCTCGGCCGGCATCCGCGTGGACACGTCCAGGAAGACCCCGCCGTGCGGCGAGCCCCGGCCCGCCTTCACCTCGGCGTTGATGGCGCGGGCCACCTCGTCGCGGGGGAGGAGTTCCGGTGGACGCCGGTTGTTCTCCGGGTCCTCGTACCACCGGTCGGCCTCCTCCTCCGACTCGGCGTACTTCTCCTTGAAGACGTCCGGGATGTAGTCGAACATGAACCGCTTGCCCTCGGAGTTCCTGAGCACCCCGCCGTCGCCGCGCACCGACTCGGTGACGAGGATGCCCTTCACCGACGGCGGCCAGACCATGCCCGTCGGATGGAACTGCACGAACTCCATGTTCAGCAGCGGCGCGCCCGCGAGCAGGGCGAGGGCGTGCCCGTCACCCGTGTACTCCCACGAGTTCGACGTGACCTTGAAGGACTTGCCGATGCCGCCGGTCGCGATCACGACCGCGGGGGCCTCCAGGACGAAGAAGCGGCCGGTCTCGCGTTCGTAGGCGAACACACCGGAGACCCGGTCCCCGTCCTTGAGGACCCGGGTGACCGTGCACTCCTGGAAGACCTTCAGCCGTGACTCGTAGTCCCCGGTCTCCTTGAAGTCCTCCTGCTGCAGGGCGACGATCTTCTGCTGGAGCGTGCGGATCAGCTCAAGACCCGTACGGTCGCCGACGTGCGCGAGCCGCGGGTACTCATGGCCGCCGAAGTTGCGCTGGGAGATCCGGCCGTCCTTCGTACGGTCGAACAGCGCGCCCCAGGTCTCCAGCTCCCACACCCGGTCCGGGGCCTCCTGCGCGTGCAGCTCGGCCATCCGCCACTGGTTGAGGAACTTGCCGCCGCGCATGGTGTCGCGGAAGTGCACCTGCCAGTTGTCGTGCTCGTTGGCGTTGGCCATGGCCGCCGCGATGCCGCCCTCGGCCATCACCGTGTGCGCCTTGCCGAACAGCGACTTGCAGATCACGGCCGTACGGGCGCCCCGCTCGCGCGCCTCGATCGCGGCCCGCAGCCCGGCGCCGCCGGCACCGACCACGACGACGTCCCACTCCTGGCGGTCCACCACGGACATAAGACGGCTCACCTGTTCCTAGAAGAAGCGCGGGTCGGCGAAGACCCCGGACGCGACGAGATAGACGTAGAAGTCGGCGAACGCCACGCTCAGCAGCGACGCCCAGGCCAGCTGCATGTGCCGGGCGTTGAGCCTGCCGACGAACTGCCACGCCTTGTAGCGCACCGGGTGTCTGGAGAAGTGCTTGAGCTTGCCGCCGACGATGTGCCGGCAGGAGTGACAGGAGATGGTGTACGCCCAGATCAGCACGATGTTGGCCAGGAACACCAGGGTGCCGAGCCCCATGTGGCCCCAGCGGTAGTGCGTGTCCCGGAAGGACAGCACGGTGTCGTAGGTGAGCACGCCGGCGACCAGCAGGGCCGCGTAGAAGAAGTACCGGTGGACGTTCTGCAGGATCAGCGGGAAGCGGGTCTCACCGGTGTACGTCTTGTGCGGCTCGGCCACCGCGCAGGCGGGCGGGGACGCCCAGAAGCTGCGGTAGTACGCCTTGCGGTAGTAGTAGCAGGTCAGCCGGAAGCCGAGCGGGAAGATCAGGATGATGATCGCGGGGGAGATGCCCCACCAGCTCCCGAAGAGATCGGCGTTCGGGCCCGCGTGCATGGTCTTGCAGTTGCTCGCCAGGCACGGCGAGTAGAACGGCGAGACGTACGGCGCCGCGTAGTAGTCCGCGTTGGCGAACGCCCGCCAGGTCGAGTAGACGACGAACGCCAGCAGACCGGCCGCGGTGACGGCGGGCGCCAGCCACCAGCGGTCGGTCCGCAGATGCGGAGCGGCGATCGCGGCGCGCGCAGTGGTCCGTACGCCGCCGCTGTTCTGTTGGGGTTCCGTACCAGTGGCCAAGGCAGGCTCCGGTCGTCGGGGATCAGGGGGCGTGCCGGTCGCGGGCGCCCAGGCCCTCGTCGTCCGAGCCCACCCACAGGCTGGTGTCGTACGGCGCGTCGGAGATGGTGACGAGGTCGGGGCGGCGCGGGGCCTCCCCGGTGGTGGCGGCCGCACGCAGCAGGGCCACGCTTTCACGCAGATGGTCGGCGTCCAGCCGGACCCTGCGCATCTCCAGACCGCCGCTGCCGAGCTGGTGTTCCAGGCGTCCCAGCGACCGGTTCAGGTCGTCGAGGGAGCGCTGGACCGAGGTGATGTCGTCGTGCACGGACATGACTTGCCCTCACTTCCGTGGGTCCGGCGGGCCCTGGGCGGCAACGTTCATGCGCCTTGGAGTGTTGCGCGTCACACCTGCCGATGTGAAGGCATGTGCAGCGATTGGCGGAGGCGCACTGGTGCATCTCGGGTGGTGTTGCGCCGCACGGGTGGGGTTACCGCCCGTCGTCGCCGTGTCGCCCGCAGGGGCCGGATCCTTTCCTCTTCAGTGGGCCGCATAGATCTGATCAGCTCCAAATACCGCCAAAGGTGATCAGCTCCATATACCGACAAATGTGAGCATAAACCCGCGGCTTCCCGGAGGTAGCCAGAGATGTCCAACGACGGCCAGCGCCCGGCAGGGACGAGGGGAACCGCGCGGCCGGCCACGACGGTCCGGCAGACGAACGACGGCACATCGCGGCGCCTCCGGCGGAGCGTCAGCCGCTCGGTCTCCTTCCTGGCCGCGGGCGCGCTCGCGGTGCCGTTCCTCGCCGCGTGCAGCTCCGACGAGAAGGTCTCCCAGCCCCTCGCGGGGCAGGACATCGCCCCGGTCGGCCGTGGCCGGGTCGCCGACGGCGGGACGCTGAAGTGGGCCGTCGACGCCCTGCCCCAGACGCTGAACACCTTCCAGGCCGACGCCGACGCCGGCACCAGCCGTGTCGCCCAGGCCGTCCTGCCGTCGATGTTCCGCCTGGACGCCACCGGCCGGCCGGTGCCCAACCGCGCCTACCTGGAGTCGGCCAAGGTCATCGAGACCGAGCCGCGCCAGGTCGTGCTGTACAAGCTGAACCAGCAGGCCGTCTGGAGCGACGGCCGGGAGATCGGCGCCCCCGACTTCGTCGCCCAGTGGCACGCCCTGTCCGGGAAGAACAGCTCCTACTGGACCGCCCGCAACGCCGGCTACGACCGCATCGAGAAGATCGAGCGCGGCACGAGCGACCTCCAGGTCCGCGTCACCTTCTCCCGCCCCTACGCCGACTGGAAGTCGCTGTTCTCCCCGCTGTACCCGAAGGACGTCATGGGAACCCCGGACGCCTTCAACGACGGCGCCCGCCGCAGCCTGAAGGTCACCGCCGGGCCCTTCAAGGTGGACAAGGTCGACACCGCCACGAAGGACGTCGTGCTCACCCGCAATCCGCGCTGGTGGGGCAGGCCCGCCAAGCTGGACGAGATCGTGCTGCACGCCGTACCCCGCGACAAGCGGGCCGCCGCGCTCGCCGACGGCAGTGTGGACCTCGCCGACGTCGACCCCGGCGACGCCCAGCGGATCGGGCTCGCCCACCACGCCGCGGCGAACCCGTTGCAGGGCTCCGGCAAGACCTCGGTGAAGAAGCTGCGCGACTGGGCGCGCGCGCACGACCTCGGCGCCGACGACGTCAAGGCCGACCGGGCGAAGCTGCACAAGGCCATCTCCGAGTACCTGGACGAGCAGCAGGCGCTGCGCGACGTCGAGGTCCGCAGGTCGCTGGAGCCCGCCTACACCCAGCTCGCCCTGAACGGCTCCAAGGGCCCCCTCGCCGACGAGCGCGTCCGCCGGGCCGTCGCCCGCGCCCTGGACCGCCGGGAACTGGCCAAGCTGGTACTCACCCCGCTGGGCCTGCCCGCCGTGCCGGTCGGCAGCCATCTCGCCCTGTCCGGGCAGCCCGCGTACGCCGACAACAGCGGCGCGATCGGCGACCAGGACACCAAGGAGGCGCAGGCGCTGCTCACCGACGCCGGCTGGGTGGCCGGTGGCCCGATCAAGGAGCAGCCGAAGAAGAAGGGCGACAAGGCGGCCGGCCCCGAGCGCGAGAAGACGGCCAAGGGGGACAAGAAGGAGGACAAGTCCGACGGCGGCAAGGACGGCGAGCACATCGTCGGCCGGGACGAGAAGAACGGCGGACGCGGGGACGGGGGCGACCGGCACCTGGCGCGCGAGGGCAAGCAGGGCGGTGCACAGGGTGCGTACGCCCCGCAGGGCACGGCCGCGCCCGCAGCGGCGGCGGCCCCGCAGCTCGCCAAGGACGGCAAGCCGCTCCTGCTCCGCTTCGTCCTCCCCTCCGGCGCCGGCTCCCAGACGCTGGACTCGGTCGCCGAGCGGATCTCGGCCATGCTGGAGCGGGTCGGCATCCGGACGACGGTCACCAATGTCCCGGACGCGAGCTACTTCAAGGACCACATCGCCTCCGGCGACTACGACCTCGCGCTGTACTCCTGGCCGTCCTCCGCGTTCCCGGCCACGGACGACCGGCCGGTGTTCGCGAAGCCGGTGCCGGCGGCGGACGGCTCGCTGAACGTCGAGCAGAACTACACCCGGGTGGGCACCGACCAGGTCGACCAGCTCTTCGACGAGGCCGCGGCGACCCTGGACGAGGGCGAGGAGGTGTCGCTGATCCGCAAGGCGGACTCGCGGATCTGGGCCTCGGCGGGGTCGATCCCGCTGTACCAGCGGCCCCAGCTCGTTGCGGTGCGGAGGAATCTGGTCAACGCCGGGGCGTTCGGATTCCAGACGCCGGTCTACGAGGACATGGGCTTCCTGAAGAAGGGCGCGAAGCTCACAGGCGGTCCCACCAGCGCACCTTCGCCCAGCTGAGCTCCATGGAGATCATCACACGGCCCTGAGGAGGCCGACTCCCTCGGGGCCACGTACCATGGGGTGAGGCCGTGGCGTGTCCAGCCCGGCAGGACCCGCGCGACACAGATGTACGCGCGGGCAATCCTCACACTCCGGGAGTTCGTCGCACTATGGCCACGCGCCACGACATCCGCAACGTCGCCATCGTCGCTCACGTCGACCACGGCAAGACCACCATCGTCGACGGCATGCTGAAGCAGGCCGGCGCCTTCGCCGCCCACCAGCTCGAAGGCGTCGACGACCGCATGATGGACTCGAACGACCTGGAGCGTGAGAAGGGCATCACGATCCTCGCCAAGAACACCGCGGTGAAGTACCACCCGAAGGACGGCGGGGAACCGATCACCATCAACATCATCGACACCCCCGGCCACGCCGACTTCGGCGGCGAGGTCGAGCGCGGTCTGTCGATGGTGGACGGTGTCGTGCTGCTGGTGGACGCCTCCGAGGGCCCGCTGCCGCAGACCCGGTTCGTGCTGCGCAAGGCGCTGCAGGCGCGCCTGCCCGTCATCCTGTGCATCAACAAGACGGACCGCCCGGACGCCCGGATCGACGAGGTCGTCAACGAGACCTACGACCTCTTCCTGGACCTGGACGCGGACGAGGAGCAGATCGAGTTCCCGATCGTCTACGCCTGCGGCCGTGACGGCATCGCCTCGCTGACCAAGCCGGAGAACGGCACGGTCCCGGCCGACTCCGACAGCCTGGAGCCGTTCTTCTCCACGATCCTGGAGCACATCCCGGCTCCGACGTACGAGGAGGACGCGCCGCTCCAGGCCCACGTCACCAACCTCGACGCCGACAACTTCCTCGGCCGTATCGCGCTGCTCCGGGTCGAGCAGGGCGAGCTGCGCAAGGGCCAGACGGTCGCGTGGATCAAGCGCGACGGGTCGATCAGCAACGTCCGCATCTCCGAGCTGATGATGACCGAGGCGCTCACCCGCAAGCCCGCCGAGAAGGCCGGCCCGGGTGACATCTGCGCGGTCGCCGGTATCCCGGACATCATGATCGGCGAGACGCTGGCCGACACCGAGAACCCGATCCCGCTGCCGCTGATCACGGTGGACGAGCCGGCGATCTCCATGGTCATCGGTACGAACACCTCGCCGCTCGTCGGCCGGGGCGGCACCGGCAAGGGCGCCGACGCGAAGGCGGCCGTGAAGGACCGCAAGGTCACCGCCCGCCAGGTCAAGGACCGCCTGGACCGCGAGCTGATCGGTAACGTCTCGCTGCGCGTGCTGGACACCGAGCGCCCCGACGCCTGGGAGGTCCAGGGCCGTGGCGAGCTGGCGCTCGCCATCCTGGTCGAGACCATGCGCCGGGAGGGCTACGAGCTGACCGTCGGCAAGCCGCAGGTCGTCACCAAGGAGGTCGACGGCAAGGTCTACGAGCCGGTCGAGCGCATGACGATCGACGTGCCCGAGGAGCACATGGGCGCGGTCACGCAGCTCATGGGTGTCCGCAAGGGCCGCATGGACAACATGTCCAACCACGGCTCGGGCTGGGTGCGCATGGAGTTCGTCGTGCCCTCGCGCGGACTCATCGGTTTCCGCACCGAGTTCCTGACCCAGACCCGCGGCACCGGTATCGGGCACTCCATCCACGAGGGCCACGAGCCCTGGTTCGGTGCGCTGCAGACCCGCAACAACGGCTCGCTGGTCGCCGACCGCGCCGGCGCGGTCACCGCGTTCGCGATGACAAACCTTCAGGAGCGCGGCGTGCTCTTCGTGGAGCCGGGCACCGAGGTGTACGAGGGCATGATCGTCGGTGAGAACTCCCGCTCCGACGACATGGACGTCAACATCACCAAGGAGAAGAAGCTCACCAACATGCGGTCGTCGACGGCCGATGTGGCCGAGTCGATCGTGCCGCCGCGCAAGCTGTCGCTGGAGCAGTCGCTGGAGTTCTGCCGCGACGACGAGTGTGTCGAGGTGACCCCGGAGGCCGTTCGCATTCGCAAGGTCAACCTCGACCAGAGGGAGCGGGCGCGCGCCGCGAGCCGCGCCAAGCACGGCTGATCCCCAGGCAGTTGAGCCCGGGTCCCCCCAGAATGGGGAGACCCGGGCTTTTTGCAACCCATTTTCGGGGACCACATGTCCGACATGCGGAGATCCCCGACCGATAGCCATGTAACAAGTCCGTTTCGCGCCTTAATCCGTCGAACAGTTTGTCCAGATTTTGGAAGGTCCAGCCGCGAGCCGTGACGGAATTGAGATCTACGGGCAGTGGTCGGTGGTCGACCCATGGCAGATAGTTAGCCGCGTAGCGCTCGGGTCAATGGGTCCAGCGCACTGTGGGGACAGTGCGCCGACTCACGAGCACCAGAGGGTGTCTGGTCCTCCGTCAGGGGTGTCGGAGGCAGGACGGAAACCCTCTCCTGTTGGTGAATACGTGGAGTCATGAGGAGGAACCCCCATGCGCGGTGTCACAAGCGCCAAGCGGGTCTGTTCGTCACTTCCAGCGGTGTGATTCGGCTGTAGAACTACGCGCGTCCGCCTCGCGGTTGCGCGCGCCCTAGGAGTACCCGGGCACCTCTCACACTCATACCTGTGAAACGGACGAACCGTGACAAGTCCTATCGACATTGAGGGCGGCGGGACTTCGGTCGTCGTCGACGGCGAACCAGGGCCGGAGGCGAAGAGCGAAGCCGTCAAGCTCGAAGGCCGGTCCCCCGGCCAGCTGATGTGGCTGCGCTTCAAGCGCGACCGCACCGGTGTGATCTCGGCCTACGTCGTGGGCTTCTTCTTCCTGATCGGCCTGCTGGCCCCGCTGATCTCCAAGCTGTACGGCAAGAATCCGTACACGGTGTACGCGGACGAGCGCCCGGAGCTCTTCGACAGCGCCGGCGTGCCGGTGCATCCCAACGGCGGTATCAGCAGCGAGTTCTGGTTCGGCCTCGAACCCGGAAACGGCTACGACGTCTTCACCAAGCTGATCTACGGCATCCGCACCTCGCTGATGATCTCGGTCGCCGTCACCGTCGCGGTCGTGGTGACCGGCATCCTGCTCGGTGTCGCGGCCGGCTATCTCGGCGGCAGGGCCGACTACTTCATCGGCCGGGTCATCGACTTCCTGCTCGCCTTCCCGGCGCAGCTGTTCTTCATCGCGAGCATGCCGGTCGTGGTGTCCCTGTTCGTCAGTCCCCGCGACGAGACACCCACCTACGTCCGGGTGGTGGCCCTGATCATCGTCCAGTGGTTCCTGGGCTGGATGGGGCTCGGGCGTATCCTGCGCGGCACCGCACTCGCCCTGCGGGAACGGGAGTTCATCGAGGCGGCCAAGGTCAGCGGTGCCTCCTCGTGGCGGATCATCAGCAAGGAGATCCTGCCGAACGTCGTCACCCCGCTGCTGGTGCAGGCGACGTACCTGCTGCCCGGTTTCGTGACGGCCGAGGCCGGTCTGTCCTTCCTGGGTGTCGGCATCGTCGAACCGACGCCGGACTGGGGGCAGATGTTCTCCAAGGCGTCCACCGAACTGGTGATGCAGAACGACATCACCTACATGTTCTTCCCCGGCGTATCGATGATCATCTTCGTCGTCGCGTTCAACCTGCTCGGGGACTCGGTCAGAGACGCCTTCGATCCCAAGACCGCGCGCTGACCGCAGTACGTCAACCACACGGAACGTCAGTTTCAAGAATGGGTGGGAAATTTCGTGATGAGTAGGGGCGGACGCCACGCATACAGCGCGCTGTCGGTGCTCGCGGCCGGGGCTCTGGTGCTCACCGGCTGCAGCAAGGGCGGCAGCGACTCCGGCACCAACGGCAACAAGGACCAGAAGAACGCCGAGGCACAGCAGGCGGCCATCAAGTTCGGCGGTACCGCCGACTCCCAGGGCCCCGCGGCCGACGTGCCGGGCGCCAAGAGCGGCGGCAGCATGGAGGTGCTGCAGCGCGACAGCTTCGCGCACCTCGACCCGGGACAGATCTACGTCTCCGACCAGATGGCGCTCGCGCAGCTGATCCACAGAGGTCTCACCGGCTACAAGGCCACCAGCAATGACGGCCACAAGCACGAGATCGTCGGCGACCTCGCCACCGACTCCGGCACCACCACGGACGGCGGGAAGACCTGGAAGTACACGCTCAAGGACGGCATCAAGTTCCAGGACGGCACCCCGATCACGTCCAAGGACGTCCGCCAGACCTTCGAGCGGCTCTTCGCGCCCTTCATCACCCAGGGCCCGCCCTACCTCCAGCAGTGGCTGGCCGACACGCCGGGCGCCGACTACCGCAAGCTGCTCAAGGACGGCCCGTACAAGGGCAAGCACCTCCCGAACAGCATCCTCGAGACGCCCGACGACAAAACCATCATCTTCCACTTCAAGAAGCCGCACGCGGACCTGCCGTACGCGCTCGCCATGGCCGGCTACTCCATCGTGTCCGCGAAGGGCGACACCAAGGAGAAGTACGACAAGGCCCCGCTGGCGACCGGCCCGTACAAGATCCAGTCCTTCAAGTCCGGCAAGTCGATGGTGCTGGTCAAGAACACCAACTGGGACCCGAAGACGGACCCGATCCGGCACCAGTACGTGGACCAGTTCAACTTCACGTTCAACCAGCAGTTCGAGACCTCCACCAAGGCCCTGCTGGCGGACAGCGGCCCCGACCAGACCGGCCTCAGCTTCAGCAACCAGGTCGACGCAGGTAATCTGTCCAGCGTCCTCAGGAACCCGAAGCTCAAGTCCCGTACGGTCTCCGGCTACCAGCCGTACGTCGGCCAGATGAACATCAACATGAGCAAGCCGGAGATGAAGGACATCCGGGTCCGCGAGGCCATCGCCTACGCACTCCCCGTCACCCCCTTCGTCCGCGCCTTCGGCGGCACGGACGCGATGGAGGTCGCCGGCGGCCTGCTCAGCCCGACCGTCAGCGGCTACGACGCCTCGTTCGACCCGTTCGGCAAGAAGAAGAAGCCGGCCGGTGACCCGGACAAGGCCCGCGCCCTGCTCAAGCAGGCCGGCAAGCTCAACATGAAGCTGACCTTCGGCTACACCAACACTCCCGAGGGCCAGCAGTACTCCACGGCCATGGCGGCGGGCCTGAAGAAGGCCGGCTTCGACGTCCAGCGCCAGGAGATCCCGTCCGAGACCTACTACGACCAGGTCTCCAAGCTCAACAACAACTACGACATCTTCCACACCGCGTGGGGCGCCGACTGGCCGTCCGCCTCGACGGTCCTGCCGCTGCTGTACGACGGCCGCATCATCGCCGACGGTGCGTCGAACTACTCGCAGATCAACGACCCCCACGTGAACGCCGAGATCGACCGCATCAACTCGATCACCGACCCGGTCAAGGCCGCGGCCGAGTGGGAGAAGCTCGACAAGTACCTGCTCACCAAGGTCGTCAACGTGGTCCCGACCGCGTACTACAAGCAGACCCAGATCGCCGGCTCCAAGGTCGGCGGCCTCGTCTACGACGACGTGATCGGCGGCGTCGACCCGCGTCGCCTCTTCATCAAGTAACCGTCCCCGTCCGGTACCCGGCGCGCCCCCGCAACAGGGGCGCGCCGGGCGCCGCCAAGGCCGCCGACGTCTGAGAGCTGCCCTGTCATGCTGCGCTTCCTCGTCCGCCGGATCATCGGTGCCGTCGTCATTCTGTTTCTGCTGAGCATCGTCACGTTCGTGCTGTTCTTCGGGGTGCCCCGGGACCCGGCGCTGATGATGTGCGGCAAGACCTGCAACCCGGACAGCATCGCGAACATCCACCATGTGCTCGGCCTGGACAAACCGATCACCGAGCAGTACTGGATCTTCCTGCACAACCTCGTCCTGGGCAGCAACCAGTTCGCCCAGGGGCCGTGCCCGGCCCCCTGCTTCGGCTACTCGTACCACACCAACGAGCAGGTCTGGGCCACCCTGATGGACCGGCTGCCCACCACCGTCTCCCTCACCATGGGCGCGGCCGTGTGCTTCCTGATCGTCGGCCTCGGCACCGGGCTGCTCGCCGCCTGGCGGCGCGGCACCCTGATCGACAAGACGGCGACCGCGGGGGCCATGGTCATCAGCTCGCTGCAGATCTACTTCCTCGGCCCGCTGGCCCTCGCGCTCCTCGTCTACCAGACCCACTGGTTCGACAAGCCCGCGTACAACGAGCCGACCCAGGACCCCGTGTCCTGGTTCACCGGCCTGATCATCCCGTGGGTGGTCCTGTCCACGATCTTCGCCGCGCAGTACACCCGTATGGCACGGTCCTCGATGATCGAACAGCTCCAGGAGGAACACGTCCGGACAGCCCGCGCCAAGGGCATGTCCCGCGCCTATGTCTTCTTCCGCTACGCCTGGCGCGGTTCGCTGATCCCGATCGTCACCATCTTCGGCATCGACCTCGGCTCGCTGTTCGGCGGCGCCATCATCACCGAGTACACCTTCAGCCTGCCAGGTCTCGGCAACCTCGCCGTCCAGTCCGTCTTCTTCAGCGACCTGCCGCTGCTGCTCGGCGTGATGCTCTTCTCCGCCAGCATGATCCTGCTGTTCAACATCGTCGTCGACGCCGCGTACGCCTTCATCGACCCGCGCGTGCGGCTGTCCTAGGAGCACTGTCGTGACCACTCTGACCAAGGAAGCCGGTGCTCCGGTCCCGGCCGGCACGGGCACCCTCCTCTCCGTACGGGACCTGCACGTCAGCTTCAGGACCGAGGACGGCGTCGTACGGGCCGTGGACGGGCTCTCCTTCGACCTGGAGCGCGGCAGGACGCTCGGCATCGTGGGCGAGTCCGGCTCGGGCAAGTCGGTGACCAACCTGACCATCCTCGGCCTGCACAACCCCATGTTCACCACGGTCGAGGGCGAGATCCTGCTGGAAGGGCGGGAGCTGACCACGGCCCGGGAGTCCGAGCTGGAGAAGCTGCGCGGCAACAAGGTCGCCATGATCTTCCAGGACCCGCTCACCGCGCTCTCCCCGTACTACACGGTCGGCCGGCAGATCGCCGAGCCGTACCGGAAGCACACCGGCGCAGCCAAGAAGGAGGCCTGGGATCGCGCCGTGGAGATGCTCGGCAAGGTCGGCATCCCGAACCCGAAGGAGAGGGCGAAGGACTACCCGCACCAGTTCTCCGGCGGTATGCGCCAGCGCGCCATGATCGCCATGGCCCTGGTCTGCAACCCCGACCTGCTGATCGCCGACGAGCCGACGACCGCCCTGGACGTGACGGTCCAGGCGCAGATCCTCGATCTGCTCAAGGACCTGCAGCAGGAGTTCGGATCCGGCATCATCTTCATCACCCACGACCTGGGGGTGATCGCCGACATGGCCGACGACATCATGGTGATGTACGCGGGCGGTGCGGTGGAGCGGGGCACCACCCAAGAGGTGCTGCGCTCGCCCCGGCACCCGTACACCTGGGGCCTGCTGAACTCGATGCCGCGCCTGGACTCCGACCTCGGCGCCCAGCTCACCCCGATCCCCGGCACCCCGCCCTCGCTGCTCAATCCGCCGTCCGGCTGCCGTTTCCATCCGCGCTGCGGCTTCCAGGAGCGGGTGGAGGGCACGGGGCGCTGTGTCCGCGAGCGCCCGCTGCTCGCCCCGGACCGGGCCTCCGCGTGCCATCTCACGGCGGAGCAGAAGCGGACCATCTTCATCGAAGAGATCAAGCCCCGTCTGGGCTAGTCGCCAGTCGTCAGTTGTCGGCCGTCAGCCGTCAGTTGTCCTAGGAGGACACGTCATGAAAGAGGACTTGGTCCTCCCGGCCCCGCGCGAGAGGAGCGCCGGCGCGGATGGGGAGCCGCTGCTGGAGGTCTCCGGCCTGACCAAGCACTTCCCCGTCAAGGGCGGCTTCCCGATCCGCCGGACCATCGGCGCGGTGCAGGCCGTGGACGGCGTCGACATCATCGTGCACGCGGGGGAGAGCTTCGGCCTGGTCGGCGAGTCGGGCTGCGGCAAGTCGACCACGGGCCGGCTGATCACCCGCCTGCTGGAGCCGACGAGCGGCACGATCACCTACCGCGGGCAGGACATCAGCCACGCCACGCGCAAGCAGCTCGCCCCGATCCGCTCCGAGATCCAGATGATCTTCCAGGACCCGTACTCGTCGCTGAACCCGCGGCAGACGGTCGGCAAGATCATCTCGGGTCCGATGGAGATCAACGACATCAACCCGGCCGGCGGCCGGGAGAAGCGGGTCCGCGAGCTGCTGGAGATCGTGGGTCTGAACCCCGAGCATTTCAACCGCTTCCCGCACGAGTTCTCCGGCGGTCAGCGCCAGCGCATCGGCGTGGCCCGGGCGCTCGCCCTGGAGCCCAAGCTGATCGTGGCCGACGAGCCGGTCTCCGCGCTCGACGTCTCCATCCAGGCCCAGGTCGTGAACCTGCTCCAGAAGGTCCAGAAGGAACTGGGCATCGCGTTCGTCTTCATCGCCCACGACCTGGCCGTCGTCCGCCATTTCTCGCACCGGGTCGCGGTGATGTACCTCGGCAAGATCATCGAGGTGGGGGACCGCGACTCCATCTACAACCGGCCGCGCCACCCGTACACGCACGCCCTGCTGTCCGCGGTGCCCGAGGTGAACCTGTCGGACGAGGACTCGGGCGGGCGCGAGCGCATCCGCCTGGCCGGCGATGTGCCCTCCCCCATCTCCCCGCCCTCCGGCTGCCGCTTCCGAACCCGCTGCTGGAAGGCCCAGGACAAGTGCGCGACCGAGGAGCCGCCGCTGGTCCAGATCTCCGGCAACCGCGACGGCCACCTGACGGCCTGCCACTTCCCGGAGGAGCCGACGACCGAGGCCCGGGACGAGGACATCGTGCTGGACCCGGCGCTGGCGGCGCTGGAGGAGGACGACAGGTCCTAGGCCGTCCGGGCCACGGTGATGATCTCGGGGCTGGCGGGGGTGACCGGCCCCCGCCCCCAGTCGCCGTACTGCTCCACGACCCTCAGCCCGGCCCCGGCGAGAAAGCCCTCCAGGGACTCCTCGTCCAGGAAGCGAAGGCTGCTGTGGCAGACCTGCGGGTCCGGCCACGCATCGCCGTCGTAGGTCTCCGTGAACCGCACCCGGCCGTCGACCAGACCGTCGCCCTGCACCTCGTGCCACACCCGCACCGGTCTCCCGTCCTCGGCGGTGATCTCGTACACCCGGTCCGGGGTCCAGCGTTCCCAGGGGCGGGCGGCCGGGTTGCGGGTCTCGAACACGAACCGCCCGCCGTCGCCGAGGGCCGCACGGGCCCCGCCCAGACAGTGCCGGATCTCCTCGTCCTCGACCAGCTCCTGGAAGGCGTGCCCGGTCATGACGACGAGGTCGAACTCCCCGTCCCACAGCCGGGTGCGCATGTCCCCGAGCACCCACTCGACATCCGGCCGGGCCCGCCGCGCCTGTACGAGCATGGCGGGGGCCGGATCGAGCCCCATCAGCCGGCCCCGGTGCCCCTCGGCCCGTGCCCGGCGCAGTAGCTGCCCGGTGCCGCACCCGATGTCCAGCACCGAGCGGGCCTGAAGCACCAGACCGAGGTAGAAGTCGTCGCCCGGCCGCCAGGGGTTGAGGCGGTCGTAGAGTGCGGCGAGCGTGAGATCGGTAAAGACATGATCTACCACCGCGGCAGTCTGACACATGATGCTGAACGGCGCGTCAGGTTCCGGCGCACTTCTTGAGCGAATCTCAACTCTCGGTCCAGGCAGTCCCGTTGTGTGACGAAGGCCCGCGCCTGGGGAGACGCGGGCCTTCGTCCCCTGGAAGCGGACGTCCATGGGCTCGGGTCAATGGGCCGGTGAAAGTCCGTTCCGCGAGGGGGCGGCTGACGAAAAGGGGTGTGTCAGGCCGCCGCCTCGGGGTCCTTGGAGAGACGGTCCTGAGAGGCACGGGGGGCGGGGATCGTCTCCTGCGTCTCAGGATAGTGGCACGCCGTCAGATGGCCGGGCTTGTTGCCCTCCACCTGCACCAGCGGCGGGGCCTCCGACGCGCACTTCTCCGTCGCCTTCCAGCAGCGGGTGCGGAAGCGGCAGCCGGAGGGCGGGTTGATCGGCGAGGGCACGTCGCCGACCAGGCGGATGCGCTCGCGCGGCTCCTCGTCCACCGTCGCCTCGGGTACGGCGGAGAGCAGCGCCCGGGTGTAGGGGTGGCGCGGGTTGCCGTACAGGTCGTCGCGGTCGGCGATCTCGACGATCTTGCCGAGGTACATCACCGCGACGCGCTGCGAGAAGTGTCGGACGATCGCGAGGTCGTGGGCGATGAAGACGAACGCGATGCCGAGTTCCCGCTGCACCTTCTGGAGCAGGTTCACGACCTGGGCCTGGATGGAGACGTCGAGCGCGGAGACCGGCTCGTCGGCCACGATCAGCTTGGGCTCCAGGGCGAGCGCCCGGGCCACGCCGATGCGCTGGCGCTGACCGCCGGAGAACTCGTGCGGGAAGCGGTTGAAATGCTCGGGGTTCAGACCCACGATCTCCAGCAGCTCGCGGACCCGCTTCTCCCGGCCGCCGGCCGGGTTGATGTCGTTGATCTCCATCGGACCCGAGATGATCTTGCCGACCGTCTGCCGCGGGTTCAGCGAGGCGTACGGGTCCTGGAAAATCATCTGGATCTCGGAGCGGATCGGCGCCAGGTCCCTGCGGCCCGCGTGCGTGATGTCCTGCCCGCGGTAGGTGATCTTGCCGCCGGTCGGCTCCAGCAGGCGGGTGATCAGCCGGCCGGTGGTCGACTTGCCGCAGCCCGACTCGCCGACGAGGCCCAGGCTCTCGCCCTCGCCGACCTGGAAGTCCAGCCCGTCCACGGCCTGCACCGCCCCGACCGTACGGCGGACCGGGAAGCCGCCCTTGATCGGGAAGTGCTTGGTGAGCCCGGAGACGTCCAGGAGGGGGTTCGTGTTGCTCATGATCGTGAAGTCCCGTCTGCTGTCCGTCAGTTGTGCCGGGTTGCGGCGAAGTCGGCGAAGAGTTCCTGCTTCTGCTCCTGGGACAGGTGGCAGGCGGAACCTCGGCCCTCGGCCACCTCCAGCTGCGGGCGCTCGGTCGAGCACAGACCGCCGGCGACCTTCTCGGCGAACGCGCAGCGCGGGTGGAAGCGGCAGCCGGAGGGCGGGTTGAGCAGCGAGGGCGGGGAGCCGGGGATGGGGGAGAGCGGCACGTCGACCGGGCCGTCCAGGCTCGGCATCGAGTTCAGCAGGCCCAGCGTGTAGGGGTGGTCCGGGGCGCTCAGCACCTGCTTCTTGGTGCCGCGCTCCACACACCGGCCGCCGTACATCACCAGCACGTCGTCCGCGATGTCGGCGATGACGCCGAGGTCGTGCGTGATGAAGATGATCGCGGTGCCGAACTCCTGCTGGAGGTCCTTGAGCAGGTCCATGATCTGGGCCTGGACCGTCACGTCGAGGGCCGTGGTCGGCTCGTCGGCGATCAGCAGCTCCGGGTCGCAGACCAGCGCCATGGCAATCATCGCGCGCTGGCGCATACCGCCGGAGAACTGGTGCGGGTAGTCGTCCACACGGGTCTCGGGCTGGGGGATGCCGACGCGGCGGAGCATCTCGATCGCACGCTCCCGGGCCTCCTTCTTGGAGCAGCCGGTGTGCTTGCGGTACGTCTCCGCGATCTGGACGCCGACTTTGTGGTACGGCGACAGGGAGGCCAGCGCGTCCTGGAAGATCATGGACATCTTGTTGCCGCGCAGCTTCTCCAGGGTCCGCTCGGAGGCGGTGAGCAGTTCCTGCCCGTCGAGCAGGATCTCGCCCTCCAGGGCGGTGCGCTCACGGTTGTGCAGGCCCAGGATCGCGAGGTTGGTCACCGACTTGCCGGAGCCGGACTCGCCGACGATGCCGAGGGTCTTGCCCTTCTCCAGGTCGAAGGAGAGCCCGTCGACGGCCTTGACGATGCCGTCCTCGGTGGAGAAGTGCACGCGCAGGTCGCGGACGGAGAGGAAGGGGGTGCTCATCTTGTCTCTCCTTATGCGAGGCGGACGCGCGGGTCGATGAGGGCGTAGACGGCGTCGACGATGATGTTGAAGACGACGATCGCGCCGGCGGCCACCAGGGTGACTCCGAGCAGCATCGGCAGGTCCATGTCCTTCACGGCCTTCACCGAGACGGCGCCGATGCCGTGCAGACCGAAGGTCTGCTCCGTGATGACCGCGCCGCCGAGCAGCGAGCCGAGGTCCAGACCGAGGATCGTCACGATCGGGCCCATCGCGCCGCGCCAGGCGAACCGGAAGAACACCTTGCGCGCGGACAGACCCTTGGCACGCGCGGTGCGGACGTAGTCCTCGCTCAGCGTCTCGACCAGCTGGGAGCGGGTCATACGGGTGTAGTTGGCGGTGAAGATGATGGCTAGCACGAACCACGGCAGCACAAAGCCGCCGAACCAGGCCCCGGCGTTGTCGGTGAAACCGGTGTTGTCGTTCGGGCGGGGCAGCAGGTGCCACTCGTCGGACAGGTAGAACATCGCGACGATACCGACGATGTAGATCTGCAGCGACGAACCGATCAGCGAGGCCGAAGAGGCGATCTTGTCCAGCGCCTTGCCCTGCTTGACGGCGGCGATCATGCCGGTGCCGACACCGAAGACGAAGAAGACGACCGCGCTGCCCAGGGCCAGGGAGATCGTGGTGGGGAAGCGGTCCAGGATGATGCCCGTGACCGGCTCACGGTTGATGAACGAGTAGCCGAGGCAGGGCGCGTTGCAGTGCCCGTACGACGCGTAGTCGCGGCCCGCGAAGACGCCCTCGAGCCAGTGCCAGTACTGCACCGGCAGCGGATCGTCGATACCCAGGTTGTGCTTGACCAGCGCCAGAGTCTGCGGCGTGCAGACCTTGCCGCAGGCGACCCGGGCAGGGTCACGCGGAGCGACGTAGAAGAGGAAGAAGGTGATGGCACTGATGATCAGCAGGATCACCGCTGCGCCGATTGTCCGGCGGACGAGAAAGCGGAACATGGCGATGGGATTCCCTGGGCGACGCCGTGGTGGGGGCGGAGGGGGACGGGCGGGGGGGGGGGGGGGGGGGGGGCCCCCCCCCCCCCCCCCTCCGCCCCCCCCCCCCCCCCCCAAACCCCTCCCCAAAAAAAACAAAAAAAAAAGAGCGGAAA
>NZ_JBVIJE010000006.1:244969-265362 GCF_055581585.1 Streptomyces sp. NPDC031426
CCGCCCGTGGCTGTGGGTTAGCAGAGGGGGAGGGAGAAGGGGCGTATGGAGTGTGTGCTGGGGGGGGGGGGGGGGGGGGGGGGGGGGGCCCCCCCCCCCCCCCCCCCCCCCCCCCCCCCCGCCCCTGGACTGGCTTGGGCGTCAGGCCTTCACGTACAGCTTGTACATGACGAACGCCGAGAACAGCGGGTCGAACAGCGCGCCGCCGACCTTCGAGCCGTGCAGGTAGAACCGGCGCTGGAAGGTTTCGGGGATGATCGGAGCCAGCTCCGTCATGATCTTCTTGTCCAGGTCCTCCCAGGCCGCGCCGGCCTTGGTCGGGTCCGCGATGACCGCGTTCTTCTTGATCGCGTCGTTGACCCAGCTCACGTTCAGCTGCGAGACGTTGTTTGACCCGTTGGCGATCGTGGCGCCGTCGAACAGCGGCTGCATGACGGTGTAACCGGTCGGCCAGTCCGGGGCCCAGCCGAACCACATCACGTCGAAGCTGTTGTTGATCTGCTGGACCTGGTCGTAGTAGCTGGTGGAGTCCACCGGCTTGACGACCGGGTCGAAGCCCGCCGCCTTCAGGGCGTTGGTGATGACGACCGCCGTCTTGGTGTAGGCGTCGTTGCTGCCCTTGGGGTAGGTGTAGACGATCTTCTGGCCGAGCTTGCCGGCCTCCTTCAGCAGCGCCTTGGCCTTCTCCGGGTCGCCCTGCGGCTTCTGCAGCTTGCCGTAGACGTCCTGGTGCGCGTAGCCGAGGATGTCCGGGCTGATGATGGAGGTCGCGTAGTCACCGGCCGCCTGGCCACCGTAGATACGGCGGATCTGCTCCAGCGGCCAGGCGTGGTTGAGCGCCTGGCGCACCTTCGGGTCGGTGATGCGCTTGCAGTTGATGGCGTAGTAGTACAGGCCGCTGAGCAGGCCGTTGATGGTGCGCTGCTTCAGTTGGGCGTCGCCCAGGACCTTCTGCAGACGCTCGGCGGGGACACCGCTGTACGCCATGACCGCGTACTGGTCGTCGCCGCTCTCGGCGATCAGGCGGTCGGTCGCCGGCAGGGCCTCGGTGCCGAACTGGAAGGTGAAGCTGTCCGGGTAGGCGTTGCGGATCGAGTCCGTCGCCGGGTCCCAGTGCGGGTTGCGCACCAGCTTCAGCGACTTGTCGACCGAGTGCTGGGCGATCTTGTAGGGACCGCTGGAGACCGGGTCCTTGTCGTACTTCTCCTTGGAGTCGTGGCTGACCGGCACGGCGCCGTAGGAGTGCATCGCCAGCGTGAAGTTGAGGTCCGGGCGGGCCACCTTCAGCTTCAGCGTGATGGTCTTCTTCTTGTCGTCGGTGACGATGGAGTCCAGGTGCTTGTTGCTGAACGGACCCTTGTACTTCGAGCGGAAGTCGCTGGAGCCGACGAGCGCGGACTGGACGTACTGCGCGCCCTCGGTGGTGAAGCTGGCGAAGCCGCGCTCGATGCCGTGGCGGACGTCCTCGACGGTCAGCTCGCTGCCGTCCTCCCACTTCAGACCGTCCTTCAGGGTGAAAGTCCAGGTCTTGCCGCCGTCGGCCATGGTGCCGGTGTCGGTGGCGAGGTCACCGACCAGCTTCATGGAGCCGTCCATGGCGATCTTGTAGCCGGTCAGCGCGCGGATGTACAGGTTGCCGACGGTGGAGTTCCAGGCGAAGTAGATCCGCTGCGGGTCCAGGTGGGAGAAGTCGTCCGGACCGATACCGATGATGTTGCCGCCCTTCTTCGCACCCGGGATCTCGGGGGCGGGGCCGGTCGAGTCCTCCTTCGTACCGACGGTCACGTGACCGGTGTACTTGGTGGTGCCGGCGTGGGCGCCGCTGCCGCTGTTCCCGCCACCTCCGCCGCTGCTGCACGCGGAGAGGACCATGGAGCCGCCGGCCGCGACCGACGTGGCGATGACGAAGTTTCTGCGGGAAAGGGACATGGTTTCCTGCTCTGGTCGAGGAGAGATGCGAGCTTCTCCGGCGGGCCCCGTCGCCCGGTCCGGAAGGTGGGACGGGAGGTTCAGCGCCCGGCCTTGGGATCCAGCGCGTCGCGCACGGAGTCGCCGAGGAGGTTGAAGGCGATGACGAAGATCACCATGGTCACGCCCGGGAAGAGCATGTACGTGATGTCGTCCTGGTAGTACTTGGACGCGTTCTGGACCATGACGCCCCAGTCCGGGGTCGGGTCGGAGAGGCCGACACCGAGGAAGGCCAGACCGGCTTCCACCGTCACGTACAGCGGAAGGGCCAGGGTCGCCTGGATGAGGATCGGCGTCCACAGGTTGGGCAGCAGTTCCTTGAAGATGATCCGCGCCGGGGACGCGCCGGTCACCTTCGCCGCCTCCACGAACTCCCGCTCGCGCAGGGCGAGCACCTCACCGCGCAGCAGTCGGGCGATGGGTGCCCAGCCGAACGCGGTCATGACGGTGATGAGGGAGACGACGATGAGCCACGTCGGGGTCGCCTCGTCGGGCGCGACCAGGATCGTGAGCATCACCGGGAAGAAGCCGATGAAGAACAGGGTCTGCGGGAAGGCCAGCAGGATGTCGATGATCCGGCCGACGAGGTAGTCCGTCTTGCCGCCCAGATATCCGGCGGTGATGCCGATGACCACACCGAACAGGGCCACCAGGACGGTCGTCGCGGTCGCGATCATGAGGGAGTTGCGGATCGCGTACAGCAGGAACGTGAACACGTCCCGGCCCAGCTGCGGGTCGATGCCGAACCAGAAGTCCCCGCTCATGCCGCCGTTGGGCTTCACCGGGAAGCCGAAGTCGTTCAGCAGGCTCGGGTCGTTCTGGCCGTACGTGGTGTACGGATCCTTCCCGTACACCTTGGCGATCAGCGGAGCGGCGATGCCGACGACGAAGAAGAAGATCACCACGAAGGCGGATATGACGCCCGTCCGGTCCCGCTTGAAGCGGGTCCAGGCCAGCCGTCCCGGAGAGCGGCTCTCGGTGCCCTTCGGGTTGCCGGGCTTCGCCGATGCGGCGCTGTCTTCTTCGGTCACCTCGAGTGCGGCGGCCGGGGAAGGGGATGCGGGGGTGGTCATGATGCTCCGTGCCTTGTGGGTCAAGGCTCCGCAGGGCGCTCCCCTACGGGCTACGCCGGACTTTTTCAACGCAATTCATGCAGGGTCAATAAATTCTCGGTCGCCTTGGTTGCGTCTTTGCGTTCTTTACCTGTACTTGATCATTCCGTAGCTACGCGGGTAGCACGCCGTAATCAATCCGTGCTTCACATCGGGCTAATGGGACTAATCGGGCGATGAGTTCGATATGCGGACGGTGGTGTGTCGACATGCGTACATCGACACGTCGTAATCCAACGTTTCGGCATCGTTGTACGACGACCTGTTGCGCTCCTTCCGAAGATCGTCCGGGTGCTCCCGGCGGCTGCCTGCTTTCGGCTGACGTGTCCCGTTGGCGGGCCCTCAATCCGGCGGTCGGCGTGCGGTGTGTGATCGTATGGGCCGATATTGACCGGTATCGGATCTGCACTCGCGGAGGAGGCAGCCATGCGGGGTGTCAGGCACGCCCGATGGGCCGCCTGCGTGATCGCCGCCGGGCTCCTGGCCACCGCCTGCGGGGGTGGCGGCGGCTTCGGCGGTGCCGGGGTGCTGACCTCGTCCTGGGGCGACCCGCAGAACCCGCTGGAGCCCGCCAACACCAATGAGGTGCAGGGCGGCAAGGTCCTCGACATGATCTTCCGGGGCCTGAAGAAGTACGACCCGAAGACCGGCAAGGCCCAGAACTGGCTCGCCGCCTCCATCGACACCCGGGACTCGCAGAACTTCACGATCAGGCTGAAGAACGGCTGGACCTTCTCCGACGGCGAGAAGGTGACCGCCCACTCCTTCGTGGACGCCTGGAACTACGGGGCGAGCCTGCGGAGCAACCAGAAGAACGCCTACTTCTTCGCCTACATCGACGGCTACGACAAGGTCCACCCCGACAGCGGCGCCCAGACCGCCGACACCCTGTCCGGACTGAAGGTGATCGACGACCACACCTTCACCGTCCGGCTGGGCCAGAAGTTCTCCAGCTTCCCCGACACCCTCGGCTACGCGGCCTTCGCCCCGCTGCCCCGCACCTTCTTCACCGACCACGCCGCCTGGCTGAAGAAGCCGGTGGGCGACGGGCCCTACCGGATCGAGTCGTACACCAGGGGCTCGGCGATGAACCTGAAGAAGTGGGACGGCTACCCCGGCCCGGACCCGGCGCGGAACGTCGGCGTGACTCTCCTGGTGTACACCGACAACAACACCGCCTACACCGACGTGCTGGCCGGCAACCTCGACCTGGTCGACGACGTGCCCTCCACCCAGCTCAAGAACGTCGAGACCGATCTGAACGGCCGCTACATCAACACCCCGGCGGGCATCCTGCAGACCCTGGCCTTCCCGTACTACGACCCGAAGTGGAACACCCCCGGGGCGCAGAAGGTCCGCACGGGCCTGTCGATGGCGATCAACCGGAAGCAGATCACCGAGACCATCTTCCGGAACACCCGCACCCCCGCCACCGACTGGACCTCCCCGGTCCTCGGCACGGCCGGCGGCTACCAGCCCGGACTGTGCGGCCACGCCTGCGACTACGACCCCGCGCAGGCCAGGAAGCTCATCCAGGAGGGCGGCGGGATCCCCGGCGGCCAGCTGAAGATCACCTATAACGCGGACAGCGGCTCGCACAAGCAATGGGTGGACGCCGTGTGCAACTCCGTCAACAACGCCCTCGGCAACAACAAGGCCTGCGTGGGCAACCCCGTCGGCACCTTCGCCGACTTCCGCAACCAGATCGGGCAGCACAAGATGACCGGCCCCTTCCGGGCCGGCTGGCAGATGGACTACCCGTTGATCCAGAACTTCCTGCAGCCGCTGTACTACACGGGCGCCTCCTCCAACGACGGCAAGTGGTCCAACGGGCAGTTCGACCGCCTCGTCGACCGGGCCAACGCCGAGACCGGGCAGGCCGCGGCCGTCCGGCTGTTCCAGCGGGCCGAGGAGGTCGTCCGCGACAACATGGCGGCCATCCCGCTCTGGTACCAGAACGGCAGCGCCGGATACACCTCAAGGCTCTCCCACGTGGCGCTCAACCCCTTCAGCGTGCCGGTCTACAACGAGATCAAGGTGGGCTGATCCCCATGGGGCGCTATGTCGCGCGGCGGCTGCTCCAGATGATCCCCGTGTTCATCGGGTCCACCCTGCTGATCTTCCTCATGGTCAACGTGATGGGCGACCCCATCGCCGGCCTGTGCGGCGAGCGGGCCTGCGATCCCGCGACGGCCGCCCAGCTCAAGCGGGAGTTCGGCTTGGACAAGCCGCTCTGGCAGCAGTACCTCGCCTACATGGGGAACGTCTTCACCGGAGACTTCGGTACGGCGTTCAACGGCCAGAAGGTCACCGAGCTGATGGGAACGGCGTTCCCCGTCACCATCCGGCTCACGATCGTCGCCATCCTCTTCGAGATCGTCGTCGGTGTGACACTGGGCGTGCTCACGGGCATGCGGCGCGGCCGGCCCGTCGACACCGGGGTGCTGCTGGCCACCCTGGTGGTGATCTCCGTACCCACCTTCGTCACCGGTCTGCTGCTCCAGCTGCTGCTCGGCGTCCAGTGGGGCTGGATCAGGCCGTCCGTCTCGGCGTACGCGACCTTCGGCGAGCTGATCGTGCCCGGCCTGGTCCTCGCCTCCGTCTCCCTCGCCTACGTCACCCGGCTGACCCGGACCTCCCTCGCGGAGAACAAGCGGGCCGACTACGTCCGCACGGCGGTCGCCAAGGGCCTGCCCCGGCGCCGGGTCGTCGTCCGTCATCTGCTGCGCAACTCGCTGATCCCCGTGGTCACCTTCATCGGTGCCGACATCGGCGCGCTGATGGGCGGCGCGATCGTCACCGAGCGGATCTTCAACATCCACGGCGTCGGCTTCCAGCTCTACCAGGGCATCCTGCGCCAGAACACGCAGACGGTCGTCGGTTTCGTGACGGTCCTCGTCCTGGTGTTCCTCGTCGCCAACCTCCTGGTCGACCTCCTGTACGCCGTACTCGACCCGAGGATCCGCTATGCCTGAACAGCCGTACGAGCCCGAGGGTGCGATCGCCGGGACCGGCATGGGAGGAGCGATGGACCTGGGCGCGAGCGAGGCCGCCACGCTGGAGCGGACCCCGGGGGGACCCGAGGGCACGGGACCGGCGGGCAGGCCGCGCTCCCTGTGGTCCGACGCCTGGCGGGACCTGCGCCGCAACCCGGTCTTCCTGATCTCCGCCGTGGTGATCCTCTTCCTCGTGCTCATCTCCGTCTGGCCCTCGGCGATCGCCTCCGGCAGCCCGCTCACCTGCGACCTCGCCAAGGCCCAGGACGGCCCGGGCCCGGGCGCGCCCTTCGGGTACGACGGCCAGGGCTGCAACGTCTACACGCGCACGGTGTACGGCGCCCGTACGTCCGTCACGGTGGGCGTGCTGGCGACGCTCGGGGTGGGCGTCCTCGGGTCGGTCCTGGGGGCCCTGGCGGGCTACTTCGGCGGCGTCTGGGACTCGATCCTGTCCCGGATCACCGACATCTTCTTCGCCATCCCGGTCGTCCTCGGCGGTCTGGTCCTGCTCTCCGTGGTCACCAGCAACACGGTCTGGCCGGTCATCGGCTTCATGGTGCTGCTCGGCTGGCCGCAGATCGGCCGCATCGCCCGCGGCTCGGTCATCACCGCCAAGCAGAACGACTACGTCCAGGCCGCCCGCGCCCTCGGCGCCTCCGACTCCCGCATCCTGCTGCGCCACATCGCCCCGAACGCCGTGGCCCCGGTGATCGTGGTGGCGACCATCGCACTGGGCACCTACATCGCGCTGGAGGCGACCCTGTCGTACCTCGGCGTGGGCCTGAAACCGCCCAGCGTCTCCTGGGGCATCGACATCTCCGCCGCCTCCCCCTACATCCGCAACGCCCCCCACGCCCTCCTGTGGCCCTCGGGCGCCCTGGCCATCACGGTCCTGGCCTTCATCATGCTCGGCGACGCGGTCCGCGACGCCCTCGATCCGAAGTTGAGGTGACGGCCGTGCGAGGCGATGGCGGCGCGCTGCTCGAAGTGCGGGATCTGCGGGTGGAGTTCCGGACCCGGGACGGCATCGCGCATGCCGTCAACGGGGTGAGTTGCGAGGTGGACGCGGGGGAGACCCTGGCCGTGCTCGGCGAGTCGGGGTCGGGCAAGTCCGTGACCGCGCAGGCCGTGATGGGGATCCTCGACACTCCACCGGGCAAGGTCACGGGCGGTCGGATCCTGTTCCAGGGGCGGGATCTGCTCACCCTGAAAGAAGAGGAGCGCAGGAGGATCCGCGGCGCCGAAATGGCGATGATCTTCCAGGACGCGCTGTCGGCGCTCAACCCGGTGCTCTCCGTGGGGGACCAGCTCGGCGAGATGTTCGTCGTGCACCGCGGGATGTCCAAGAAGGACGCGCGGCGCAAGGCGGTCGAGCTGATGGAGCGGGTGCGCATCCCGGCCGCGGCCCAGCGGGTGCGGGACTATCCCCACCAGTTCTCCGGCGGTATGCGCCAGCGCATCATGATCGCCATGGCGCTGGCTCTGGAACCGGCGCTCATCATCGCCGACGAACCGACGACGGCGTTGGACGTCACCGTCCAGGCCCAGGTCATGGACCTGCTCGCGGAGCTGCAGCGCGAGTACCACATGGGGCTGATCCTGATCACCCATGATCTGGGGGTGGTCGCGGACGTGGCCGACCGGATCGCGGTCATGTACGCCGGGAAGATCGTCGAGTCCGCGCCCGTCCGCGACATCTACAAGGCGCCGGCCCACCCCTACACCCGCGGCCTGCTGGACTCCATCCCGCGCCTGGACCAGAAGGGACAGCAGCTGTATGCCATCAAGGGCCTGCCGCCGAACCTGATGCACATCCCGCCGGGCTGCTCCTTCCACCCGCGCTGCCCGATGGCGCGGGAGGTCTGCCGCACCGACGAACCCCCGCTGTACGAGGTGTCCGGAACCCGCGGCAGCGCCTGCCACTTCTGGAGGGAGTGCCTCGATGACGTCGACGACCTCGACCACTGAGCCCATCCTCGAAGTGATCGGGCTGGTCAAGCACTACCCCCTCACCCGGGGCATCCTCTTCAAGAAGCAGATCGGCGCGGTGAAGGCCGTCGACGGCGTCGACTTCACCCTCGGCAAGGGCGAAACCCTCGGTATCGTCGGCGAGTCGGGCTGCGGCAAGTCCACGGTCGCCAAGCTGCTCTGCAACCTGGAGCGCCCCACGGCCGGCTCCATCAGGTTCAAGGGCGAGGACATCACCAAGCTGTCCGGCAAGGCCCTGAAGGCCGTACGCCGCAACATCCAGATGGTCTTCCAGGATCCGTACACCTCCCTCAACCCCCGTATGACGGTCGGCGACATCATCGGGGAGCCGTACGACATCCACCCCGAGGCCGCGCCCAAGGGCGACCGCCGCCGCAGGGTCCAGGAACTGCTGGACGTGGTCGGCCTCGACCCGGAGTACGTCAACCGCTATCCGCACCAGTTCTCCGGCGGCCAGCGCCAACGCATCGGCATCGCACGGGGGTTGGCGCTACGCCCGGAGGTGATCGTCGCCGACGAGCCGGTGTCCGCCCTCGACGTCTCGATCCAGGCCCAGGTGATCAACCTCCTGGACCGCCTCCAGTCGGAGTTCGACCTCTCCTATGTCTTCATCGCGCACGACCTGTCCATCGTCCGGCACATCTCCGACCGGGTGGGGGTGATGTACCTCGGGCGGATCGTGGAGATCGGCCAGGACGCCGAGATCTACGAGCACCCCACGCATCCCTACACCCAGGCCCTGCTCTCGGCGGTCCCGGTACCGGATCCCACGGCCCGGGAACAGCGCGAGCAGATCATCCTCAGCGGAGACGTGCCCTCGCCGACGAACATCCCCTCCGGATGCCGCTTCCGCACCCGCTGCTGGAAGGCGCAGGAGCGCTGCGTCCGGGAGGTGCCGGCCCTGGCGGTACCGGCCGTCTTCCGCGACACCTCCGGCCCGGCGGCCCACGCCTCGGCTTGCCACTTCGCGGAGGAGAAGCGGGTGGTGCCGGCGGAGGACTCGTAGGGGTACGCGTACGGCAGCGGGCCGGGATGACATGGCGCACCCCGGCCCGCTTACGGCACCCGCACGGCCGTACGCTGATCAGCGTGCCGCGTCCGTATATCGGTACCGATTCCGTGAAGTTGCCTGCGTGTTAACGCAGTTCACGGTCATTTTCCCTGCTGGGGCAGCGAACGCCGGAGGAAGTCCAGCTGGAGCAGCAGCAGGTTCTCCGCGACGGTCTCCTGCGGGGTCATGTGCGTCACCCCGGACAGCGGCAGGACCTCGTGCGGGCGGCCGGCGGCGAGGAGGGCGGAGGACAGCCGCAGGGAATGGGCGACGACGACGTTGTCATCCGCAAGCCCGTGAATGATCATCATCGGGCGGTGCGGCTCGGCCGGGCCGACCAGGCCCGCGTCGTCGATCACCGAGTTGCGGCTGTAGACCTCCGGCTGCTCGCCCGGCAGGCCCAGATAGCGCTCCTGGTAGTGGGTGTCGTACAGCCGCAGATCGGTGACCGGGGCGCCGACGACCGCCGCGTGGAAGACGTCCGGGCGGCGCAGCACCGCCAGTGCCGCCAGATAGCCGCCGAAGGACCAGCCGCGGATGCCCACCCGGTCGAGGTCCAGCGGGAACTCACCGGCGAGCGCGTGCAGCGCGTCCACCTGGTCCTGGAGTACGACGGCCGCCAGCTCGTCCCGGACCGCCTTCTCCCAGGTCGGCGAGTGCCCCGGAGTGCCCCGCCCGTCCGCCACGACCACCGCGAAGCCCTGGTCGGCGAACCACTGGGAGGTGAGGTGGGCGTTGTGCGCGGCGAGCACCCGCTGGCCGTGCGGGCCGCCGTAGGGGTCCATGAGGACGGGCAGGGGAGTGTCACCGTGGTAGTCCCGCGGCATAAGCACGGCGCACGGAATTCGGCGTGCGCCCCCCTGGGTCAGCGTCACCCGTGGGGAGAAACCGGGACTTTCGGCGTACGAGGGGACGGTCGCCGCCGGTTTTCCGTCACGCAGTACCTGGACACGGGAGCCGGGAGTGTCCGGCGTCGCGGACACCAGCACGGTCACACCGCCGACGCGCACCGCCGAGTGCACCCCGGGCTCCTGCGACACGCGCTCCACGCCCAGCTCGTTCACCCGGTACACATGGACCTCGCCGGTCTCCGGCGCCTGCGCCTCCGTGCCCGCCGAGGCGGAAACCAGCACGTCGTCGTCGCCCACGTCCAGCACCGCCCGGACGTGCAGCTGAGCGCTGGTCAACGGCCGTTCGCCGACCGTCAGCACTCGTGCGCCGCCCTCGTCCGCGATCCGGACAAGCTGCCCGGACGGGCTCCAGCAGGGCACTCCAGGGAAAAGTTCCAGCCAACTTGGATCTTCATCGGCGTGCACCATCCGGGTGGCCCCCGTCTCCGGGTCCACCGCCAGGAACAGCTGGCTGCGCTGGTCCCGCGCCTGCACCAGCAACAGCGGCGCACCCGCCGCTGACCAGTGCACACGGGCAAGATACGGATAGCGGGACCGGTCCCACGCGACCTCCGTGCGCTCCCCGTCGAGCCCGATCAGGAACAGCCGTACGTCCGCGTTCGGTGTGCCCGCGGCCGGGTACGCGATGCCGATCGGCTCACGTTCCGGGTGGGCCGGGTCCGCGATCCACCACCGCTTCACCGGCGTGTCGTCCACGCGCGCCACGAGCAGCCGGCGCCCGTCGGGCGCCCACCAGAATCCCCGCGAACGGCCCATTTCCTCGGCCGCGATGAACTCGGCGAGCCCGTACGTGACCCGTCCCGGTCCGTCCGTGGGCTCCGGCTCGGCGAGCGCCCGGTCGCCCTCGCCCTCGGCGCCCACCACCCGCAGCGCGCCCTGCGCGACATACGCGATGTGCCGGCCGTCGGGGGAGGGCCGAGGGTCGATCACCGGTCCCGGGACCCGGAGCTCCCGTGCGGTACCGGCCCGCAGCTCGGCCGCGAAAAGCCGCCCCGACAAGGCGAAAGCCGCCAACTCCACGGCCGTGTCGGTGGCATAGCCGACGATGCCGGCACCGCCCTCCCGGCTGCGCTCGCGGCGCGCCCGCTCCTCGGCCGAGAGCTCTTCGGAGGCGCCGCCGAGGAGGGCGCCGGGATCGGCCGCCAGACGCTCTGCGCGGTCCGGAAGGTCCATGACCCAAAGGGAGTTGGCCCGGTCGGTGCCGGAGCCGGAGCGCAGGAACGCGACACGCGCACCGTCGGGTGCCACCGTGAACGCACGCGGCGCGCCGAGCGTGAACCGCTGGGTGCGGGCGTACCGACGGGGGAAGGAGTCAGACTCGGTCGTCATACCCCGACCATATTGGCCATGCGCCCCCTTGTGCGGCCGTGCGCCGCGCGATGCGCGAGCACGGATAGTTATGATCACTACCGCTGTGTGGGTATGAACCTGCTGGCGTCTGCATGGATTTGCTCAACTGATCTAGATCTGACGATCTTTGGAGGTGAGCCGCCGTGGCACTCTCGATTTCGGCGGTGGTGCTGCTGGCGATCATCGTCTTCCTGCTGATCAAGAAGTCAGGGCTGAAGGGCGGCCACGCGGTGGTCTGCGTCCTGCTCGGCTTCTATCTCGCCTCCTCGACCGTCGCCCCCACGATCAGCCAGTTGACGACCAACGTCGCCAGCATGATCAGCAGCATCAAGTTCTGAGACGGGGTGTGACTCCCCGCGCCGCCCCACCCCGGCGACCCCCCAAGGCGCCCCCCTCCTCGTAGGGTGGACCCATGACGGAACTCCCCGCCCGGCGTCTTCTCCTGGTGCATGCGCATCCGGACGACGAGTCGATCAACAACGGCGCCACCATGGCCAGGTACGCGGCCGAGGGTGTGCATGTGACCCTGGTCACCTGCACCCTCGGCGAGCGGGGTGAGGTCATCCCGCCGGAGCTTCGGCACCTGACCGGCCCGGCGCTGGGCGCGCACCGGCGCGGGGAGCTGGCCGCCGCCACCCGCGCGCTGGGCGTGGGCGACGCTCGGCTGCTCGGCGGCGCGGGGCGGTACGGCGACTCCGGAATGATGGGCATTCCGGACAATGACGACCCCGGATGCTTCTGGCAGGCCGACGTGGACGAGGCCGCCGGGTATCTGGCCGACGTGATCCTCGAGGTGCGGCCCCAGGTCCTCGTCACCTATGACGACAACGGCGGCTACGGCCACCCGGACCACATCCAGGCCCACCGCGTCGCCATGCGGGCCGTCGAGCTCGCGGCCGAGCGCGGCCACCGCATCGCCAAGGTCTACTGGAACCGCGTCCCGCGCTCGGTCGCCGAGGACGCCTTCGCCCGGCTCCAGGACGAGCTGGCCGTGCTGCCCTTCGAGAAGAGCGCCACCGTCGCCGACGTACCCGGTGTGGTGGACGACGAGCGGATCACCACCGTCGTCGACGGGTCCGCCCACGCCGCCGCCAAGGCCGCCGCGATGCGCGCCCACGTCACCCAGATCGAGGTGGCCGAGCCCTACTTCGCGCTCTCCAACGAACTGGCCCAGCCGCTGTTCACCACCGAGTACTACGAGTTGGTGCGCGGCGCGGGCCGCCCCGGGGAGACCGACCTGTTCGCGGGCATCGAGGAGGCGGCGGCATGAGCAGCAACGGACAGGGCCCGCTGCTCGCCCAGCCGCTGCAGCGGCCCTCGGCGGGGCGGATCGCCGCCTATGTCGGACTCTTCCTGCTCGGCGCCGTCATCGGCCTCGCCGGTTCCCTGCTCCAAGCCGCCTGGTTCCCCGGCGGGCTGCTGCTCGCTCTCGCGGGCGCGGCCGGGCTGTTCCTCGGCGGGGCGTACGCCACGGGCGGCCGGGGCGGGGCGGTCGCCCCGGTGGCGGGCTGGATCATCACCGTCATCCTGCTCACCACCTCACGCCCCGAGGGCGACTTCCTGTTCGGCGCGGGACTCGGCTCCTATCTCTTCCTGCTCGGCGGTATGGCCGTCGCTGTGATCTGTGCCACCCTTGGCGCCGGGCGGCAACCTCGGGGCGGTCCCGCCCGACTTGGCAAGTGACGTACCACTTCGCCGTGCGGCGCAGGTGCGAGTCCGGTGTGGGTTTCCTCGGCGGTCATGGGATAAGCGCCAGAAGTGGCCAGTATGGTGGTGCGCGCCGCCGAGCCGCCCGAGCTAGTTGAGGTCGAAACGGGCGGCGAAGCCAACTGGGAGAACCTGCCTTGAGTCGTGAAACTGACACTCCGTCCTCCGGGCCCAACGGGCGCGGCGGTGCCGCATACCCTTCCGGCACGCCGCCGTACGGGACCCCCATGGCTTCCGACGACGGTACGGACGCCGGTCGTTCGGCCACGCGCCCGGAGGAGAAGAAGACCGAGACCACGCTGACGACCCGGATCCGGATCAACATCCCCGGTTCCCGGCCCATCCCGCCGGTCGTCGTGCGCAAGCCCGTCGGGGACGCCGAAGGCGCCGGGGACGAGGCGCCTGCCCGCGAGCCGCGTCCCGCGGCCGACCGGACGGCCACCTCCGCCGCCGAGCCCCCCGCCGAGCCCGCGGCCCAGGCCGAGGAGAAGACCAGCGACTGGTTCGCGCCCCGCAAGTCCTCCGCCGGCAAGGCCGGTCCGGCCGGCGGCGGCACGAACGGGGCCGGAACGCCCGGAGTTTCCACCACCGCCCCCGGCGCGTCGGGCACCCGTCCAGGTGGTCCGGGAGCAACCGGGGCGTCCGGTACCACCGGCGCACGCCCCGGCGGCCGCCCGGGCGGTGTGGTCGGCTCCATGAGCGTCCCGGGCGCCTCCCGCCCCGGCGCCGGCAAGGGCAAGGGCCTGCCCGGTGCCACCGGCGGCCCCGTCGCCCCCGGACACGGCGGCGGCACCGGCTCCTTCGACGTGACCGAGGCACTGAACGCCGCGGGCAACGGCTCCCGCCCCGGCGCGTCCGGCGGCGAACCGCGCCGAGACAACCTGCCGTACTTCGCGGAGAACGGCGGCGGGGACGGTCTCGGCGGCACGGGCACGGCCGGTGCCAGCGGCCCCGAGGACTTCGGCACCCCGGGTGCACACGGCAGCAGCGGCTTCCCCGGCACCGGTGCGAGCGGCCACGACGGCTTCGGCGGCCCGGCCGCCCCGAGCGGAACGGGCGGCCCCGGCGGCCCCGGTGGTCCCAGCGGCTTCAACGGCCCGAACGGCCACGGCGGCCCGGGCGGCCCCCAGGGCCCGGCCGGCCCCACCAGCGGCCCGGTCACCGGTGACGGCCCCCTCGTCCCGTCGGCCGGCGAACCCTTCGACGCCCGGTCCGGCATGGGCGGTTACGACGGTCCCGGCGGTCGGCACACCCAGGCTCCCCAGCCCCCGCGCAGCGCCCTCGCCGACCTCGCCGACCTCGAAGGGCTCGCCGTCCCGGGCGGCCCCGCCGGACCCGGCGCCCCGGCCGGCGGCGCCGGTCCCGTCGGTCTCGGCCCGGGCGGCGGACTCAGCGACGACACCGCGATCCTCACCCCGCAGAAGCCGGCCCCCGAAACGGGCACGCCCGGCTACCGGCCGGTCGACAACGTCTCCGGACACACCGTCACCAGCGGTATCCCGGTGGTCCCCGGGGCCGCCGGCTCCCCGTTCTCCGCCGACGGTCCGGCCGGGCAGACGCAGGCGAAGCCGGCGTCGGCCCCCGCCCCCAAGGCGCAGGCCAAGCCGAAGAAGAAGGGCCGCAGCAAGCTGGTGCTGCTCGGCGTCGGCGTGGTCGTCGTCGCGGGCGGTGCCTACGGCGCCGGACTGCTGATGAACCACACCGACGTGCCCAAGGGCACCACGGTCCTCGGCGTGGACATCGGCGGCGGCACTCGTGACGACGCCGTCAAGCAGCTCGACGACGCCTTCGGCAGCCGGGTGAACAAGCCGCTGAAGCTCTCCGTCGGCGGCCGGACGGTCACCCTCACGCCGGAGAACGCCGGTCTCCAGTTCGACTTCCAGGCCACCGTGAGCAAGGCCGCGACCAGCGACTACAACCCGGTCCACGTCATCGGCTCGCTCTTCGGGCAGAAGCGGGTGATCGAGCCCGAGATGCCGGTGGACGAGGAGAAGCTCCAGGCCGCGCTCCAGCAGGCCGGCGGCGGCTCCGGCTCGGTCGTCGAGGGCGGTATCGACTTCAAGCCGGGCAAGGCGGTCGCCGTATACGGCAAGGCGGGCAAGGCCATCGACGCCGCCCAGTCCACCCGGGCGGTCGAACAGGCCTACCGCACCCTGGTGGAGACGGGCACGCCGACGCCGATCACGGTCCCGACGACCACCAGTCAGCCGACGGTGTCGAACGCGGCGGTCGACCAGGAGATGAAGCTGTTCGCGCAGCCGGCGATGTCGGCCAACGTGGTCGTGAAGACCGACGCGACGCACGTGGTCCTGATGAGCCCGCAGAACTCGCTGTGGAAGTTCCTCCGGGTGACGGCAGTCGACGGCAAGCTGGTCGACAAGCCCGACCTGGCCGCCCTGAAGCAGCTGTACGGCAAGGCCTTCGACGGTGTGCTCATCACCCGCGCCAACGGCAAGAAGACGCCGGTCACTCCGCAGGACGTGTACGTCGCCCTGCGCCAGGCGCTGATCAGCAGGACCAACCGGGTCGCGGTCATCTCCACCAACCCCAGCTAGACCAGCCGCACAAGGGGGCGTCCGGCGTTCGGCGGGCGCCCCCTTGGCCATGCCCGTCACCCGATCCGTATGACATCTGTCATCCGCCACTCGGGATCCCCGACACTGCCCCGCACCCGGCCGTCGCCGCGAGCATGGATGCCATGACGACAACTGCGGCACCGGCCACCACCCCGGTGGTCGGCTTCGACCAGGTGACCAAGACGTACGGGAGCGTGCGGGCCGTCGACGGCCTCTCGCTCCGGCTCTACCCCGGCGAGACCGTCGCCCTCCTCGGCCCGAACGGGGCCGGCAAGTCCACCACCCTCGATCTGCTCCTCGGCCTCAAGCAGCCCGACGGCGGCACCGTGAGCCTCTTCGGCGGCACCCCGCGCGAGGCGATCGTCGCCGGGCGGGTCGGGGCGATGCTGCAGAGCGGCGGCCTGATGGACGAGGTCACCGTCGAGGAACTGGTCAAGCTGGGCTGCTCGCTGCACCCGAAGCCGTACAAGGCCGCGGACGTGATGGCCCGCGCGGGCATCACGCAGATCGCCGACCGCAAGGTCAACAAGCTCTCCGGCGGCCAGGCGCAGCGCGTCCGCTTCGCCCTCGCCACCGCCGGCGACAGCGACCTGATCATCCTGGACGAGCCGACCACCGGCATGGACGTCTCCGCCCGCCAGGCCTTCTGGGCCACCATGCGCGAGCAGGCCGACCAGGGCCGTACGGTCCTCTTCGCGACCCACTACCTCGAAGAGGCCGACGCGATCGCGGACCGCGTGCTCGTGCTGCACCGCGGCCGGCTCCTCGCCGACGGCACCGCCGCCGAGATCAAGGCCAAGGCGGGCGCCCGCCGGGTCGCCTTCGACCTGGAGGGCGAGATCGACGAGACCGCCCTGCGCGCCCTGCCGTTCCTGACCTCCATCGACGTGTCGGGCCAGACGGTGCGCATCCAGTCGTCCGACGCCGACGCCACCGTGCACGCCCTGTACGGCCTCGGTGTCTACCCCCGCAACCTCGAAGTCGCCGGTCTCGGCCTGGAGCAGGCCTTCGTCGCCATCACGGAGGCCGAGGAGGCCAAGCAGTCATGAACGCCCTGATCAAGCTCGAACTGGCGCGCGCCCTGCGCAACAAGAAGTTCCTGTTCTTCTCGGTGCTCTACCCCGCGATCCTCTTCCTGATCTTCTCCAGCAGCTCCGGCTCGAACGAGAAGGTCGACGGCACCGGCCTGACCGTCGCCACGTACCTGATGGTCTCCATGGCCTCCTTCGGCGCCCTGACCGCCGTCCTGATGGGCAACAGCGAGCGCATCGCCAAGGAGCGCGAGAACGGCTGGGTACGGCAGCTGCGGCTGACCCCGCTGCCCGGGCGCGGCTATGTCCTCGCCAAGACCGCAAGCGCCGCCGTGGTGAGCCTGCCGTCGATCATCGTGGTGTTCCTGGCCGCGGCCGCGATCAAGCACGTCCACCTGGACGCCTGGCAGTGGCTGGCCCTCACCGGGGTCATCTGGGCCGGCAGCCTGGTCTTCGCCGCGCTCGGCGTCGCCATCGGCTATGTCGCCTCCGGTGACGCGGTCCGCCCGATCACGATGATCATCTACTTCGGCCTGTCGATCCTCGGCGGCCTGTGGATGCCGTCCACCACGTTCCCGCAGGTCCTGCAGGACATCGCGAAGTGGCTGCCCACGCACGCGTACGCTGCACTGGGGCGGGCGATCGAGCAGAGCCAGGCCCCGCACGCGACGGACATCGCCATCCTCGCCGTCTACTTCGTCCTCTTCGCGGGCGGCGCGGCCTGGCTGTACCGGAAGGACACGCTGAAGGCGTGAGCACGATGACGGAAGACCCGCAGGCCTGCGAGCAGCGCCAGCGGCACCAGGTGCGGATCGGCCAGGGGTCGCGCAACCGGCGCGAGCTCATGGTCAGGACGCTGTGGATCGGGGTCTGGCTGATCTTTCTCGGCTCCCCGGTCCACGATCTGACCAGCGGCCGGCACACCACGGGCGGCACGGTGGCCGGCGCGCTCGGCCTGACCGCCTTCGTCGTCACCTACCTGTCGCTGGTCTTCCGGAACATGGGGCGGCCCTTCTCGCCGCGGGTCGTCGTCTCGATGCTCTCGGTCCTCGCCGTCCTCGCCCCCCTCCTGGCCTACACCCTCGGCCCCGCCTGGCTCGGCCTGTTCGTCTACCTCTCGGTCGCCTGCGGGGCCACCCTGCCGGTCCGGGCCACCTACTGGGCGATCCCGTCGACGGGCGTGGTGACGTACCTCGTCGGCCGGCACTGGGACCAGAAACCGGACGACAGCCTGGTGCTCGTCGTGCTCATCGGCTTCGCGATGGTCGGTGTCGGCCAACTCGTCCGTACGACCGTCGAGTTGCGCAAGGCCCGGGCCACCGTCGCCCAGCTCGCCGCCAACGAGGAGCGGCTGCGGCTCGCCCGTGACCTGCACGATCTGCTCGGCCACTCGCTCTCCCTGATCACGCTGAAGAGCGAGCTGGCCGGGCGGATGCTGCCCGGCCAGCCGGACAAGGCGGCCCAGCAGGTCGCCGACATCGAGCAGGTCAGCCGGCAGGCCCTGGTCGACGTCCGGGAGGCCGTCACCGGCTACCGGCGACCCCGGCTCGCCGCCGAGCTCGCCGGCGCCCAGGTCGCCCTGACCGCCGCCGGTGTCAGCGCCGAGGTGCCCGCCGAGCCCGACCTCGACGGCGTCCCCGAGGTGTCCGAGTCCGCGCTCGCCTGGGGGCTGCGCGAGGCGATCACCAACGTGGTCCGGCACAGCGGCGCCGACAAGTGCCTCGTCCAGCTCACCCACCGCCAGACCCTGGACGGCGCGGTGCTCGAACTCTCCGTCGAGGACAACGGATCCGGCGGCAACGGCAGCGGGCCCGGCAACGGCCTGATCGGTCTCACCGAGCGGTTGGAGAAGGCCGGCGGCGCCCTGGAGGCGGGCCGGATCAAGCACGGGTTCAGGCTGGTCGCCCGTGTCCCGTCGGCTCCCCGGGGGGACGTAGGATCCGGGACATGACGAGCACGATCAAGGTCCTGCTGGCCGAGGACCAGTCGATGGTCCGCGAGGCCCTGGCCGCGCTGCTCGGGCTGGAGGAGGACATCGAGGTCGTCGCCCAGGTCGCGCGCGGGGACCAGGTGCTGGCCGCCGTCGGCGCGCACGGCGTGGACGTGGCGCTGCTCGACATCGAGATGCCCGGCTGCACCGGCATCGAGGCGGCCGCCCAGGTCCACCGGGAGTTCCCGCAGGTCAAGCTGGTCGTCCTCACGACCTTCGGGCGCCCCGGCTATCTGCGCAGCGCCATGGAGGCGGGCGCCGACGCCTTCCTCGTCAAGGACGCCCCGGCCGCCCAGCTCGCCGAGGCGATCCGCAAGGTGCTGTCCGGCGAGCGGGTCATCGACCCCACGCTCGCCGCCGCCGCGCTCGCCGAAGGCGCCAACCCGCTCACCGAGCGCGAACGCGAGGTGCTCCGCGCGGCCGCCGACGGCTCCACCAACGCCGAACTGGCCAAGGCCCTCCACCTCTCCCAGGGCACGGTCCGCAACTACCTCTCCACGGCCATCCAGAAGCTCGCGGTGCGGAACAGGGCGGAGGCGGTACGGATCGCGCGGGAGAAGGGGTGGCTCTGAGGATTCAGTTGAGCATCGCGCGAGCGGTGTGCGCCTGCTCCCGCACCTTGCGCGCGGCCGAATCGTCCACCACCTCGATCAACTCGGCGTAATACTCCAGCTCTTCCGCGCCGGACGCGAACTCCCCGCGCTGCACGAGAAGTTGCCCGCGCTCGTAGCGCAGCCGAGCCGGATGCGCGGGCACCAGCAGGGCCAGCTCCACGGCCCACAGCGCCACGTCCGACCGCTCCGGCCGGGCGGCGGCCCACGCGCGGATGTTGTTCAGGATCCGCTGGACGACCTCCAGCGGCGCCGCGGGCTCCAGCATCGAGGCGTCCAGCGGCGTCCCCGTGGCCCCCACCACGAGCATCTCCGCGTCGGCCCCGGTCAGCACCCGCCCGCCCTCGAACGGATCCGCCAGCACCTGTTCCTCCGCCGCCCCGAAGCCGACCACGAAGTGCCCCGGCAGCGCGACCCCGTACACCGGAGCCCCTGCCCGCCGCGCGACCTCCAGCCACACCACCGACAGCAGGATCGGCAGCCCGCGCCGCCGCCGCAGCACCTCGTGCAGCAGGGAGGACTCCAGCCGCTGGTAGTCGCCGGGCGTCCCGTGGAAGTCGTAGCGCTCCCCGAGCAGCCGCCGTACGGCCTCCGCCCACGCGCGCGGCCCCCCGGGGCGGTACGGCAGCTCGCCCGCGAGCCGGTCCAGCTCCAGCTGGGCGGCGTCGATCCCCGCCTCGTCCAGCGTGCCGTCACCCTCGGCGCCGATCAGGAGGCACAGCGCCGACAGATCCGGCCGCTCGGACCGCGCCTCCTCGGCGAACCTGCGACGCAACTCGGCCGACCGCTCCGGCGGGGGCGGATACGGCGGCGGCAGATACGGGTGACGCATGCCAGGCTCATGCCCTTCCACAACGGTTCTACGACCCGACCGGCCCGGATTCCTCCAGCCCCCGGCCTCCGGGCCCGTCACCTGCCGGTCCCGGGCGGTGGGCGGCGCGGCTCCGGCAGCCTGGTGCGCTTGTGGCGGTGTCCCGGTCGCCGACCGAGCCCGCGGCCCCGGCCGCGTGGGCAGCACCGGCCGTGTGCGCGGCGTCGGCCTGGTCGGCAGCTCGGGCCGTGTCCCGATCGACGACCGTGTTGTGATCGCCGACCTTGTCC
>NZ_JBVIJE010000006.1:265459-295079 GCF_055581585.1 Streptomyces sp. NPDC031426
TCCGCAGCCCCGGCTGTGCGTGCGGCGTCGGCCTTGTCCGCAGCTCTGGCCGTGTGCGGGGCGGCCTTGTCCGCAGCTCCGGCAGTATCGGCCGTGTCAGCTGGGCTCACGGTGTCCCGAGCGGCGGCCGTGCGCGCGGCGCCGACCTTGTCCGCAGCCCCGGCTGTGCGTGCGGCGTCGGCCTTGTCCGCAGCTCTGGCCGTGTGCGGGGCGGCCTTGTCCGCAGCTCCGGCAGTATCGGCCGTGCCAGCCGGGCTGACGGTGTCCCGATCGGCGGCCGTGCGCGCGGCGCCAACCGTGTCCGCAGCGCCGGCTGTGTCCGCAGCCCCGGCCGCGTCGGCAGTGCCGGCCGGGGCCCGATCGCCGACCGCGTGCGCAGCGCCAGCCGTCTCCGCAGCCCCGGCCGCGTCGGCAGCGCCGGCGGTGGCCCGATCATCGACCGCAGCGCCTGCCGTCTCCCGGCCACCGGCCGCGGTCGCTGCGCCGCTCCGGCCCGTGGACATGGCCGTCTCGTGGTCCTGAGTGTCGGGCGTCGGTGCGTCCGGTGCCCGGTAATGGTGGTAGGCGTGGTGCGGTGTGAAGCCCAGTGCGGCGTACAGCGTGTGGGCGACCTCGTTGTCCGTCTCGACCTGCAGCCAGGCCGCCGACGCGCCCTCGGCCAGCGCCCGCCGGGCCAGCGCGGCCATCACCTCGGTGGCGAGGCCCTGCCGGCGCCGCCCGGGATCCACCTCGACCGCCGCGAACCCGGCCCACCGGCCGTCCACGACGCACCGCCCGATCGCCGCCGGCGCCTCGCCCTCGGCTCCGGGCACGGTCGCGAACCACACCGACGGCCCGCCGCCGAGCACCCGTAGGGCCACCTCGCTCACCCCCTTGCGCTGGTACCGGGCGAGCCACGCCTCGTCCGCCTGCCGCGACAGCACCACACCGGTGCCCTCTGCCCGGTCCGCGACCGGCGCCAGGCCGCCGGTCCACACCTCGGCGGTCACCTCCCGCACCCAGCCGCGCCGCTCCAGCTCCGCGCACAGCAGCTCCTGCGTGCCCTCGGCTCCGGTGGCCGTCTGGACGTAGGCGGGCAGGCCGCGCTCGCCGTACCAGCGTCGTACGGCCGTCAGGGCCGCGTCGAGGGGGAGACCGGGGTCGCCGAGCGGCAGCACACTGTTCGCCCGCCGGGTGAACCCGCCGGACGCCCGCAGCTCCCACTCACCCAGCCGCTCGGTCTCCAGCGGCTGCCAGCCGCGCGAGCAGACCCGCGCGAGTTCCTCGTACGAGGCGGCGGGCCCCCGGCGGCGCGCCGGAGCGGCCGGTACCACCTTGCCCGCGACCAGCGCGGACTCGGCGATCCGGACGCTCTGCCCGTCCCGCCGTGTGATCATGAGCACGCCACGGTCCCATGATGTGAGAACACCCACCGTGTCGGTGAACTTCTCCGGCGCCGCGCCGGGTTCGCTCAACCGCCGTACGGAAACACGTTTTCCCACGTCAGCAGGGGTGATGCGGACTTCCAGACGTCCTGCAGCCGAGATTTCCACTGGTGAGTTCACCCCTCCTGTTCGGATCATGCTCCGGAACGGAGATACTAGGGGCGGGCATCGACGACGCCGCGCTCCCGCGCGCCAGGCGGCGGAGCCTGAGGAGGCCCGCCAGCGCCCTATCGAGGAGGAACGACAGCGTGACCTACGTCATCGCGCAGCCTTGTGTCGACGTCAAGGACAAGGCGTGCATCGAGGAGTGCCCGGTCGACTGCATTTACGAGGGCTCCCGGTCCTTGTACATCCACCCGGACGAATGCGTCGACTGTGGTGCCTGTGAGCCGGTCTGCCCGGTCGAGGCGATCTTCTACGAGGACGACGTCCCGGAGGAGTGGAAGGACTACTACAAGGCGAACGTCGAGTTCTTCGACGAGCTCGGCTCTCCCGGCGGCGCCAGCAAGCTGGGCCTGATCGAGCGCGACCACCCGTTCGTCGCCGCGCTGCCGCCGCAGGGCGAGTGACCGTCTAAGCGCCAAGCGGCCCGCACCGAACGCGCCGCCTCGGTCCCGTACGGCCCGATCGCCCAGATCGCGGCCGTACGGGACCGAGGCGTTTGCCGCACCGTACGAAAGAGAGCCTGATTCCCGTGTCCGCAGTCTCCGACCGGCTCCCCACCTTCCCCTGGGACAAGCTGGAGCCGTACAAGAAGACGGCCGCCGCGCACCCCGACGGGATCGTCGACCTCTCCGTGGGAACCCCGGTCGACCCGGTGCCCGAGCTGATCCAGAAGGCCCTGATCGACGCGGCCGACTCCCCGGGCTATCCGACCGTCTGGGGCACCCCGGCACTGCGCGACGCGATCACCGGCTGGCTGGAGCGCCGCCTGGGCGCCCGCGACGTCACCCACCGCCATGTCCTGCCGGTCGTCGGCTCCAAGGAACTGGTCGCCTGGCTGCCGACCCAGCTGGGCCTCGGCCCCGGCGACAAGGTCGCGTACCCGCGCCTCGCCTACCCCACCTACGAGGTCGGCGCCCGCCTCGCCCGCGCCGACTACGAGGTCTACGACGACCCGCGCGACCTGGACCCGGCGGGCCTGAAGCTCCTCTGGCTGAACTCGCCGTCGAACCCGACGGGCAAGGTGCTGTCGAAGCAGGAGCTGACGGACATCGTGGCCTGGGCCCGCGAGCACGGCGTGCTGCTGTTCTCCGACGAGTGCTATCTGGAGCTGGGCTGGGAGGCCGACCCGGTCTCGGTCCTGCACCCGGACGTCAACGGTGGCTCCTACGACGGCATCGTGGCCGTCCACTCGCTCTCCAAGCGCTCCAACCTCGCCGGCTACCGCGCGGCCTTCATCGCCGGCGACCCGGCCGTCCTGGGCCCGCTGCTGGAGATCCGCAAGCACGGCGGCATGATGACTCCCGCACCGACCCAGGCTGCGGTCGTGGCGGCGCTCGGCGACGACGCCCACGTCCACGAGCAGCGCGAGCGCTACGCCGCCCGCCGCGACGCCCTCCGGGCGGCCCTGCTCGGCCACGGCTTCCGCATCGAACACAGCGAGGCCAGCCTCTACCTCTGGGCCACGAGGGACGAGTCCTGCTGGCAGACGGTCGCCCACCTGTCCGACCTGGGCATCCTCGTCGCCCCGGGCGACTTCTACGGCGAGGCGGGCGAAAAGTTCGTACGAGTGGCCCTGACGGCGACGGACGAACGGATCCGGGCAGCGGTGTCGCGCCTGGCTGCGTAGATCCCGGCGCAGGCGCACAAGCGAACGGGGTCCAGGGAAATCCCTGGACCCCGTCACCGGTCGAAGCGGCGCTCAGCCACCCAGCGGCAGCCCCTGCACCGGCAGGTGGGGCACCCCGCCCTTCGTCACGTTGGACGTGGCGCCCCCGAGGACGCTCCCGGCCGCCCCGGCGGTGTCACCCGCGGCCTTCTGCGCCACCGGCGTCGCCTTCTTCAGGGCACCGCCCGTGGTCTTGCCCGCGGCCGGCACCGTCTGCTCGACCGCCTTGCCGCCCGCGTGGCCCGCGAGGGAGGTGACGGTCTGCGCGGCACCGTCGACCGTGTTGCCGGCGTGTGCCGTGTCCAGGGCGGACAGGCCGCCCAGGTTCGGGGCCGCCGCCGGCAGGTTCGTGGCCGCACCGGCGGAGCCGGCCGCACCGACCCCGGCTGCCGCTCCCGCTGCGACGAGCAGCGCGGCACGGGCGATCCGGCGGGTCAGAGGGAGGGACATGATGCTCCATTCGACGGGAATGAACGGTGTCTGTGTCCGGTCCACTTCGTGGCTCGGACGCCCTGACTACCGCTCGAAACCCGCGAAGGTTGCGGACGTCCCGGGTAAAGAATGGATAACGCATCGCATTATCAGGTGTGGATAAAAACGGGCAAAGAACGTCTGCCCGAAATTCCGCAGAATCCTTACGGCCCTTGATTTCCCAGGGATTCCGGAGACGGTACGCGTACCGTCACGGCCGCCGCCCGGACCGGCGCCGTACAACCCCTCGGTGTGATCTCCCGTACTACTGTCCGGTCACGATCCGGACGACCCCCAGGGACGCCCCTGCACCGCGGGCCCCGTACGAAGCGGCCGCCTTCCACTGCCCGCCGCCGCTCCCCGTGGCCCACTCCCGCCCCGCGTAGGACACCCGCTCGATGTGCAGCGCCGAGGAGTTGGCCACGGCCCACTCCGCCAGCTGCCAGCCCCGCTGCCGCTCGCCGCGCCCGATCGCGTCGACCTTCGTGCCCTGCGGCACCGGCACCGTCACGGTCCGCCCCTGCGCGGTCGCGGTCACGCTCGGCGCGGGAGACGGCGACGGCACGGGCGTACCGCCCACCTCCGCACCGGTCTCCTGCAGCGCGTCCCGCCCGAAGTCCCGTACCAGCGCGGCCCGCACCGCGTCCGGACCCGTCGCCGAGGCCATGGTCTCCGGGCGCCCGTCGCAGGTCAGCGTGGCCGCCGCGCGCCCGGTCAGCGCCGCCGCCAGCAGCTTCGCGTCCGACTCGTGCTTGGCGTACGCCTCCGGGTAGCCGCTGCGCTGGACCTCCTGGGCCGCCCTGGTCAGCGGCAGATCGGTGTAGTTCGGCACCTTGGCGAGGTGGGCGTAGAAGATGCCGGCCGCGTACGCCGGGTCCATGATCTGCTGCGCGGTGCCCCAGCCCTGTGAGGGCCGCTGCTGGAACAGGCCCAGCGAGTCCCGGTCGCCGTGCTCGATGTTGCGCAGCCCCGACTCCTGCAGGGAGGTCGCCAGCGCGATCGTCACCGCCCGCTCGGGCATCCCGCGTCCGGTGCCGACGGCCGCGATCGTCGCCGCGTTCACCGCCTGCTCCGGCGTGAACTCGTACGACGTCGTGTCACCGTCGGCCGAGACCACCTTGCAGCCGCGCGCTCCGCCGCCTCCGGTGACGTACTGCACCACGAGGTACGCGGCGACGCCGCACAGGACCAACAGGGCCGCGCCGAAACGGAGGAGGCGGCCGCGACGCTTGGGACGGGTGGGGGTCGGCTCTGGCACGCGTACAAGGTACTGGAGGCCCGGCGGACCCTCACCGGGGGTTACCGGACAGCGCTTGCACCGCCGGCCCCGGTGAGCGGCGCGCTAGGGTCGACGCCATGGCCGACACCTCGCTTGACCTCACGCTCGACGCCGCCGCGCTCACCGCGCAGCTCGTGGACTTCCCGTCCGAGAGCGGCACCGAGAAGCCGCTCGCGGACGCGATCGAGACCGCCCTGCGCGCCCTGCCGCACCTGACGGTCGACCGCTACGGCAACAACGTGATCGCCCGCACGAACCTCGGCCGCGCCGAGCGCGTGATCCTGGCCGGCCACATCGACACGGTCCCGATCGCGGACAACGTGCCCGCCCGCCTGGACGAGGACGGCGTGCTGTGGGGCTGCGGCACCTGTGACATGAAGTCGGGCGTCGCGGTGCAACTGCGCATCGCGGCCACGGTCCCCGCCCCCAACCGAGACCTGACGTTCGTCTTCTACGACAACGAGGAGGTCGCCGCCGAACTCAACGGCCTCAAGCACGTGGCCATGGCCCACCCGGAGTGGCTGGAGGGGGACTTCGCGGTCCTGCTGGAGCCCTCCGACGGCGAGGTCGAGGGCGGCTGCCAGGGCACCCTGCGCATGCTGCTGAGGACGAGCGGCGAGCGGGCCCACTCGGCGCGCTCCTGGATGGGCGCCAACGCCATCCACGCGGCGGCGCCCATCCTGGCCCGCCTGGCCTCCTACGAGCCCCGCTACCCGGTCATCGACGGCCTGGAGTACCGCGAGGGCCTGAACGCCGTGCGCATCAGCGGCGGGGTCGCCGGCAACGTCATCCCCGACGAGTGCGTGGTGACGGTCAACTTCCGCTACGCCCCCGACCGCACGGAGGAGGAGGCGATCGCGCACGTCCGCGAGGTGTTCGCGGACTGCGGCGTGGCGGAGTTCGTGGTCGACGACCACAGCGGCGGCGCGCTGCCCGGCCTCTCCCACCCGGCCGCCGCGGCCTTCATCGAGGCGGTGGGCGGCACCCCGCGCCCCAAGTACGGCTGGACGGACGTCTCCCGCTTCTCCGCGCTCGGCATCCCGGCCGTCAACTACGGCCCGGGCAACCCGCACTTGGCCCACAAGCGCGACGAGCGCGTGGAGACGGCCAGGATCCTGGCGGGCGAGGAACGGCTGCGCACCTGGCTCACCGCATAGGACGTCGTAGGACGCCCGTACGGCGCACGCGTGCCGGACATACACATGTCCCCCCTCCGTAACCGGCGTGGATCTACGCTGAGGTGGAACCACCCCCGAGCGGAGGGAGCGCACATGCCTACCGGCAACCCCGAGGGGAAGAAGATCCCGCCGGACGAGCAGCGTCTGGGACCGGTCCTCCGCCGACGAGGACAGGTGACGGCGAGCACGACGGACCAGCGGCTGCTGGACGCCGGCGGCCCCTCGGACTGGGTCCACACCGACCCCTGGCGCGTGCTGCGCATCCAGTCGGAGTTCATCGAGGGCTTCGGCACGCTGGCCGAACTCCCGCCCGCCATCAGCGTGTTCGGCTCGGCGCGTACGCCGGTGGACTCGCCGGAGTACGACGCCGGGGTGCGGCTCGGCCGGGGGCTGGTGGAGGCGGGCTGGGCCGTGATCACGGGCGGCGGGCCGGGCGCGATGGAGGCGGCCAACAGGGGCGCGTGCGAGGCGGGCGGCGTCTCGGTCGGGCTCGGCATCGAACTGCCCTTCGAGCAGGGCCTGAACCCCTACGTCGACATCGGCCTGAACTTCCGCTACTTCTTCGTCCGCAAGATGATGTTCGTGAAGTACGCGCAGGGTTTCGTGGTCCTGCCCGGCGGTCTCGGCACCCTCGACGAACTCTTCGAGGCGCTGACCCTGGTCCAGACCCAGAAGGTCACCCGCTTCCCGATCGTCCTCTTCGGCAGCGAGTACTGGGGCGGCCTGGTGTCCTGGCTGAAGAACACCCTGGTCCCCCAGGGCAAGGCCGCGGAGAAGGACCTGCTGCTGTTCCACGTCACGGACGAGGTGGAGGAAGCGGTGGCACTGGTGTCGAAGGAGGCGGGCCGCTAGCGGGCCGCCTGCGCGGGGCTTCGCGGACGGGGGTCCAGGGGGCCGGGCCCCCTGGTACCTAAGCCAGACCCCGCCGGGCCACCGCGGGGACCCGGTGCCCGGCGATGGACGCGATCATGTCCAGCACCTGACGCGTCTCGGCCACCTCGTGCACCCGGTACACCTGCGCCCCGAGCCACGCGGACACCGCGGTCGTCGCCAGCGTACCGATCAACCGTTCCTTCACCGGCCGGTCCAGCGTCTCCCCGACGAAGTCCTTGTTGGACAGCGACACCAGCACCGGCCACCCCGTGGCGACCATCTCGTCCAGCCGCCGCGTCGCCTCCAGGCTGTGCCGCGTGTTCTTCCCGAAGTCGTGCCCGGGATCGATCAGCACCGACTCACGCGGCACCCCGAGCGCGACCGCCCGCTCGGCCAGCCCCAGGGTGACATCGAGGATGTCGGCCATCACATCGTCGTACGTCACCCGGTGCGGACGCGTACGCGGCTGCACGCCACCCGCGTGCGTGCACACCAGCCCCGCCCCGTATCGTGCGGCGACCTCCGCGAGTCCCGGGTCGACGCCACCCCACGCGTCGTTCAGCAGATCCGCCCCCGCCTCACACACCGCCTCGCCGACCTCGGCCCGCCAGGTGTCCACGCTGATGATCACGTCCGGGAAGCGCCGCCGTACCTCCGCCACGAAGCCGACCGTCCGCCGCGCCTCCTCCTCGGCCGTGACCTCCTCGCCCGGCCCGGCCTTCACCCCGCCGATGTCGATGATCGCGGCGCCCTCGGCCACCGCCTGCTCCACGCGCGCGAGGGCCGGCTCGTCACGGAACGTGGCTCCTTGGTCGTAGAAGGAGTCCGGAGTCCGGTTCACGATCGCCATGATCACCGGCTCATAGGGCCCGAATTCCCGCCTGCCCAGCCTGAGCATCCGCTGTGACCTCTCCTAGTACGTTCCGCGCACGGCCGCCTGTGACCCTAACTGTCAGACTCGCATGGCACGATCGGACCCTGAGGGATTCGACAGAGACATTCGACGTCCGGCGGAGTGTCCGGCAGAGAGCATGGGGACCCTGGCGATGGTGATGTTCTTGTTCCTGGTCGTCGCGCTGGCCGTCGTGGTCGCCGCGGTGGCACTCGGCGTGGTGGGCGGCGGCGGCAGCGGCCCGCTGCCCGAGGTGGCACCGGAGCGGCTGCAGGACCCGCTGCCCCCGGACCGCCCGGTGAACCGCTCCGACGTGGACAGCGTGCGCTTCCCGGTCGCCCCGCGCGGCTACCGCATGGCGGACGTCGACGACGTCCTCGGCCGGCTCGGCGCCGAACTCGCCGAGCGGGACGCCCGCATCGGCGACCTGGAGTCGGCGCTGGCCGGCGCCAGAGCCGCGGCGGCACACGTCCACATGGAGAAGCCCGATCACCCCGAGGACCAGCGATGAGCGACGGCGCCGCCCTCGCCGGGCCGGACGGCGCGCTGCGCTGCCCCTGGGCCCTGTCCACCGACGACTATGTGTCGTACCACGACGAGGAGTGGGGCCGTCCGGTCCATGGCGACGACGCCCTCTTCGAGCGGATCAGCCTGGAGGCCTTCCAGTCGGGCCTGTCCTGGATCACGATCCTGCGCCGCCGCGAGGGATTCCGCGCGGCCTTCTCCGGCTTCCGGGTCGAGAAGGTCGCCGCGTTCACCGACGAGGACCGCGAGCGCCTGCTGGCGGACGAGGGGATCATCCGCAACCGCGCCAAGATCGACGCCACGCTCGCCAACGCGCGCGTGCTCGCCGGCTGGGCGGAGGGCGAACTGGACGAGCTGGTCTGGTCCCACGCCCCGGACCCGGCCGGCCGCCCGGCCCCGAAGACCGTCTCCGACGTCCCGGCCGTGACCCCGGAGTCCACGGCGCTGTCGAAGGCGCTGAAGAAGCGGGGCCTCAGATTCGTCGGCCCGACGACGGCGTACGCGCTGATGCAGGCCTGCGGTCTGGTCGACGACCACCTGGAGACGTGCGTGGCGAGAGGAGCGGGCGCCTGACCGCCGTGACCCCGACCCTGGCCGGCATCCTGGACGCGGCGGCGCAGGGGCGCTTCCCGGCGCCCGACGGCGGTACGACCGTGGTGCCGCAGCCGAGCCACCGCGACGCCGGGGTGATCGCGTTCACCGCGCATTCGGTGGTGTTCACCGACGAGGACCCGCAGTGGGTGCACAGCACGCTCGCGTCCCTCGACTGCGACGAGCTGGCGGCGGCGATGAACCCCCGCTTCCTGGCCGCGTTCCTGGCCCGCACGGGCCGCACGACGGACTGCGTCGATCTGCTCACCGTGGCGAGCTCCCTGCCCGGTGATCCCCCGGTGGACCTGCGCGAACTCACCGACCCGGACCATCCGCGCGTGCACAGCGCCCGTGAGCGCCGGGACGACGTGCGCGTCTGGGCGACGGACGGCGGAGTCGTCGTCCTCGGGCGGGGCGTGGCGGGCCGCTGGGAGACGGCGGTCGAGGTGGACGAGGACGTACGGCACCGGGGGCTGGGCCGGGCCCTGGCCACAGCCGCCCGGCACCTCATTCCCCCGGGCCACTGGCTCTGGTCGCAACAGGCCGCCGGCAACGCCCGCAGCATCCGCGCCTTCCAGTCAGCGGGCTACCGCCCGGTGGGCGCGGAGTCCCTGCTCATCGCACGCTAGCCCCGAGCCGACCGCCGGCCCGCCCGCCTGGCCGACGTGGCGGCCCCCGCACATCGCATCCCAGCACCGCTCGGTCCGCGGTCTCTGCCGGCGGTTCGCTGGCCGCCCGGCCGCTTGGCCGGTGCGGTGGCTGTGCGTGTCGCTTGTCGGGGCCGCTCGGTTCGGGGTCGCTGCTGGCGTGCCGTCGCCCGGTTCGCTGTTGCTGTCGGCAGCCCCTGAGCCAACCGCCGGCCCGCCCGCCTGGCCGACGTGGCGGCCCCCGCACATCGCGCCCCAGAACCGCTCGGTCCGCGGTCTCTGCCGGCGGTCCGCTGCCCGCCCGGCCGGCTGGTCGGGATGGAGGGCCTGCGCATCGCGCACCAAGGTCGTGGCCGCACGGGCCGGTGGCGCTGTCGCCGGCCGCCGTTCGACAGGGCAGCGCCGAAGGCATCAGGGCGCCGCTGGTCCGGTCACCCCGCCCCGAGCGGGCGTGGGACGCTGCGGTGGTCCGGCTCACCGGGCCGGGTGGCGCGTCACCGGCCCAGGTACTTCGGCTTCTCCTTGTTCACGAATGCCTGTACGGCGATCGCATGGTCCTCGGACTGGCCGGCGCGGGTCTGCAGGTCGTCCTCCTTGTCCAGGGTCTCGGAGAGCGAGTGCGTGAGGCCGTAGGCCACCGCCTCCTTGATGGCCGCGTACGCCACCGTCGGGCCCTCGGCCAGCGCCCGCGCCGTCTTCTCGGCCTCGGCGCGCAGCTCGGCCGCGGGGACGACCCGGTTGGCGATGCCCAGCTCCAGCGCGTCCTGGGCGCTGATGCTGCGCGGGAAGAGCAGCAGGTCGGCAGCGCGGCTCGGGCCGATCACCCGGGGCAGGGTCCAGGAGATCCCGGAGTCGGCGGTCAGGGCCACGCCCGCGAAGGAGGTGTTGAAGGCGGCCGTGTCGGCGACCAGCCGGTAGTCCGCGGCGAGGGCGAAGCCGAAGCCGGCCCCGGCCGCGACCCCGTTCACCGCGGCGACCACCGGCTTGGGCGCGCCGGCGAGCGCCCGCACGATCGGGTTGTAGTGCTCCTTGACCGTGCTCATCGTCTGCCCCGACCCGGTCTCACGGTCCGCCGCGAGCAGCCCGATGTGCTCCTTGAGGTCCTGGCCGACGCAGAACGCCCGGTCCCCGGCCGCCGTCAGCAGGATCGCCCGTACGGCCGTGTCCCCGGCCGCGGATTCCGCCGCCTCCCGCAGCGCGACCTTGGTCGCGATGTTCAGCGCGTTCATCGCCTCGGGGCGGTTCAGCGTGATCGTCGCGAGTCCGTCGCTCACCTCGTAGAGCACGGTGTCGGCCATGGCGCATCCCCTCCGGTTCGCGGGTGACGTACCGCTCAGTACGTCTCGTACGAAGGACAGCATGGCCGAGATCGCCGCCGAAGGACCGGACCCGACGTGTGACCTGCGTCAAAGAAATCCGGAGCGGAGTCGGCCGGTCGATGTCGGTGCGGCGGTGCAGTATCGCAGTCACATCGCCGAATTGGGTGGTTTTGCTCGCGCGCGTTGCCCAAGCGATGCCGACTGACGTTGGTCATCGGGTCCTGCGATGCGGGATAATGGCTGGGAAGCAATGTGTTCGATGCCGGTGTCGCGTGTCCGTTTCGGAACCGCGGATGCCCTCCCAGGGCTCTCGGCAGACGATGAGCTGGTTTCAGGAAGGGGAACGAGCATGGCGGCCATGAAGCCGCGGACGGGTGATGGCCCGCTCGAGGTGACCAAGGAGGGGCGGGGCATCGTCATGCGCGTTCCGCTCGAAGGCGGCGGTCGACTCGTCGTCGAGCTGACCCCTGACGAGGCCGAGGCGCTCGGCGACGCCCTCAAGAAGGTCGTCGTCTGACGTCCCAGCGATCCTGTCCTTCGGACCGCCCCGGCATCGTACGCGGTGCCGGGGCGATCGCGCTCCCGGACCTCGCGGCGGGCCTCACCTCTTGAGCGCGCACAGGAGACCGTCGCCCACCGGCAGCAGCGACGGGACCAGTTCCTGGCTCTCGCGCACCGCGCGCAGCAGCTCCCGCAGCCGCAGCACCTCAGTGGGCTGCGGCCCGGAGTCCACCGTACGGCCGTTGGCGAATATGCCCTCGAACACCACCAGACCGCCCGGCCGCAGCAGGCGCAACGATTCAGCGAGGTAGTCCAGGTACTCCAGCCGGTCGCCGTCGCAGAAGACGAGGTCGTAGCCGGCGTCCGCGAGCCGGGGCAGCACGTCCAGGGCGCGGCCGGGGATGAAGCGGGCCCGGTTACTGGCGAAACCGCAGGCGCGGAAGGCCTGCCGGGCGAACTGCTGGTGCTCCGGCTCCGGGTCGACCGTGGTGAGCACCCCGTCCGGGCGCATGCCGTGCAGCAGATGGATTCCGGACACCCCGCAGCCCGTGCCGATCTCCGCGACCGCCTTCGCGTCCACGGAGGCGGCGAGCAGTCGCAGCGCGGCGCCGGTGCCGGGCGACACCGAGCGCAGCCCTGCCTGGCGGGCCCGGTCGCGGGCCCACCGCAGCGCGTCGTCCTCGGCGACAAAGGCGTCGGCGAACGCCCAGCTCGTCTGCCGGTTGCCGGTAATGACCCTCTCCTGTCCCCGTGGTTGCCTGGGCGTGACTGTATCCGTTGGTGGCGGGAACCCGCAGATAGGACCAGGCGTTAAAAGGGTTGAGACGGTGGCCCGGGACGTGACGGGGGTAAGACGGGGGTGCCAGAGGTGGATGGGGACGCCGAGCAACTGCTGACGCAGCCGGATGAGCCGTGTCAGCCCAGATCAAATTCTTGTAAAACCGCTTATGGGGAGCTAACGGGCGAGGTGGCTATGGTAGGGGCTCCACTGGACACCACCAGAGCTGACAGGGGAGGTGCGGCTGCGCCCGGAGACCGGGGTGGAGTGCTGCGGCGCTTCCTCGGGTCGGCGGGCAGGCCGAAATCCGTGACCGACACCGCTGCTGACCACCACGCCGGTTTCGCCGCAGGCGAGGCCCCCCAGACCGCGACCTTCTCCACCGACGCGGACGGGCAGGCGTGGACTCCGCCCACGTGGGAGGAGATCGTCAGCACGCACAGCGGCCGGGTCTACCGGCTCGCCTATCGTCTGACGGGCAATCAGCACGACGCCGAGGACCTCACCCAGGAGGTCTTCGTCCGTGTCTTCCGCTCCCTGTCGACGTACTCGCCGGGCACCTTCGAGGGCTGGCTGCACCGCATCACCACCAACCTGTTCCTGGACATGGTCCGGCGCAAGCAGCGCATCCGCTTCGACGCCCTCGGCGAGGACGCGGCCGAGCGCCTGGCCAGCCGCGAGCCCAACCCGCAGCAGCTCTTCAACGACGCGCACTTCGACGCCGACGTCCAGCAGGCCCTGGACACCCTCGCGCCCGAGTTCCGCGCCGCCGTCGTCCTGTGCGACATCGAGGGACTGTCGTACGAGGAGATCGCCGCCACCCTCGGCGTGAAGCTCGGCACGGTCCGCTCCCGTATCCACCGTGGCCGCTCCCAGCTCCGCAAGGCGCTCGCCCACCGGTCCCCGGAGGCCCGCGCGGCCGAGCGGCGCTCCTTCGTGGCCCGTGTCCCCGCTCTGGGGGGAGGGGGCGCGACCGCGTGAGTGGATCTCGGCCCAAACCTGCGGAGGCACACCTCGCAGAGCAGCACCTGGGAGACCGGCTCTCCGCCCTGGTGGACGGAGAGCTCGGTCATGAGTCGCGTGAGCGGGTCCTCGCGCACCTGGCCACCTGTGCCCGGTGCAAGGCGGAGGCGGACGCCCAGCGCCGACTGAAGAACGTGTTCGCGGAGACGGCCCCGCCGCCTCCCTCGGCGAGCCTCCTGGCCCGCCTCCAGGGCCTCCCCGGAGGAGGTGACCCGGACGGCGACGGCACGTCGCCGCCGGGGGGAGGACTCTTCGGCCGCGGGCCGGGTGACGACGAGACCACCGGGCCGGCGGGAGTCTTCGGGCTGAGGCGCGGCGAGCGCTTCACGTTCGGCTACGTCCCGGCCCGCCCGCACGGCTCCGCGCATCCGGCCCCGGTCCCGGCCGCCGAGGAGCGCGGCTTCCGCATCCACGCCGTCGGCCGCCCGGACGACGGCCGCTCAGCCTCGCGCGGACTGCGGTTCGCGTTCGCCGCCGCCGGCGCGGTGTCGCTGGCCGCGGTCGCCCTCGGCGGCGTGACCACCGCCGTCCCCGGTGACACCACCGCGGACCCCCGCGGCGGCACCGGCACCGGCAGCAATGTGATACCCGCGCGCCCGGCGGGCACCGGCGCGGGCTCGGCCACGCCCGACAGCCTGCGCCGCCGCTCGGTGGGACCGCTGCTCGCCCAGGGCGGTACCCGGTTCGGACCGTTGCCGGCCGTCCCGACGTCGATGACGGCGCCACTGGTGCCCGGCCTGCCGACGCCCGGCACCGGCGGGACCCGCGGCGACGACGCCACGCGCGGCCTGACGGCGCCGGTGATGGCCGGTGCGGCCGCCGTCTCCCCACTGATACGTCCGCTCGACGACACCGTGGTCTATCCGCTCGCCGCCTGGTCCAGGTTTCCCGGAGTAACCGGCTCCGGCCTGCCGCTCGCCCCCGTCCCCGGCACCACCCCCGCTCCCGCACCGTCCGCCCCCACACCCCGCCAGACCCCCTGACCGGCCACTGCGCCACGGCCCGCGAACCTGGTTGAATTCGTGCGGGCCGTTCCCGCGGCGTTGACCCGGGGGCGTAGTCGACGTTCCGCGGCCACCGCCGAAGCGCGCGGCCGCGGCCAGCCGTGGGGAGAGCATGAACAAGGGCAACCGTGTCCCGCCGGAGGACGCCCCGGAGGGAACGGCGGATGTGACACCGACCGGCCGAACCGACGCCGAGCAGCCGGGGGCGGACAACACCGGCGCCGCGGTCGACGGGGACTTCGAGCTGGCCAAGCCGGTGCCGAAGGTGACCGACGGGGCCGGAGCGGATGGAACCGTCGCAGCCGCCGCGTCGACCGAGCCCGAGTCCGAGCCCGAGAACAACGCCTGGGCGGCTCCCACCACCGAGCGGCCGAAGCCGTTGCACGACCCCGACCCCTACGGCACCCCGCCATACGGCGAGCCGGGCCCCTGGGCGCCCGCACCGCCCGTACAGCACCCCGCGGTCACCACGGCCCGGGGAACGGCCCAGGGGGCGCCACCGCTAGCCGCCGCACCCGCGCCCACAGCAGCGCCGCACACCGCCGCCCCCGGCCTCCCCGCCCCCGCAGGACCGCTACCGCCCCCCTCGGCGGCGGAGACGGGTCAGCGGTACGACCCCTGGGCCACCGGCTCGCCCAAGGAGCAGGTGTTCGCTCAGGGGGCGTTGCAGCAGACCGGTGCCGGGGTGCTGACGGCTGGGCAGCGCAAGCGGCGGGGGCGGCGGCTGCTGGTCGCGTGGACCCTGGCGGTCGCCGTCGTCTCCGCGGGGATCGGCGGGGTGGCCGGCGCCTGGGTCCAGCGGCAGGGACTGGGGGACGACGTACGTCTGCCGCAGGCCGGACACGTACCCGTCGGGCGGGCGCCGTACAGCGTGGCCGGGATAGCCGCCCGCTCGCTGCCCAGTGTCGTCACCCTCCATGTCACCGGCACCGACCAGTCGGACACCGGCACCGGCTTCGTGCTCGACACCCAGGGGCACATCCTCACCAACAACCACGTCGTCGCGCCGGCCGGACCAGGCGGCGAGATATCCGTGACGTTCAGCAGCGGCGACACGATCAAGGCCAAGGTGGTCGGCCACGACAGCGGCTACGACCTCGCCGTCGTCCAGGTCCGCGGGGTGCCCGGGCTCACCCCGCTGCCCCTCGGCAACTCCGACGACGTCCAGGTCGGTGACCCCGTCGTCGCCATCGGCGCCCCCTTCGACCTCGCCAACACCGTCACCTCCGGCATCATCAGCGCCAAGGAGCGGCCCATCACGGCAGGCGGGGAGAAGGGGGACGGGAGCGACGTCTCGTACGTCGACGCGCTGCAGACCGACGCCCCCATCAACCCGGGCAACTCCGGTGGGCCGCTGCTCGACTCACGGGGCCAGGTCATCGGCATCAACTCGGCCATTCGTTCCGCCGACGGGAGCTCCGACTCGGAGAGCGAACAGGCCGGCTCCATCGGACTGGGCTTCGCCATCCCCGTGAACCAGGCCAGGCGTGTCGCCGAGGAACTGATCAACGACGGCCACGCGACCCACCCGGTGATCGGCGTCACGCTCGACACGGCGTACACCGGCGACGGCGCCCGTATCGACAGCAGGAGCGCGGACGGCGGCCCCGCCGTGACCCGGGGCGGCCCCGGTGCACGAGCCGGTCTCAAGGCGGGCGACATCATCACCGGGGTCGACGGGCAGCGCGTGCACACGGCCGAGGAGCTGATCGTCAAGATCCGCGCCCACCGGCCCGGTGACCGGCTGCGGCTGACGGTCCGGCGCGACGGCACGGATCAGGAGGTCCCGCTCCGACTGGGCGCGGCGGAGCAGAACTGACAGAAGTCTCACCTCGGGACGGTACCGGTCGGACAGGAACGGCGGGTACCGTTGAGCGACCGAGGACATCGCAAGGAGCGTCAGGTGTTCAATGACATAGGACCACTGGAGCTGGTGACGATCATTGTGCTCGCCGTGCTCGTCTTCGGTCCGGACAAGCTCCCGAAGGTCATCCAGGACGTCACGCGCACGATCCGGAAGATCCGCGAGTTCTCGGAGAGCGCCAAGCAGGACATCCGCAGCGAACTGGGTCCGGAGTTCAAGGACTTCGAGTTCGAGGACCTCAACCCCAAGACGTTCATCCGCAAGCAGCTGGACAACGACGAGCTGGGCCTCAAGGAGATCCGCAACGGCTTCGACCTGAAGAAGGAGATGGCCGAGGTCACGGACGCCGTAAACGGGCGGGAGAGCGAAGCCTCCGCGTCCTCCGCGTCTTCTTCGGGTTCGGCCCCCTCGGGGCGGATCGACATGACCAAGAAGCCGGAGGAGCCCGGCAAGGACGAGCGGCCGCCCTTCGACGCGGACGCCACCTAGGCGCACGCCCCGGCGCCGACACGCGCACGCGGGCGTACGCCGCGCACGTGACGCGTTTCATAGCGCGCACCCCTCGCACACGGCGTGAACAGGCCGTTCGCGCGACCCACGCATCCAGCGCCTGCCCTGCGGCTCTCACCGGTGTCGATATGCTGCCGAGTTGTTGTGCGGACCGGCGAGTACGCCCGAAGGGGGGCGGGCCATCCCGGTCCGACGAGAGCGAGGAGGCGTCCGGGCAGATGGAGACGACGAGTCGGGTGGGCGCGCAGGCGCCGGCCGCGGAGGGTGCGCAACAGCTCCCCTTCGCCCGGCGTACGGTCGACGGTTACCTGCAGGCACCCTTCCCGTGGTACGGCCTCGACGAGGCGTTCACCGGGCCGCGCTGGCTGATGCAGGTCGGTACGGCGGCCGACGGTGCCGTAGAGCACGGTTCGATCGGGCACGGCGACGAGCCCTCCGTGCGGGGCGAGGCGGGCGCAGCCGGTGAGCCGCGGGAGAAGTTCGCGGTGGTCGTCACCGTGGCCGCACAGCCGTCCCGGAGGAGCGCCGACGGTACGGGGCTGCTGGAGGCCACGTCGGTCTCCTCGGCGGCGTGGCTGGCCGGGGTGGGGCTGCTGTCGTTCACCTGGCCCGCGCAGATGGACCACAGTCTGCGGGACGACTGGCTGGAGCAGCAGACCGAGACCGCATGGGCTTTGGCCGACGATCTGGAGGGGCCGGAGTGGAGTCGGCTCTCTCTGCCGGTGGACGGGGTTGCGGCCGCTTTCCATTACCGGGAGTCGGAGTTCGGGTGGGTGCTCGCCGGTACCACTGAGGCGGGGGTGCACCTGGGTGCGTACGGGCGGGGGATGAGCGCGTACGGGCTTGGGTTCGCCGTGGTGAAGGACGTTGCCGCCTACGCATGACTGAGGGGCGCCGGTTGCTTTCGGCGCCCCTTCGCCGTAGGGCCTCTAGAACTTGTTCTTCGGGGTGATCCCCAGAGACAGGCCCGAAAGACCCCGCTGGCGACCGCCCAGCTTCCCGGCGATCGACCTCAGCGCGCTGCCCGCCGGGGAGTCCGGGTCGGTCAGGACCACCGGCTTGCCCTCGTCGCCGCCCTCGCGGAGGCGGACGTCGATCGGGATGTTGCCGAGGACCGGGACCGTCGTACCCGTCGTACGGGTCAGGCCGTCGGCGACCACCTGGCCGCCGCCCGTGCCGAAGACGTCGACCATCTCGCCGCAGTGCGGGCAGGGCAGGCCGGACATGTTCTCGACCACGCCGACGATCTTCTGGTGGGTCTGGACCGCGATGGAACCGGCGCGCTCGGCGACCTCGGCCGCCGCCTGCTGAGGCGTCGTGACGACCAGGATCTCGGCGTTCGGGATCAGCTGGGCCACGGAGATGGCGATGTCACCGGTGCCGGGCGGGAGGTCCAGGAGGAGGACGTCCAGGTCGCCCCAGTACACGTCCGCGAGGAACTGCTGGAGGGCGCGGTGGAGCATCGGGCCGCGCCAGACGACCGGGGCGTTGCCCGGGGTGAACATGCCGATGGAGATGACCTTCACGCCGTTCGCCGACGGCGGCATGATCATGTTCTCGACCTGGGTGGGACGGCCGTCCGCGCCCAGCATGCGCGGCACGCTGTGGCCGTAGATGTCGGCGTCGACGACGCCCACCTTCAGGCCGTCGGCGGCCATGGCAGCCGCCAGGTTCACCGTCACCGAGGACTTGCCGACGCCGCCCTTGCCGGAGGCGACCGCGTAGACGCGGGTGAGGTTGCCGGGCTTGGCGAAGGGGACCTCGCGCTCGGCCTGACCGCCGCGCAGGGCCGCCGCCAGCTCCTTGCGCTGCTCGTCGCTCATCACGTCGAGGGTGACGTCGACACGGGTGACGCCCTCGACCCGGGACACCGCCTCGGTGACACGCTGGGTGATCGTGTCGCGCATGGGGCAGCCGGAGACCGTCAGGTACACGGTGACCGCGACCGCGCCGTCCTCCCCGATCTCCACCGATTTGACCATCCCCAGTTCGGTGATGGGTCGGTTGATCTCGGGGTCGTTCACCGTCGCCAGTGCCTCGCGCACCGCGTCTTCCGTAGCCATAAGGACGATGGTACGGCGCGCCGAGGGGCGTCCGGGATGCCCCTCAGCGGTCGTCTGTGTCACGTCCCGGAGAACGATCTGACCGTTCCGCCGGGAATAGGACATGCCCGTCGTGATGCCGTCGGTGCTCCAGCTCCTTGACCATGTCCTGCAGCTCCGAGCGGATCCAGTCGCGGGTCGCGACCTCGCCCAGGCCCAAGCGCAGTGCGGCGATCTCCCGGGTCAGGTACTCGGTGTCGGCGATGGACCGCTCGTTCTGCTTGCGGTCCTGCTCCAGGTTGACCCGGTCGCGGTCGTCCTGCCTGTTCTGCGCGAGCAGGATCAGCGGGGCCGCGTAGGAGGCCTGCAGGGACAGCGCCAGGGTCAGGAAGATGAACGGGTATTCGTCGAAGCGCAGATGGCGGGGCGCGGCGATGTTCCACAGCACCCAGACGATGATGACGATCGTCATCCAGACGATGAAGCGCCCCGTGCCCAGGAAGCGGGCGATGCGCTCCGACAGCCGGCCGAAGGCCTCCGGGTCCCACTCGGGGATGATCCGGCGGCGCGGCGGGCGCGGCTGGTCCAGCCGGGGTGCCCGGGGCCGGGTGGCGGCGGTGGCGCCCGCCGGGTTGCGCTCGCGGGTCGCGATGTCACGCTCAGGAGCCATAGCTGCCCACCCCCTCGTTCTCGTCGTTCAGGTGGAACTCCGTCTCGCGCCAGTCCTCGGGCAGCATGTGGTCCAGTACGTCGTCCACGGTGACCGCGCCGAGCAGCGACCCGGACTCGTCCACCACGGGCGCGGCGACCATGTCGTACGTGGCGAAGAACCCGGCGATGATGCGCAGCGCCGCGTCCGGGTCGAGCGGCTGCAGGTCGGTGTCGACGATGGAGCTGACGAGGGAGTAGGGCGGCTCGCGCAGCAGCCGCTGGAAGTGGACCGTGCCCAGGTACTTGCCGGTCGGGGTCTCGTCCGGGGGCCGGCAGACGTAGACCTGGGCGGCGAGCGAGGGGGAGAGGTCGGGGTTGCGGACCCGGGCGAGCGCGTCGGCGACGGTGGCGTCCGGGCGCAGCACGATCGGCTCGGTGGTCATCAGACCGCCGGCCGTGTGCTCCTCGTACGACATCAGCCGGCGCATGTCGGCCGCGTCGCCCGGCTGCATCAGGCTCAGCAGCCGTTCCTTGTCCTCCTCGGGCAGTTCGCCGAGCAGGTCGGCCGCGTCGTCGGGGTCCATGGCCTCCAGGACGTCCGCCGCGCGCTCCTCCTTCAGCTTGCCGAGGATCTCGATCTGGTCGTCCTCCGGCAGTTCTTCGAGTACGTCGGCCAGCCGGTCGTCGTCCAGGGCGGCGGCGACCTCGGCGCGCCGCTTGGGGGAGAGGTGGTGCAGGACGTTGGCGAGGTCGGCGGGGCGCAGCTGCTCGAAGGTGGCGAGCAGGCTCTCGGCGCCCTGGCCGTGCTCCTCCAGGGAGAAGCCGGTGACGGCCGACCACTCGACGGTCAGCGTCTCGCCCTTGGCCCGCCGGAAGGCGCTCGCCTTCTTGCCCTTGCGGACGAAGACGCGGTCGATCTCCCAGTCGCGGCGGGCCGGCAGCTGCTGCACGGACACGTCGAGGACGGTGACCTCCTCGCGGGTCTCCACCAGCGTCACCCGCCGGTCCAGCAGCTCGCCGAAGACCAGCCGCTCGGTGGGCCGCTGCTCGAAGCGCCGGACGTTCATCACGCCGGTGATGATGACCTGCCCGGACTCGACGCCGGTGACCCGGGTCATGGGCAGGAAGATACGGCGCCGGGTGGTCAGTTCGACGACCAGCCCGAGGAGGCGCGGAGGTTTGCGGCCCACGCGCAGCATCACGACCAGGTCGCGCACACGGCCCACCTGGTCGCCGTTCGGGTCGAAGACGGGGACCCCGGCGAGGTGCGAGACGAAGATCCGGGGGGCGCCGGCTGCCATGGCTCTGCTTCCTCTGCTGATGTGGCCTGGGAATCGCCCTTTGGTGGGGTGTTCCGCATTCTTTGTGAATGGATCGGTGAATTGCTCGGATTTGCCCGCTCGGGTGCGCTTCAGGCTAGCCCCTACCGGTCGAACACGCCCCGGTGGGGGGTCCGGACGGACTGGCTCCGCCGGGTGGCCGGGGCACCGGTACGCTGCCGTGCACCGCTCAGGAACCGTCAGAAAGGCGACCCCACCTGTGACTGCGATTCCCCAGGGCCGTACCCGCCGGGCCGCGCTGGTCGCCGCGATCTGCGTCGGCGCCGTGACGGGGACGGCGGTGTTGACCGGGTGCGGCGCCGAGGATCCGGACGCGGGGACGAACGGCGTGGGCAAGCTGCCCGCCGACAAGATCCAGGCGAAGACCCGGTCGGCCGCCCAGGGGGCGTCGGCGGTACGGCTGTCCGGCACCGTGGTCACCAGCGGCCGCACGTACCAGCTGGACATGCGGCTGAAGGCCGACGGCGGGACCGGCTCCGTGACCTCGAAGGGGGCGACCTTCAAGCTGCTGCGGGTCGGGAAGCAGCTGTATCTGAAGGCCGACGCGGACTTCTGGAACCAGGCCGGCGGCAAGAACGGCGCCGACGGCGCGGGCGAGAAGCTGAACGGCAAGTATGTGAAGGTGCCGCAGGGCGATCCCGCGTACCGGAAGTTCAGCGGCTTCACGGACAAGGACGTCCTCCTCGGCGGACTGCTCAGCCTGCACGGAACACTGGCGACGGACGGCCACCACGACGACGCGGGTACCCGCACCATCCGCATCACCGGCGACAAGGGCTCCGGCGGCAGCCTCGACGTCTCCCTCGAGGGCACCCCGTATCCCCTCCGCCTGGTCCGCGGCGGCGGCGCGGGCACGCTCAGCTTCTCGGACTGGGGTAAGGACTTCGCTGTCGCCGAGCCCGCGAAGGGTGAGACCGTGGACTACGGGCAGCAGCTGCCGGCGTCGTAGGCGTTCGGGTGGGTCCGCTCAGGGGTGGGCTGAGCAGGGTTCGGCGCTACCGTCCCTTCCGGCGCTTGGCGAGAAGCTTCGGCAGGCCCGCCGGCACCGGTCGGCGCGTGGTCGCCGGCGTCGGCACAGGAGCCTCCGCCAGGCTGCCGGCAGGCAACGGCACCCCGGACCCCGCCGGAACCAGGCGCAGCACCCGGCACTCGCGGGCCCAGCGGGCCGGCATCTCCTCGCCGTCGGGGGCGTTCAGGCGCTTGCCCTTCAGCTCGGCGACGGCCGCCTGCCACTCCTCGGAGCCGGAGGGCAGCTCGGACACGGTCGCGGGGAACGTCACCAGCCGCCCGCCCTTGTCCTTGCTGCGCACCGTCACCTCGGCGGTGCCCCCGTCGGCCAGCCCCTCCAGGGGCTGCTCACCGGGCCCGCCCCCGACCAGGCACACCGCGCCCTCGTGCCACACGTGCCACAGCGCACGCGCGGCGGAGGCCCCGGCGCCCCTGACCCAGATGAGGCCGGACTTCTTGCAGGCCTCCTCGATGAGGGCCCGGTCGAGCAGCTCGCTTGTCATGCGCCCAGCCTATCCAGCGCCCGCTCACAGCCAGCCGTTGCGCTTCAGCACCCGGTGGATGCCCACACACATGGCGATGGTGACGCCCAGGACCAGCGGGTAGCCGTACTTCCAGTGCAGCTCGGGCATGTGGTCGAAGTTCATCCCGTACACCCCGGTCACCATCGTCGGCACGGCGATGATCGCGGCCCAGGCGGTGATCTTGCGCATGTCCTCGTTCTGCGCGACGGACGCCTGCGCCAGGTTGGCCTGGAGGATGGAGTTGAGGAGTTCGTCGAAGCCCAGCACCTGCTCCTGCACCCGGGCGAGGTGGTCGGCGACGTCCCGGAAGTACTTCTGGATGTCCGGGTCGATCAGCCGCATCGGCCGCTCGCTCAGCAGCTGCATCGGGCGCAGCAGGGGAGCCACCGCGCGCTTGAACTCCAGTACCTCACGCTTGAGTTGGTAGATCCGCGCCGAGTCCACACCACGGGAGACCCCGCCCTTGCGGCCCGGCGAGAAGACCTCGGTCTCCACCTCGTCGATGTCGTCCTGCACCGCGTCGGCGACCGCGATGTAGCCGTCCACGACGTGGTCCGCGATCGCGTGCAGCACCGCCGAGGGGCCCTTGGCGAGCAGCTCAGGGTCGTCCTGCAGCCGGTGGCGCAGCGCCCGCAGCGAGCCCTGGCCGCCGTGCCGGACGGTGATGAAGAAGTCCCGGCCGGTGAAGCACATGACCTCGCCGGTCTCCACGACCTCGCTGTTGGCGGTGAGCCGGTCGTGCTCGACGTAGTGGATGGTCTTGAAGACGGTGAAGAGCGAGTCGTCGTACCGCTCCAGCTTGGGCCGCTGGTGCGCCTGCACCGCGTCCTCCACGGCCAGCGGGTGCAGCCCGAACACGCTGGCGATACCGGCGAATTCGGCCTCGGTCGGCTCGTGCAGACCGATCCACACGAAGCCGCCGTCGCGCCGCACCAGCTGCATCGCCTCGTGCGGGCCGAGCGGCTTGTCGTTGCGCACGCGGACGCCGTCGCGGTAGACGGCGCAGTCGACCACGGCCGACGGGGTGGCGGGGTCGCGGGTGGTGTCGTACGACGCGCTCGTGGGCTTGCGCAGCGAGACGCGGGACGGACGGACCGCGGCGCGCAGGTCGCGGATCATCGACATGGGCAGGCTCCTTCGCGACAGGCAACGAAAGACCGCCGGCGACGGGTGGAACTACCCGGAATGGGGACGTCCTGACTGCGGGATGTTTGGCACGTCCACAAAGCGGGGAGCACCGCACCGTTGCGGTGGCGACTTCGCTACTGATGCAGAACTGATGCGATCGGCGGATCGGGTGATCAGACGGATCGGATGATCAGGCGGATCAGGTAAAGCGAAACGAAGTGCTCTTCCGAAGGGCAACGCGCACGGGAAGGCGTAGAGCAGCCGGAAACCAGCCAGTGACTACATCAACGGGCGGAAGAGCGAGTGGTACTGCACGGTCGACTTCGATCCATGACAGCCCCACCTCCTCCGGCCGGTCCCTCGTAAGGGAGTCTCATCGGCGTCGGGACTCGATAGCGACGCTTCTGCGTGCTGTCCCGAACCACCGGCTCAGCGTAGCAGCCGCCCGATGTGTCAAGGCGCACCTTTGCCCGCTACTGACGAGTTCTATGCTCACGGCATGGTTGATGTTCTTCCTCTGGTCGAAGCACGGTTGACCACCGCGCTGGGCGAGCCGGACGCGCGCGCCGCCGTCACCTTCCTCGGCACGGACCGCATCGAGGTGCTCCGGTTCCAGGAGGGAGACGTCGTGCGGTACGCCACCCTCGGCATGTCCGCGCACCCCATGACCGACCCCACCGCGATGCTCGCCGACCCGGTCAAGGGCCCCCGCGCCGAGCTGGTCCTGTCCGTCCGCGCGGGCCTCGCCGACACCGACAAGGTGCTCCGGCCGCTGGCCGTGCTGGCCGCCTCCCCGCAGGTGGAGGGCCTGGTCGTGACCCCGGGCGCCTCCCTGGACGTCGGTGACCCGCTGTGGCCCGGCGCCCCCTTCACCTCGGTCCTGGTGGGGGAGCCCGGCGGCCTGGTCGAGGACCTGGAGCTGGACGACCCGATGGAGCCCGTACGGTTCCTGCCGCTGCTGCCGATGACCCCGAACGAGGCCGCCTGGAAGCGGGTGCACGGCGCCCAGGCCCTCCAGGAGCGGTGGCTCGCGAACGGGACGGACCTGAGGGATCCCGCCCGCAGGTCGGTCCCGCTCGACTGATCCGGAGGTGACCGATCTCACCAACGCAGGGCCGGACTCGGCCAGTTGGCAAAGACGGCGACGCCGTCCGCGGTGTCGTGCGGCCCCGCGCGGCCGGCGGCGGGACCGGGCCGACCGGGCCGATGCCCGTGAACCCGACTGCGCAATAGATCGATGTAGATGGCATCGGGTTTGCCGGACGGGTGATCGTCCTTGACGTGGGCGTTCGGGGGTAGGACCGTGGAGCCCTATGAGGGGCGAACCCAGTTGCCCGAGGTGCGGTGGCCGGGTCAGGGCGCCCGGTCTCTTCGCCGACGCGTGGCAGTGCGATGTGCACGGCACGGTGTATCCGCTGCAGCCCGTGATCCCGCCCAGTGTCGAAGCCCTCAGCGCCGTCGTGCACCGCACACACGTGCCGTTGTGGATGCCCTGGCCGCTGCCCGTCGGCTGGCTGTTCACGGGCGTGGCCTACGCGGGTGACGACCGCAGCGGTGGCCGCGCGACCGCCGTCGCCTGCTCCGGACCCGGCCCGCTCGGCGGCCCGGCCGAACTCATCCTGGTCGCCGAGGAGCTCGGCGTCGGCCTCGGCGCGCGGTACGCGGGCATCGACGGCCCGGACCCGGGGTCGTACATGAACGTCGAGAAGCCGCCCCAGGCCAAGGTGCTGGCCGTCGGCCGTCCGACCCCGCTCTGGCACGTCTACCGCACCCCCGACGACCGCGCCGTCTTCGCCGGTGAGGCCCTCGGCATGTGGCTGTGGGCGGTGGTGTGGCCGGAGCAGGCGGGCCTGCTCATGTACGACGAGCTGGTGCTGACCGATCTGCGGGACGCGGGGGCGGAGCTGGATCTGGTGCCCTTCGGAGCGTTGTCGCCGCGCTTGCTTCGGCCGTAGCGCCCACTGGGGTGCCGGGTGCTGTCTGATGGCGGCTGCGGGTTGTGATGGGTTGCTCGCGCAGTTCCCCGCGCCCCTTTCAGGTTGGCTGCCGTAGGGGGCGCTGAACGGTTGCGGGTGTGACAGTGGGCTTGAAAACCCCGGTATCCTTAGGTGTCCCCTTCCGTCCGTCATCGCCTGGAGTCTGCGTGCGTATCGATCTGCACTGTCACTCCACGGCCTCCGACGGTACGGACACCCCGGCCGAGCTGGTGCGCAATGCCGCCGCTGCCGGGCTGGACGTCGTCGCGCTGACCGATCACGACACCACCCGTGGGCACGCCGAGGCGATCGCCGCGGTGCCCGAGGGGCTCACCCTGGTCACCGGGGCCGAGCTGTCCTGCCGGATCGACGGCATCTCGATGCACATGCTGGCCTATCTCTTCGACCCCGAGGAGGCCGCGCTGCTCGCCGAGCGCGAGCTGGTGCGGGACGACCGGGTGCCGCGGGCCAAGGGCATGATCGCCAAGCTCAACGCGTTGGGCGTGCCGGTCACCTGGGAGCAGGTCGAGCGGATCGCGGCCGGCGGTTCGGTGGGGCGGCCGCATGTCGCGACGGCGCTGGTCGAGCTGGGCGTCGTACCGACGGTGAGCGACGCGTTCACCGAGGAGTGGCTGGCCGACGGCGGCCGGGCCTTCGTGGAGAAGCACGAGACCGACCCCTTCGAGGCGATCCGGCTGGTCAAGAACGCCGGCGGGGTCTGTGTGTTCGCGCACCCGGCCGCCGCCAAGCGCGGTCGTACGGTCCCGGAGGCGCGGATCGCGGAGCTGGCCGAGGCCGGTCTGGACGGCATCGAGGTCGACCACATGGACCACGACGCCGACGCGCGCCACCGGCTGCGGGGCCTGGCGAAGGACCTGGATCTGCTGGTCACGGGCTCCTCGGACTACCACGGCAGCCGCAAGACCGTGGCGCTGGGCGCGTACGCGACCGACCCCGAGGTGTACGGCGAGATCACGCGGCGGGCCACCGGGGCGTTCCCCGTGCCGGGGACCGGCGGGGCCTGAGGCCGTCAGAGGCCCTCGCGCGCCCCCAGTCCACCCTTTTCCAGCAAGGCCAGTACTTCCCCCATGTTCGACATCGCCGTCTTCGGCTCCCTGTTTCTGACCCTTTTTGTCATCATGGATCCCCCAGGGATCACCCCGATCTTCCTCGCCCTCACCGCCGGCCGTCCGGCCAAGGTGCAGAAGCGGATGGCCTTCCAGGCCGTGTGCGTGGCGGGCGGGGTCATCGCCACCTTCGGTGTCCTGGGCCACCAGATCCTCGACTACCTGCACGTCTCCGTCCCCGCGCTGATGATCGCGGGCGGACTGCTGCTTCTGCTGATCGCACTGGACCTGCTCACCGGCAAGACCGACGAGCCGAAGCAGACCAAGGACGTGAACGTGGCGCTCGTACCCCTGGGTATGCCGCTGCTGGCCGGGCCCGGTGCGATCGTGTCCGTGATCCTGGCCGTGCAGAAGGCCGACAGCGCGGCCACGCAGGTATCGGTGTGGAGCGCGATCCTCGCGATCCATGTCGTGCTGTGGCTGGTGATGCGCTACTCGCTGCTGATCATCCGGGTCATCAAGGACGGCGGTGTCGTGCTGGTGACGCGGCTCGCGGGCATGATGCTCTCCGCGATCGCCGTGCAGCAGATCATCAACGGTGTCACTCAGGTGATCCGGGGGAGCTGAGCCCTCGTCGGCTCGGCTCCCCCGGAAAGCTTGAGTGGCGCGCAGCGCGTGAGCGTTACGAGGCCTGGGTGTCGGCCGGGCGGATCCACAGGCGCTGTCCGATGGCGGCGGCCTGCTGAACGATCCGGTTGACGGAGGCGGCGTCCACGACGGTGCTGTCCACGGTCGTGCCGTCGACCTCGTCGAGTCGCCTGATTTCGAAGCGCATGGCTTCTCCCTTCGTCTGGTCATCCTCCTGCGGAGAACTACTTGGCGGGCCGGATGTGTCTTCCGGCCTCGTGAGTAGTCAACCTGCTTCTTGTTACAAACATTCCCTACGCTAAAGAAAATTTTCGAACGACTAATTACCGAGCGGTAAGTAGAGGGTGCGGGACTGATCGGGAGCGGTTGTGTTCGCAGCGTGACCACCGGGACAATGGAGGCGATGAACGACGACCTGGCCGCCCTGGGCGCCCGCATCGACCGCACGAACGAGCTGCTGGAACGCATGCTCGCCGAGGTGGCGAAGACGCCCTCCACCCACGCGATCTTCGTCGACGCGGGCTATCTGTACGCGGCCGCGGGCCGGCTGGTCGCCGGGACCGAGGACCGCCGGGCCTTCGATCTCGACGCCGAGGGCCTGATCGAGGCCCTCATCGACCGGGCCCGCCAGGTCTTCGCGGACAGCCGCCTGCTGCGTGTGTACTGGTACGACGGCGCCCGCCGGCGCATCCACACCGCCGAGCAGCAGTCCATCGCCGAACTCCCCGACGTCAAGGTCCGCCTCGGCAACCTCAACGCCAACAACCAGCAGAAGGGCGTCGATTCCCTGATCCGCAGCGACCTCGAATCACTGGCGAGGCATCGCGCGATCAGCGACGCTGCCCTGCTCGGCGGTGACGAGGACCTGGTCTCGGCGGTCGAGGCGGCGCAGGGCTACGGCGCCCGCGTCCACCTGTGGGGCATCGAGGCCCCCGAGGGCCGCAACCAGGCGGAACCCCTCCTCTGGGAGGTCGACAGCCAACGCACCCTCGACCTGGAGTTCTTCAAGCCGTACGTCTCCCGCCGCACGGCCGCCGCGTACGACGCCACCGCCGGCACCCGCCCCACCCGCGAGGACGTCCGCTTCGTCGGCGCCCAGATCGCCGCGAAGTGGCTCGTCTCCCGAGGCCGCGAGGCCCTGGTCGAGTTGCTCCCCGGCCACCCCTACCTCCCCGGCTCCGTCGACCAGGACCTGCTGGTCGAGGCCGAGGGCCTGCTCCAGTACTCCCTGCGCGGCCAGGCAGACCTGCGCCGCGCCCTGCGGGACGGCTTCTGGGACCATCTGCAGACGCAGTACTAGCCCTGTCCGACGCCACTGGTCCTGGTCCGGCGGCGCCGGCCCTGTCCGGCGGCTAGCCCTGTCCGGCGGCGCTGTCCCAGAAGTCGGCGATCGCGCGGGCCGTGGCGAGGGGCTGGTCGGTGTTGGGGGAGTGCTCGGCGTTCTCGATCACCGTCCGCCGTGCGTTCAGCCGTACCGCCATGTCGTCCAGCAGCTGCAGCGGCCAGGTGTCGTCCCGTGCGCCGGACAGGACGTGGAACGGCAGCGGCAGCGCGGCCAGTTCCGTGACACGGTCCGGTTCCGCGCACAACTGGCGTCCGGTGGCGATGAGTTGGGCGGGCTTGGTGCCCAGCCAGCGGCGCTGCAGGTCGTCCCGGTCGTCGAGGCCGCCGTCGAGCGCCGCCGTCTCGGTCTCCTCGGGCGTCTCCATCGCCCGCATCGCGTCCCACACCTGGCCCATGGTCATCACCGCGAGCGCGTCCCGCAGCAGCTTCACGCGCTGCTGCTGGGATTCCGAGATCTGCGCGGGGCCGGAGGCCATGAGGGTGAGCGACCGGAAGGGTGCGTGGTCGAGGAGTACGGCCGCGCGCGAGATCTGCCCGCCGAGGGAGTGCCCCAGCAGATGCACCGGCTCCCCGAGCGCCGCCGCCTGCGCCAGCACGTCCCGCGCCAATTCCTGCTGGGCATAAGCCGATTCGTCGGTGTCGGGCCCGTCCGACTCGTACTGGCCGCGCCCGTCGACGGCCACGGTCCGGTACCCGCGGCGCGCGAGCGGCACGTGCAGCGGATTGAAGTCCTCCTTGCTCCCGGTGAAGCCCGGCAGCAACAGCGCCAGCCCTCGGGGCTCGACCCCGTCGGCCACGGGAGCGTCGATGACGGCGAACTCCCCGCGCGCGGTCCGCAGCGAGTACGCACGGGCACCGGGAGGCGGGACGAAGGTGGCGGGCCTGCTCATGGGGAGAGGCTACCGGGCGCGGTGCCGCGCGCTGTGCTGTGGATGGGCGGGAGCGTCTCGGAGGCGTGCGCGTACGCAGACCGCGGCGCGGCACCCGGGAAAGGCGACGGCCCGGTCCTCATCAGGGACCGGGCCGTCGCTTGTCGTGTGCCGGATCAGCCCTCGGCGACCTCGACGGCCGCCGTGGCCTTACGGGTACGGCGACGCGGCTTGGCCTCCCGCGCCGGCTCCTCGGTGGCCTGCGTCGGAATCTCCGCGGCGACCGCCTTGGCGACGGCCTTGCGGGTCCGGC
>NZ_JBVIJE010000006.1:295176-465318 GCF_055581585.1 Streptomyces sp. NPDC031426
GGCGGACCTTCGGCGCGGCCGCCTCGGCGTCCCCGTCCGCCTCGGCGACGGCGGCGGCCGTCTTGCGGGTGCGGCGGGGCTTGGCCTCGGCTTCGGCTGCCTCGGTCGTCTCCGGTGCGGCGGCGGCCTTCTTGCGGGTGCGGCGGGGCTTGGCCTCCGCGGCCTCGGCCGTGTCCACCGCGGCTTCGGCGGCGGCAGCCGTCTTGCGGGTCCGGCGGACCTTCGGCGCGGCCGCCTCGGCGTCCCCGTCCGCCTCGGCGACGGCGGCGGCCGTCTTGCGGGTGCGGCGGGGCTTGGCCTCGGCTTCGGGTGCCTCGGTCGTCTCCGGTGCGGCGGCGGCCTTCTTGCGGGTGCGGCGCGGCTTGGCCTCCGCGGCCTCGGCCGTGTCCACGGCGGCCTCGGCCTCCGCGGCCTCCGTCGTCACCGGTGCGGCGGCGGCCTTCTTGCGGGTGCGGCGCGGCTTGGGCTCCGCCTCCGTGTCCGCCGGTGCTGCCTCGGCCGGTGCTGCCTCGGTGACGGCGGCGGCCGTCTTCCGGGTGCGGCGCGGCTTGGCCTCCGTGCCCTCGGCCGTGGCGACGGCCGTCTCGGCGGTGGGCTCGGCCGTCTTGCGCGTACGGCGGCGCGGCTTCGCCTCCGGGGCCTCCACGGGGGCGGCCTCGGCCTGCGGCTCGGCGGCCACAGGTGCCGTCTCCGCCGCCGGCGCGGTGGTCTCGGGCGCCGTCTCGGTCACGGCCGGCTCCGCCGACTTGCGGGTGCGGCGGCGACGCGGCTTCTCCGGAGCCTCCGGGACCTCAGGGGTCTCCAGCCGGGCCGGGCCCTCCGCCGTGTCCACCGACTCGACGGCGGCCTCGGTGGCCGTCACCTGCTGCGCCGGTGCCCCGCCGCGCGTACGGCGACGGCGGCGCAGGGTGCGGGGAGCGCTGGACTCCGTCACGTCGGCGGCCTCCGGGGCGCCCGACTCGGACGCCGGCACCGAGGTGGTCGTGGTGGCGTCGACCGGCGCTCCGCTACGGGTGCGGCGGCGACGGCGCGCCGTACGGTCCGTGGGCTCGCGCTCGGTGGTGCCGGACTCGGGACGGCTGTCACGCTCGCCCCGGCCGCCACGGCCGCGACTGCGTGCGCCACGCCCGCCGGTCTCGCCGAGATCCTCCAGCTCCTCCGCGTCGAGACCCGCTCGGGTCCGCTCCGAGCGCGGCAGGACGCCCTTGGTGCCCGCGGGGATGCCGAGGTCGGAGAACAGGTGCGGGGACGAGGAGTACGTCTCCACCGGGTCGTTGAAGTCCAGCTCCAGCGCCTTGTTGATCAGCTGCCAGCGCGGGATCTCGTCCCAGTCGACGAACGTGATCGCCGTACCCTTGGCGCCCGCGCGGCCCGTGCGGCCGACGCGGTGCAGGTACGTCTTCTCGTCCTCGGGGGTCTGGTAGTTGATGACGTGGGTCACGCCCTCGACGTCGATGCCGCGTGCGGCGACGTCGGTGCAGACCAGGACGTCGACCTTGCCGTTGCGGAAGGCGCGCAGCGCCTGCTCGCGGGCGCCCTGGCCGAGGTCGCCGTGGACCGCGCCGGAGGCGAACCCGCGGCGCTGCAACTGCTCGGCGATGTCGGCGGCCGTGCGCTTGGTGCGACAGAAGATCATCGCCAGTCCGCGGCCCTCGGCCTGCAGGATGCGGGCGACCATCTCCGGCTTGTCCATGGAGTGACCGCGGTAGACGAACTGCTTGATGTTCGCGACCGTCGCGCCCTCGTCGTCCGGCGCGGTGGCGCGGATGTGCGTGGGCCGGGACATGTAGCGGCGCGCGAGGCCGATGACCGCGCCCGGCATGGTCGCCGAGAACAACATGGTCTGGCGCTTGACCGGCAGCATGTCGATGATCTTCTCGACGTCGGGCAGGAAGCCCAGGTCGAGCATCTCGTCGGCCTCGTCGAGGACCAGGCACTTCACGTGCTTGAGGTTCAGCTTCTTCTGGCCCGCGAGGTCGAGCAGCCGGCCCGGAGTGCCGACGACCACGTCGACGCCCTTCTTCAGGGCCTCCACCTGGGGTTCGTAGGCCCGGCCGCCGTAGATCGCCACCACGCGCACGTTACGGACCTTGCCCGCGGTCAGCAGGTCGTTGGTGACCTGGGTGCACAGCTCGCGCGTGGGGACGACGACGAGCGCCTGCGGGGCGTCGGTGAGGGCCTCGGGGGCGGCGCGTCCGGCCTCGACGTCGGCGGGGACGGTGACGCGCTCGAGGAGCGGAAGACCGAAGCCCAGCGTCTTGCCGGTGCCGGTCTTGGCCTGGCCGATGACGTCCGTGCCGGAAAGGGCGACGGGGAGCGTCATCTCCTGGATGGGGAAGGGAGTGATGATGCCGACGGCCTCCAGGGCCTCGGCGGTCTCGGGGAGAATCCCAAGGTCTCGAAACGTCGTAGTCAGGGTCATGCCTCTTCTGTGTGCGCGGCGCGAGGCGAGCGCGGGGGTCATGTGCGACCGTGCCGGGGACGTCGGCCGCCGTACGGGCGAGCCACTCAAGGCAAGCCGTAGGGCACGGGACCTCTGCCGACGCTCTAGCGCTCGTACCGCTGAGGGTGTCCCTCCGGTCGTCGTACGAACTGTTCCGTACGGCCAGGGAGGGCTGTCGGGTCGGAGCCGATCGGGCCACCGACCGGGCATCCTCATGCATGCGGCCTGTTCTGAGACGTCGAACACCGTCGACGCACTCGGGCAGGCGCATTACCACCATACCCCGGATTCGCGCACATGCGATGGCCGATTTGGTCACGTCATGGTCGTCACACTGATCGGCAACGACCTTCCGGTGCCGCGCAAGCGGGCTATTGTGCGCCTCATGACTAGCTCTGACAAGCCTGAGAACGCGTCCGCCGCCTCCGCCGAACCCACCGGTGTCGCCGCCCAGGACTGGGCGCAGGCCTCCGCCGACCCGCAGTACCGCGCCGCCGTCGTGGACCTGCTCGGCGCGCTCGCGTACGGGGAGCTTGCGGCGTTCGAGCGGCTCGCGGAGGACGCGAAGCTCGCGCCGACCCTCGCGGACAAGGCGGAGCTGGCGAAGATGGCCTCGGCCGAGTTCCACCACTTCGAGCGGCTGCGCAACCGGCTGACCGAGATCGGCGAGGAGCCGACGGCGGCGATGGACCCGTTCGTCGCCGCACTCGACGGCTTCCACCGGCAGACCGCGCCCTCGGACTGGCTGGAGGGCCTGGTCAAGGCCTACGTCGGCGACTCGATCGCGAGCGACTTCTACCGGGAGGTCGCCGCCCGTCTGGATTCGGACACGCGCGAACTCGTCCTCGCCGTGCTCGACGACACCGGGCACGCCGGGTTCGCGGTGGAGAAGGTACGGGCCGCCATCGACGCGGACCCGCGGGTCGGGGGCCGACTGGCGCTGTGGGCGCGGCGGCTGATGGGCGAGGCACTGTCACAGTCCCAGCGGGTGGTCGCGGACCGGGACGCGCTGTCCACGATGCTCGTGGGCGGGGTTGCCGACGGGTTCGACCTCGCGGAGGTCGGGAGGATGTTCTCGCGGATCACCGAGGCGCACACGAAGCGGATGGCTGCGCTGGGCCTCGCGGCCTGAGAGCCGGTGCGCTCTGTCCGGTGCTCTCTGTGGGGGTGGGTGCTGTGAGTTGCGCGGCTGCGGCTGGGGTGCGGTTGCCCGCGCCCCGCGGCGGAGCCGCATATCAGACACAGCCCCGCGCCCCTTCGGGGGCGCTGCGCCCTCCGCGTTCCTGACGGCTCGGCTTTTGGCTACGCCGTCAATGATCGTCGGCGCAGGCGGCCCGACGGGCGCAGGAGCAGGGACAGGGATGCCGCGGAGATGATCGCGGCGCCCAGCAGACTCAGCCAGGCGGCACCGGGGCCGAGGGCGGTGTGGGTGACGAAGTCGCCGAAGAGGGCGCCGGCGATGCCCGTGGAGAAGACCATGGGGCGGGCCGGCAGGCGGTGGGACAGACGGTGTGCCGCCGCCCAGGAGAGGATCAGACCGAGCACTGCGGACGCGAGTGCTTCCAGGATCATGTCGGGGTTCCTCCCACGGCCGGCCTGCCCACATGCGGTCGTAGCTGGTCATACCCGTGACCTGCAAAGTGCAATCATCCGCCGTGGAGGAGTTGTGCTCCGACCGTGTGCCCCGCACATGCGGAAGGGCCCGGCGGCACACGGCCGCCGGGCCCTTCTCGTGACGTCGCCTACAGCGCGCCGAAGCCCACCTTGCGCACGGTCGGCTCGCCGATCTCCACGTACGCCAGGCGGTCCGTCGGCACCAGGACCTTGCGGCCCTTCTCGTCCTGGAGGGCCAGCAGCTGCGTCTTTCCGGCCAGCGCGTCACTCACCAGGCGCTCGACCTCCTCGACGCTCTGACCGCTCTCCAGAACGATCTCGCGGGGCGCGTACTGCACGCCGATCTTGACCTCCACGGCTATGTCCCTCCGACGGTCAGTGATGTGCGCGATCTTCCGCGCCGTACCCAGCACACATTAGCCCGGTGAGCGGACCCGTACGCCGCGGGCCGGAACGCCGTCAGCGAACAGCGCACGGGAACAAACGGCCGTCAGTGGTGTTCGGTGCCGTGCAGCGGGAAGCCGGCGATGCCCCGCCAAGCCAGCGAGGTCAGCAGCTGCACCGCCTGGTCGCGCGGCACGCTGCGGTCGCTGTGCAACCAGGAGCGGGCCACCACCTGGGCGAGGCCGCCGAGGCCGGAGGCGAGCAGCATCGACTCCGCGCGCGACAGTCCGGTGTCCTCGGCGATGACGTCGCAGATCGCCTCGGCGCAGTCGTTGGTGACCTTGTCGACGCGCTCGCGGACCGCGGGCTCGTTCGTCAGGTCCGACTCGAAGACCAGCCGGAAGGCGCCGCCGTCGTCCTCGACGTAGGCGAAGTAGGCGTCCATGGTCGCCCGGACCCGCTGCTTGTTGTCGGTTGTCGACGCCAGCGCGTTGCGCACGGACTGGATCAGCGACTCGCAGTGCTGGTCCAGCAGGGCGAGGTAGAGGTCGAGCTTGCCGGGAAAGTGCTGGTAGAGCACCGGCTTGCTCACGCCGGCACGCTCGGCGATGTCGTCCATCGCCGCCGCGTGGTACCCCTGCGCGACGAAAACCTCCTGGGCGGCGCCCAGCAGCTGGTTCCGTCGGGCTCGGCGTGGCAGACGGGTGCCACGCGGGCGTGCCGCCTCAGTTTGCTCGATGGCTGTCACGCCGCCTCCCAAAGTCGTCCATTTCGCGGTGTCAGCCGCGCGGCCATCGTACTTTTCGGTAACCGTGGTGTGCGCGGTGCGAGCGCAGAATTTCACGTACCGGACGGCGGCGAAAGCAGCAGTCGGGCTCCGTGCGAGCTGCAGCGGGCGTCTCGTGCGGCCGCGGGGTCGGCGAGGTCAGCGGTAGTCGTCCTCGTCGAGTGAGACCACACGCGCCTGTTCGACCAGATCGGCCTCGTTCGCGCGGGCCGGATCCACGCCCGTCAGGGGGTCGTCACGGTCCGGCTTGACGTCTGTGTGCTGCTCGGCGGCGTCCACCTCGTTGGCTTCGACGTCGATCTCCGGGACCGCGTCGGCCTCCAGATCCTCGATCGTGTCGGGTTCGGTGGGGTCATAGGCCATGGTGGGCTCCCTTCCTACGAACGTCCCTGGAAACAGCAGGGGCCACATACGGGTGCCCTCTGTACGAGCCTATGAGACGCCGGAACCGGATGCCATGCCGTCTCGCCCGTTTGCAGCGGACCTGTTCGGATCCGGTTCGGATCCGGTTCGGATCCGGTAGGGATCTGGTCGGGATCCGGGTGCGGTGCCGCTTCACCCGTCATTCGCGGGTCGCTCTGTGACGGCGAACACATGAACCACGACGTGATCACCTCGTAACATTGCCGCATGTCTTCGACCGAGTCGCCGTCCGTGCCGGCCGCCAGTGTTCTTCCGAGGGTGGCGCCCGTCCGGGTCGGCGAGGGCGAGCGGCTGCGGTCCGTGGGACTGCCCGGGGTCACCCTGTCGATCCGGTCCCGCCGTCCCGCGCGCGAGGGCCTGCCGCCCGCGCTGTACGTCCACGGGCTCGGCGGTTCCTCGCAGAACTGGTCGGCGCTCATGGCCGAGCTGGACGGCGTCGTCGAGAGCGAGGCGGTCGACCTGCCGGGCTTCGGCGACTCACCGCCCCCGGACGACGGGAACTACTCCGTCACCGGGCACGCGCGTGCGGTGATCCGCTATCTCGACGCGGCCGGCCGCGGCCCGGTGCACCTGTTCGGCAACTCGCTCGGCGGCGCGGTCGCCACGCGCGTGGCCGCCGTACGCCCCGATCTCGTCCGTACGCTCACGCTCGTGTCCCCGGCCCTGCCGGAGCTGCGCATCCAGCGCACCGCGGCGCCGACCGCGCTGCTCGGGGTGCCCGGTGTCGCCGCCCTGTTCACCCGGTTCACCAAGGGGTGGACGGCCGAGCAGCGGGTGCGCGGGGTCCTGGCGCTCTGCTACGGCGACCCCGGGACGGTGTCGCCCGAGGCGTTCCAGCACGCCGTGGAGGAGCTGGAGCGACGGCTGCAACTGCCGTACTTCTGGGACGCGATGGCCCGCTCCGCGCGCGGGATCGTCAACGCCTACACGCTCGGCGGACAGCACGGTCTGTGGCGCCAGGCCGAGCGGGTGCTCGCGCCGACCCTGCTGATCTACGGCGGCCGTGACCAACTGGTCGGCTTCCGCATGGCCCACCGGGCCGCCCGCGCCTTCCGTGACTCGCGCCTGCTGTCCCTGCCGGACGCCGGGCACGTGGCGATGATGGAGTACCCGGGCGTGGTGGCCACGGCGTTCCGGGAACTCCTCGCGGAGACCGGGGACACCGGCACCGACTCGGGCACGGGGAGCTGAGGCCGGCGTGGGACGCCACAGCCGCCGCGGCCCGTCCCCGAAGGGCGACTCCGCGGACATACCCGCCGCCGGGCGGACGACCGGCACCCGAGACGGGCGGCCCCTGCTACCGGGCCAGCGACAGGCACCGACGGCCACCACCGGGTCCCCACCGCGCGGCCCACAGCCCTTCCGGCCCGGCACTCCTACGGGCGGCGCCCAGAACTTCCCCGCCGGCACGCCTGCGCACGGCATGCCGCTGCTTCCCGACGGCACGCCTGCACGCGGGGTTCCGGGGCTTCCCGACGGCACCCGTGCGCAGGGTGTTCGGAGGCTTCCTGACGGCGGTCCAGCGCATGGTGTCCCGGGGTTCCCGGGGGGCGCGCCGGGTCAGGGTGTGCCGCCTCTGCCTGACGGCACTCGGGCACATGGCGTCCCGAGGCTTCCCGACGGCACCCCCGCACGGGGTGTTCGCCGGCTTCCTCACGGCACTCCCGCCGATGGTGTTCCGGGGTTCACGGGCGGCACGCCGGCTCAGGGTGTGCCGCGCCTTCCCGACGGGACGCCCGCGCGCGGTGTGCCGCGCCTTCCCTACGGGACGCCCGCGCGCGGTGTGCCCAGGCTTCCTTATGACACGCCTGCGCCCGGTGTTCCGAGGCTCCCTGACGGCACCCCCGCGCACGGCATGCCGAGGCTTCCCGATGGCACCCCCGCGCACGGTGTCCCCCGTCTTCGCGAAGGCGGTCCGGCTGCTCGTGGTGGGCACCCTCAGCAGCGGGAAGCCGGTGGTGGCTGGGGTGAGTTCGCGGGGGCGGCCGGTCCCGGTGTCGTGGTTCCGCGGCAGCGGCCGGCCGGTCCGGGCGCCGGGGCCGGGCCCCGGCGGGAGTACCTCGACGCCTTCGCCGACGGGCGCGGCGGCGTCGGCCTCGACGACGACATCGACGTCTTCACGCCCCGCACGGGGAAGCCTCGCCCCGCCGAGGGGCACCCGGCCGACGCGCCGGAGGCGGACGCCGGTGACGCACCCCCGGCCGGTCCGCCCGCGCAGCCCTCCGTCGGCCTGCCCGCGCAGCGCCCCGGCGGCAAGGGGCGGGCCTTCACCGGAATCGCGGCGGCCGCCGTCACCACCGTGCTCGCGGTGGTCGTCGCAGGCCAGGTCACCGCGTCGCAGCACCACGGCGGTGGACAGCCGAGCTCCGCCGCCGACCAGGCCCGGGACGCAGGCATCCCCGGCGGTGAGGCCCCGTCCGCCCCGCCCGGCACGGTCACACTGTCGTACGAGCAGAAGATGGACCGGACGTACCCGCTCAGCGCCACGCTGGAGGGCTCCGGGAAGTTCGAGACCGTGCCCGGTTCCGCCAAGGCGCCCGGCAAGGGGCAGAAGTACACCTACCGCGTGGACATCGAGCAGGGACTCGGACTGGACGGCGAACTGTTCGCCGAGGCCGTACAGAAGACCCTGAACGACGACCGCAGTTGGGCCCACGACGGCGCCCGTACCTTCGAGCGGGTCTCCTCCGGGAAGCCCGACTTCGTGATCACGCTGGCCAGCCCCGGTACGACCGCCAAGTGGTGCGCCAAGTCCGGGCTCGACACCACCGAGGACAACGTCTCCTGCGACTCCGCCGCCACCGAACGAGTGATGATCAATGCATACAGGTGGGCCGAGGGCAGCAAGACATATGGGGACAAGATCCACGCCTACCGGCAGATGTTGATCAATCATGAGGTCGGTCACCGGCTCGGCCACGGCCATGTGACGTGCCAGAGGGACGGCGAACTCGCCCCCGTCATGCAGCAGCAGACCAAGTTCCTCGACCATGACGGAATCCACTGTCTGCCCAACCCGTGGCCGTATCCCAGGAGTTGACCGGCGCCACTTACGTCACATTGACATGAGCCGCAGGTTCGTTCATATTTCTGCCCATGTGGTCTAGTCATGCCGCCCGTGAGAGCGCAGCCATCGAGCTGGCGCTCATCGGCGTGACCGCACTCTGCGTGGCCGACATCGACTGTCGCTGACGCCGCCACCCTGGCGTTCGCGTCGCGACCCTTTTTCTCCTTTCACGTCCGTGACTCAGTCACGGATTGAGTCACGGATTTTCGACGACCTGACGCCGGGGCTGACGTCTGCCCGCAATCGTCTCACCCCTTGTCCTTCAGTCTCAGTATTCGAGAGGTCGTCATACCGATGCGTCAACCGTCCGTCATAGCGCGCCGCGTGGCAGCGGCATCCGTCAGCCTGGTCGTGGCAGCGGGCGCCGCCGCCTGCGGCCCGAAGGACAACGATGCCAAGGGCTCCGGTGGCGACTCCACGCCCCACACGGGCGGCACCCTGACGGTGCTGAACTCCGAGCCGCAGACCGACTTCGACCCCGCGCGCCTCTACACCTCCGGCGGCGGAAACGTCCCTTCGCTGGTCTTCCGCACCCTCACCACGCGCAACCGCGAGAGCGGCGCGGCCGGCGCCAAGGTCGTCCCCGACCTCGCCACCGACACCGGGCGCCCCAGCGAGAACGCGACCGTGTGGACGTACACCCTGAAGAAGGGCCTCAAGTACGAGGACGGCACCCCGATCACCTCGGCCGACATCAAGTACGGCATCGAGCGCTCCTTCGCCCCCGAACTCTCCGGCGGTGCTCCCTACTTGAGGGACTGGCTGGTCGGCGCGGCCGACTACCAGGGGCCCTACAAGGACAAGAAGGGGCTCGCGGCGATCGAGACGCCTGACGCGCGGACCATCGTCTTCCACCTGAACAAGCCCGAGGGCGAGTTCCCGTTCCTCGCGACGCAGACGCAGTTCACCCCGGTGCCCAGGAGCAAGGACAACGGCACCAAGTACGAGGAGCACCCGATCTCGTCCGGCCCCTACCGGGTCGTCAAGAACGACAACGACGGCGAGCACCTGGTCCTGGAACGCAACAAGTACTGGTCGACGGCTGTCGACGACGAGCGCAAGGCCTACCCGGACACCATCGACGTCCGCTCCGGACTCGACTCCTCGGTGATCAACCAGCGACTGTCCGCGTCTCAGGGTGCGGACGCCGCCGCGGTCACCACGGACACCAACCTCGGTCCGGCCGAGCTGGCCAAGGTCAGCGGCGACAAGGAACTGGCCGCGCGCGTCGGCACCGGCCACTTCGGCTACACGAACTACATCGCGTTCAACCCGACCGTGAAGCCCTTCGACAACCCCAAGGTGCGGCAGGCGATCGCCTACGCCGTCGACCGCTCCTCGGTGGTCAACGCGGCCGGCGGCAGCGCGCTCGCCGAGCCCGCCACCACCTTCCTGCCGAACCAGAAGTCCTTCGGCTACACGCCGTACGACCCGTTCCCGGCCGGTACGTCCGGGAACCCGGCCAAGGCCAAGGAACTGCTCGCCCAGGCCGGCTACAAGAACGGGCTCACCATCACGCTGACCCACTCCAACGCCAAGGACTTCGAGACCAGCCCGGAGATCGCGACCGCCGTCCAGGACGCGCTCAAGAAGGCCGGCATCACGGTCAAGCTGCAGGGCCTGGAGGACAACGACTACCGGGACACGATCCACAGCGTGAAGACCGAGCCCGGCTTCTTCCTCGCGCACTGGGGTGCCGACTGGCCCTCCGGCGGTCCCTTCCTCGCCCCGATCTTCGACGGCCGGCAGATCGTCAAGGACGGCGCGAACTTCAACACGGGGCTGCTCAACGACAAGTCGGTCAATGCCGAGATTGACGCGATCAACAAGTTGACCGACCTTGACGCCGCCGCCAAGCGGTGGGGCGCACTGGACAAGAGGATCGGCGATCAGGCCCTCGTCGTGCCGCTGTTCCACCCGGTCTACAAGCGTCTGTACGGCAAGGACGTCAAGAACATCGTCATCAGCGACTGGACCGGCGTGCTGGACATCTCCCAGGTCGCGGTGAAGTAGCGCCGTGAGCGAGGCACTCCTCGCCGTCGAGACCGCCGGGACGGAAGCCACCGTCCCGGCGGCCTCGGGGGCCCGTCAGTTCTGGCGGCGGCTGCGCGCGCAGCGCGCCGCCCTGGTCGCCGCGGCCGTCGTCGCGCTGCTCGTCCTGGTCGCGCTCGCCGCGCCGCTGCTCACCGCCCTGGAGGGCCAGGACCCCACCACCTACCACCCGTCCCTGATCGACTCCGCGCGCGGCGGCGTGCCCATCGGCTCCCTCGGCGGCATCGGCGCCGACCACTGGCTGGGCGTCGAACCGCAGACCGGCCGCGACCTGTTCGCCCGCCTGGTCTACGGGGCGCGGGTGTCGCTGGGCGTCGCCTTCGCGGCCACGGTGGTGCAGGTCGCCATCGGGGTCGCGGTCGGCGTGGCCTCCGCGCTCGGCAATCGATGGGTTGATCAACTGTTGAGCCGCGCCACGGACATCATCGTGTCGATGCCCCTCATGATCATGTCGTTGGCACTGCTGGCCATCGTGCCATCCAGTTTTCCGCGGCCGGTCCTGGTCACCCTGGTCATCGGCCTGATCGCCTGGGGCAACATCGCGAAGATCGTGCGGGCCCAGACGCTTTCCCTGAAGGGACTCGACCACGTCTCCGCCGCCCGGCTGAGCGGCTGGGGCGCCTGGCAGGTCGCCCGCCGCGAACTGCTGCCCGGCCTCGCCGCTCCCGTCATCACGTATGCCGCGCTGCTGGTGCCCACGAACATCTCCGTCGAGGCGGCGCTGTCCTTCCTCGGCGTCGGCGTGCAGCCGCCCACCCCGTCCTGGGGACAGATGCTGACCGCCGCGGACGTCTGGTACCAGGCCGCGCCCCAGTACCTGCTGCTGCCGGCCGGCGCCCTGTTCGTCACCGTCCTCGCCCTCACCGTTCTCGGCGACGGCGTACGCACCGCACTCGACCCGCGCGCCGCCTCCCGCCTGCGCGTCGGCACTGGCCGCAAGGACGTCCAGGACGCCCAGGAAACCGAGGGTGCCAAGAGCGACGAGGAGGCAACCGCATGAGCGGCCTCGGCGGCTTTCTGCTGCGCCGCGCCGTCGGCGTAGTGGTCACCCTGCTCGCCATCTCGTTGATCGTCTACGTCGTCTTCTACGTCACCCCCGGCAACGTCGCCCAGATCACCTGCGGCCCGCGCTGCTCACCGGAACAGGTGCGCCAGGTCGCCGAGCAGCTCAGGCTGGGCGACCCCCTCTATCTGCGCTACTGGCACTTCCTGGAAGGGCTCGTCGTCGGCCAGGACTTCTCCACGGGCACATCGGTCGTGCACTGCGCCGCGCCCTGCCTGGGGCAGTCGTACCAGACCGACCAGCAGGTCCTGGACATCATCGTGACCAAGCTGCCGGTCAGTCTGTCGCTGGTCCTCGGCGGCATGGTGGTGTGGCTCGTCCTCGGCGTCGGCACCGGCGTGCTCTCCGCGTGGCGGCGCGGCCGGATCTCCGAGCGCGTGCTGACCGCGATCACCCTCGCGGGCACGGCCACGCCCGTCTTCGTCATCGGCCTGGTGCTGATGATCGTCGTCTGCGGCGAACTGCAGCTGCTGCCCTTCCCGCAGTACGTGAACCTCTCCGACGATCCCGAGCAATGGGCCTGGAACCTGCTGCTGCCCTGGCTCTCGCTCGCCCTGATCGAGGCGGCGGCCTTCGCCCGCCTCACCCGTGCCGCCATGCTGGAGACCCTCGCCGAGGACCACATTCGGACCTTCCGGGCATACGGGGTGTCCGAGCGTTCCATCGTCGGCCGGCACGCCCTGCGCGGCGCCCTGGCGCCCGTGATCGCGCTGAACGCCAACAACGTCGGCTCGGCCGTCGGCGGTGCCGTCCTCACCGAGACCCTCTTCGGGCTGCCCGGCATCGGCCAGGAGCTGGTGCACGCGGTGAAGGTCGTCGACCTGCCGGTGGTCGTGGGCATGGTTCTGGTCATCGGCTTCTTCGTGGTCCTCGCCAACGCCGTCGCGGACGTCCTGTACGCGGTGGCCGACCGACGGGTGGTACTCCAATGAGCCTGGTGGAAGTCACGGATCTGACCGTCGAGTTCGGTTCGCTGCGGGCCGTCGACGGACTCTCCTTCAGCCTCGCGAAGGGGGCCGCGCTGGCCCTGGTCGGCGAGTCGGGCTCCGGCAAGTCCACGGTCGCGGGCGCCCTGCTGGGCCTGCACCGCGGCACCGGAGCCCGGGTCACCGGCTCGGTCCGCGTCGCCGGCACGGACGTACACGCGGCCCCCGACGAGGAGTTGCGGCGGCTGCGCGGCGCCACGGCCGCCATGGTCTTCCAGGACCCGCTGTCCTCGCTGGACCCGTACTACGCGATCGGCGACCAGATCGCCGAGGTCCACCGCGTGCACACGCGCGTGTCGCGCCGCGCCGCACGCGCGCGTGCCGTCGAGGTGCTGGAGCGGGTTGGAATTCCGGACGCGGCACGGCGGTCCCGGTCCCGCCCGCACGAGTTCAGCGGCGGCATGCGCCAGCGCGCCCTCATCGCCATGGCCCTCGCCTGCGAGCCGGAGCTGCTGATCGCCGACGAGCCGACCACCGCGCTCGACGTCACCGTCCAGGCCCAGATCCTCGACCTGCTGCACACACTGCGCGAGGAGACCGGCATGGGCCTGCTGCTCGTCACCCACGACGTGGGCGTCGCCGCCGAGAGCGTGGACGACATCCTCGTCATGCGGCACGGCAGGGTCGTCGAGCACGGCCCGGTCGGCACGGTCCTCGCGGCGCCCGCCGAGACGTACACCCGGGAACTCCTCGACGCCGTACCGCGCGTGGACACCCGCCGCACCGGCTCCCGCGCCTCCGCCGACGTCGTGCTGGAGGCCACCGGGGTGCGGCGCGAGTTCGGGCGTGGCCGGCGGGCGTTCGCGGCCGTGGACGACGTCTCGCTGACCGTCCGCCGCGGCGAGACGCTCGGGGTGGTCGGCGAGAGCGGCAGCGGCAAGACCACGCTCGGCCGGATGCTGGTCGGCCTGCTGGAGCCGACCGCCGGCGCGATCCGCTACGAGGGCCGCCGCCACAAGGGCGTGAACCCGGCCGTCCAGATGGTCTTCCAGGACCCCGTCTCCTCCCTCAACCCGCGTCGCAGCGTGGGCGAGTCCATCGCCGATCCGCTACGCGCGTGTGGCGAACACGACGAGGAGCGCATCCGGGGGCGCGTGACCGAACTGCTGGAGCGTGTCGGGCTCGAAAGGGCGCACTACGACCGCTACCCGCACGAGTTCAGCGGCGGTCAGCGCCAGCGCATCGGCATCGCCCGCGCACTCGCCGCCGACCCCCGCGTCATCGTGTGCGACGAGCCGGTCTCCGCGCTCGACGTCACCACGCAGGCCCAGGTGGTCGAGCTGCTCGGCGAACTCCAGCGGGAACTCGGCCTCGCGCTCGTCTTCATCGCCCATGACCTCGCCGTCGTACGGCAGGTCAGCGACCGGGTCGCGGTGATGCGCCAGGGCCGGCTCGTCGAATACGGGCCCGCCGACGAGGTGTACGACAGCCCGCGGGAGCCGTACACCCGGCAGCTCCTGGCGGCCGTACCGGCGCTCGACCCGGAGCTGGCGGCGCAGCGACGGGCCGCGCGGCGCGAACCGGCCGCGGCGTAACGTTTCGTGCATGACTGATCGCCCTGTGAAGCCTTAGCGCGGCGGAACGCGACCCGCACGCGAAAGTTACGTCCGTTCACCCCTTTTGGTGGCGCGATGGACAACCGTCCGTCGCGCCACCGCCTTGTCCGCTTACGTTCGTCCCGCTGCGAGCCGCCGGGGGAACGGCGGCTCACCGGACAGGAGATCGGGGGTGCACACGTGCGCATCGGACTGCTTACGGAAGGCGGCTACCCGTATGTGAGCGGTGACGCCGGACTCTGGTGCGACCGGCTCGTGCGCGGGCTCGACCAGCACGAGTTCGACATCTACGCGCTCAGCCGCAGCCGGCGCCAGGAGGACGACGGCTGGGTCGCGCTCCCGCCGCAGGTCGGCCGGGTGCGTACGGCGCCGCTGTGGACGGCCGAGGACGACGGGGTCACCTACTCACGGCGCACGCGCCGGCGCTTCACCGAGTGCTACGGCGAACTGGTCGCCGCCATGTGCGCCGGAGCCGACCCGGTCTCCGGGGGCGGATCCACCGACATGGCGGACCGTTTCGGCAGCGCGCTGTACGGACTCGCCGAACTCGCCCGCGAGGAAGGCGGACTGGCCGGCGCCCTGCACTCGGACACCGCCGTACGCACCCTCGAACGCGCCTGTCGCGCCCCCGGCGCGCTGCGCACGGCGCGCGAGGCGCGCGTACCCGATCTGCTCAGCGTCACCGCACACCTCGAACGCGCCCTGCGCCCCCTCTCCCTCGACTGGTACGGCGACGAGGACCTCGGCGCGGCCGACCTCTGCCACGCCGCCGGCGGCGGCCCCGCCGCCCTCCCCGGGCTACTCGCCCGGCACTTCGCCGGCGTACCCCTGCTCGTCACCGAGTACGGCGTGCAGCTCCGCTCGCACTACCTGGCCCTCGGCCCCGACACCGCCGCCCCCGCCGTACGCGCGCTGCTCGCCGCCTTTCACGGTCGGCTCGCCGCCGAGGTCTACCGGCGCGCCGAGGTCCTCACCCCCGGCAACGCCCACGCCCGCCGCTGGCAGGAACGGTGCGGCGCCGACCGGGCCCGGATCCGCACGGTCTACCCCGGCATGGACGCCGGCCATTTCACGGAGGTCGGCGAGACCCCGGACCGCGCCGACCCCGGCACGCTGGTCTGGGTCGGGCGGGTCGAACCCGCCAAGGACCTGATCTCGCTGCTGCACGCCTTCGCCGAAGTCCGCAAGGAGGAGCCCAAGGCGCGCCTCAGGATCGTCGGCGCGCCCTCCGGACCCGAGGGCGCGGCCTACCTCGGTCACTGCCGGGCGCTCGCCGCGCAGCTCTTCCCGGACGAGGCGGAGGGTGTGCACGCCGTCGGCGACAACCCGGTCTCCTTCGAGGAGATCGGCGGCCCGGAGGCGCCCACGCTGCCCGAGGCGTACGCGGCCGGCGCGGTCGTCGTGCTGTCCAGCGTGGTCGAGGGCTTCCCGATCGGCCTGATCGAGGCCATGTTCTGCGGCCGGGCCACGGTGTCCACCGACGTCGGCGCGGTGGTGGAGGTCATCGGGGGCACGGGGCTCGTCGTGCCCCCGCGCAATCCGCGGGCGCTCGCCGAGGCGTGCGTGGCGCTGCTGCGCGACCCCGAGCGCCGTGAGCGCCTGGGCGCCGCCGCGCGCGCCCGCGCGCTCGAACTGTTCACCGTCGAGCAGAACATCGCGGCATTTCACGGCATTTACCTGCAGATCGTATCTCGCTGCCCGGTCCGCAGGTTCGTCCTCGACGAGGGCGGTGACCCCCTGCCGTTCGCCACCCCCGCCGAGTCCCATGTCTCCGGCCGCTGGACCGGCCCCACGGCCCGCGTCCTGCCCCGGACCGCCCCTGGCTGGGCCACGGCCCCACCGGTACGCGCGACACGACTTGCCGCGGAGGGGACGTGATGGGCACACGGGACGACCACACGGGCGGGGACCGCACCGTGTCGGTGGACGAGCAGACCGAACCGGACACGCCGGGAGACCTCGGCTCGCGGGGCACTGAGGTGCGGGGCGGGCTGGGGTGCGCGGATTCGGCCGCCGGGGTGGCGGAGGCGCTGGGCGGGTGGGGCGCGTGGGGCACTGGAGGGTCCGGGGAGACGGGGGGCTCGGGTTCGCCCGCCGGGGTGTCGGGAGCGCCGGGCGGGCTGGGCGCGCCGCTCGGGATGCCCAGTGCTGCTGAACCTTGGGACTCGCGGTCGGGGGAGTGGTTCGAGGCCGAGCGAGCCGATGAGGGAGCCCTGTCCGGCGAGACCTCGTCGGCCCGGTCCGCCGCCGGAACGCCCGCCGCGGGCGCCGTCACCCAGGCGGAATCGGACGACTCGCCGTCGGACAACTCACTCTCGGACAACTCCCGCTCGGACAACTCCCCGTCGGGCAAGGGTGAGTCGGACAAGCGGCGCGTCGCCGCCGCGCCCCGGCGTGGAGCCGCCGACCCCGTGAAAGCCTTGCTGCACCGGCACCGCGAGCTGTGCGAGCGGGCCGTGGACCCGTTGGAGATCGCCGCCGGGCTGGAGGCGCACGGTGTCACCGACCGGACCGCCGCCCGCTTCCGCCACCGCGACGTCTTCTCGCTCGCCGAGGAGCTGTACGCGCGCGTGCCGCGAGGCGGCGAGCAGGGCCCGGAGTCCGAGCCCCTGCCCGTACCGCGTGTGCGCGCGGACTGGATCCTGCTCACCCTCCTGCCCGGCGCCCTCGGCGCGGCCACCGTGGCCGGACTGCGTCTCACCCACGGACAGCCACGCCTGCTCGCCGCTGCCGTCGGCATCCTCGCCGTGGCCTTCGCCACGCGTGCCGCACTGCGCCGCGGCCCCCTCGCCGGACCGCACGGCACGCACGCGTGGCGCACGGCGAAGGCCACGCGTGCGTGGACCCTGTGGCTGCTCGGATACGCCCTCCTGGGCGACGGCCTCCTCCACGCGATCACGACCGGTGGCCCCGATGCCCTGCCCACCGGCGCCCCGGACGGCCCCTGGCCCACGGCCCTGGCGCCAGCCCTGGCCCTTACGCTGGCCTGTGCTCCGGCGGCCTGGTGCGCGCACCTGCTCAGCGCGGGCGCCCGCCGCAGGCTCGCCGGCAGCCGGGGTCTGGAGGACTTCGCAGCCAGCGCCAAACCGTTGCTGTTCGGCATGTTCGTCCTGTTCCTGGGCGCCCTCACCGCCCTGCTCCTGGTGTGCGGCACCCTCCTGCACGAGCCCGTGGCCTACCCGCAGACCCTCGCCCTGGGCGCCCTGCTGCTGCTCGCCCGCGTGCTCACCGTCCACGGCCGCCGGCACGCCCCGGCCGTGGCGCTCGGCGCCGCGGCGGCCGCGGAGGCGGTGCCCCTCGCGCTGCCGCTGGCCGGAAGGCTGCCGGGCTGCGCTGTGCTGGCGACCCCCGTGGGAAACCTCGTCGAGGCCTGGGGTGAGGCCGCAGTCCCGGCCCTCATCTGCGGTACGGCCGCGCTGGCCCTGTTGTGCCATGCCGGCCGGACCCTCACCCAGGCCTCGGCGCACGCGCCCACGGGAGCCCCCGACTGAATCTTCCGCCACCGGCCCGAACCGCCGCCGGCAGCGACCGCACCGCCCCTTTTGAAGGAGAAGACGAGATGACCACCTCCCGACCCGGAGCGTCCGGAGCCCCCGGAACCTCCGGCGCGTCCGCAGCAGGCGCAGCCGCGGATGCACAAGCCGGGACCGCCGGAGCCGGAGTCCGGGCAACCACCGGATCCGCAGGCACCGCGAGCACGGGCGGACCCAGCACACCCTCATGGCTCAAAGCACCCTTCAGCCACGTTTGGCACATCGGTGCAGCCAGCCACAACTGTCACATCGGCCCCGCCAGTCACGCCGGTGCCCGCATGACGGGAGCCGCCCGATGAGGGTCCTGCTGATCGGAGCCAACGGATACATCGGCCGCTTCGTCGCCGACCGCCTGCTCGCCGACCCGGCCGTCCAGCTCACCGCGCTCGGCCGCGGCGACGACGCCGACGTCCGCTTCGACCTCGCCACCGGCAGCCCCGGCGCACTCACCCGCTTCCTGGACGCGGTCCACCCCGGGGTCGTCGTCAACTGCGCCGGTGCCATCCGCGGCGGCGCCCGCGAACTCACCCGGCACAACACCGTGGCCGTCGCCACCGTCTGCGAGGCCCTGCGCCGCAGCGGCTGCGGAGCCCGGCTGGTGCAGGTCGGTTGCAGCGCCGAGTACGGGCCGAGCCAGCCCGGCTCCTCCACCGCCGAGGACGCCGTACCGCGCCCCGGCGGCCCGTACGGCGTGAGCAAGCTCGCCGCGACCGAACTGGTCCTCGGCTCCGGACTGGACGCCGTCGTGCTGCGGGTCTTCTCCCCGGCCGGCCCCGGCACCCCGGCCGGCTCCCCGCTCGGCCGGCTCGCCGAGGCGATGCGGCGCGCGATGCAGTCCGGCGACGGCGAGCTCAAGCTGGGCGGGCTCGGCGTGCAGCGCGACTTCGTCGACGTACGCGACGTCGCCCGCGCGGTGCACGCCGCCTCGCTCTCCGCCGCGCAGGGCGTCATCAACATCGGCTCCGGCCGCGCCGTCCGCCTCCGTGACGCCGCCGCCGTCCTCGCGCGCGTGGCGGGCTACGGCGGCGCCCTGCACGAACTCGACGCCCCGCCCGGCCCGCTGCGCAGCGCCATCGGCCACCCCCGCGCCGACTCCGACCACGCGGCCCCGGTGGCTTACCCGTACCCGGACGGCTGCGGCAGCTGGCAGCAGGCCGACGTGCGCACCGCGCGCGACCGGCTCGGCTGGCGGCCCCGCATCAACCTCGAAGAATCCCTGGCCGACATCTGGATGGAGGCGGCATGCCGCATCTGACCAGCACCACAGCAGGCGCCACGAGCACCGGCCTGCGCACTGCCATCGGCGTACCCGGCTACGCCCACCCGCTCGTCGCCCCCGCCGAGTGGGCCCAGCTCGCCCGGCCGGGCACCCCCCTGGACTGGGTGGTCCTGAACGTGGCCGCCGGTCCCGGCACCCGCCCGGACCCGCACTGCCTGGAGGCCGTGGGCCGGCTGCGGGAAGCGGGCGTCCGCGTCCTCGGCCACCTGGACCTCGCCCACGGCACCCGCGCCTTCGCCGACCTGCTATCCGACGCCCACCGCCACCTCGACTGGTACCGGGTCGACGGCTTCCTGCTGGACCGCTGCCCCACCGACCGCACCGCGCTCCCCGAGGTCCGCCGCGCGGTCACCACGCTGCGGACGATCAGTGACACTGCCCACATCGTCCTCGGCCACGGCAGCCATCCGCACCCCGGGTACGCGGAGAACGCCGATCAACTGGTGACCTTCTCCGGCCCCTGGTCCGACTACCGCTGGTCGCAGGTCGCCGAGTGGACCGCCGACTACCCGCCCGACCGCTTCTGCCACTTCGTGCACGGCGTGCCCCGCGGTCACCTGGAGGAGGCGCTGCGCATCGCCCGCTGGCAGGGCGCGGCGACGATCTACTTCACCGACCGCACGGACCGCGGCGGCCGCACCGATCCCTGGGAGACCATGCCCGGTTACTGGGACGAAATCGTCTCGCGTGTCGGAACAGGTGTCTCGGAATGAAGAAGGCCGTGGCAGTGTTACGGAGAGAACAACTGTAGTGATTGACCGACCAACGGAGTCCCCGTGTCGCTGCCACCCCTGGTTGAGCCAGCCTCTGAGCTCACCGTAGACGAGGTCCGCAGGTACTCCCGCCACCTGATCATCCCCGACGTGGGCATGGACGGGCAGAAGCGGCTGAAGAACGCCAAGGTGCTCTGTGTGGGTGCGGGTGGCCTGGGCTCGCCGGCGCTGATGTACCTGGCCGCCGCGGGCGTGGGCACCCTCGGCATCGTGGAGTTCGACGAGGTCGACGAGTCGAACCTGCAGCGCCAGATCATCCACAGCCAGTCCGACATCGGCCGCTCCAAGGCCGAGTCCGCCCGTGACACCGTCAAGGGCATCAACCCGTACGTGAACGTGATCCTTCACGAGGAGCGGCTCGAGGCCGACAACGTGATGGACATCTTCAGCCAGTACGACCTGATCATCGACGGCACCGACAACTTCGCGACCCGCTACCTGGTCAACGACGCGTGCGTGCTGCTGAACAAGCCGTACGTGTGGGGTTCGATCTACCGCTTCGACGGCCAGGCCTCCGTCTTCTGGTCCGAGCACGGCCCCTGCTACCGCTGCCTCTACCCGGAGCCCCCGCCCCCCGGCATGGTCCCCTCCTGCGCCGAGGGCGGCGTCCTGGGCGTGCTCTGCGCGTCCATCGGCTCCATCCAGGTCAACGAGGCCATCAAGCTCCTCGCGGGCATCGGCGAGCCGCTGGTCGGCCGCCTGATGATCTACGACGCCCTGGAGATGACGTACCGCCAGGTCAAGGTCCGCAAGGACCCGAACTGCGCGGTCTGCGGCGAGAACCCGACCGTCACCGAGCTCATCGACTACGAGGCCTTCTGCGGCGTCGTCTCCGAGGAGGCCCAGGCGGCGGCCGCCGACTCCACGATCACTCCGAAGCAGCTCAAGGAGTGGATCGACGACGGCGAGAACATCGAGATCATCGACGTCCGCGAGCCGAACGAGTACGAGATCGTCTCCATCCCGGGCGCCAGGCTGATCCCGAAGAACGAGTTCCTCATGGGCGCCGCCCTGGAGGGCCTCCCGCAGGACAAGAAGATCGTCCTGCACTGCAAGACGGGTGTCCGCAGTGCGGAAGTCCTCGCCGTCCTGAAGTCCGCCGGCTTCGCCGACGCCGTCCACGTCGGCGGCGGCGTCATCGGCTGGGTCAACCAGATCGAACCGCACAAGCCGGTCTACTGATCACCGGGCCCGCCCACCGGCGAGGCTGACGAAGCCCACGGCTCCGACCAGGTCGGAGCCGTGGGCTTCTGTCGTTCTTGGTCGGCGTCGGGCAGCGGCTGTCAGATCATGGCGAGCCGGTCCACCAGCAGTTCCACCCTCGGTTCGGTGTACACAAAGCGGTTGTCCAACGGCTCGTCGAGGTCCGGCAAGAAGTCACTGAGCTCCTCCGGCGCGTGCAGGGACTCCGACCGGACGATCTCGACCCAGGCCAGGGAACACCGTTCCATCCAGTCCTCCCAACGCTCGGCCGCCTTGTCGGCCAAATCGAGCTTCGTCATCACTGGAGGATCGGCCTTGTCGAGATCAAGGAGCCAGATGCCCCACGACGCCGCCCCTTGGTTCTCATGCCGGAACACCAGTACCTCACCGCGCTCGTCGACGTACAACTGATCCGGACTGAGCAGGCGGTCATGGTTGCTCGTCAGATCCTGTCGGTCACCTATGAGCTGGTAGCCCTGACGAAGCGCCGCGGGCATGGTGAGACCGAGTCGGGTCTGCGCACATGCCAGCTCCGCATCGTCGCAACCGTCGCCCTCAGCCAGTGGCGTCACCCAGTGCGCGGCGAATCCGCGAATGAAGCGCCAGGCCTCGGCGGCGTCCGTCACACCCGGCTTCAGCTGGCTGACGAGGTCACATGGTGAGGCCATGCGGCGGACGCTATCGCAGGGACCGCCGGCCTGAGACCGACGCACCCTCAGACAACGTCAGGAGCAGACCTTGCCGTCCTTCGGCACCGTCCCGTTCAGCAGGTAGGCGTTCACCGTCGAGTCGACACAGTCGCTGCCGTTGCCGTACGCCCCATGTCCCTCGCCCTTCCAGGTGAGTTCGACGCCGACGCCCTTGCCCAGTTCGTCGGCCATTCTGCGGGCGCCCTCGTAGGGCGTGGCCGGGTCGCCGGTGTTGCCGACCAGCAGGATCGGTGCCGCTCCCGGCGCGCTGACGTCCGGGGTGGTGAACTGGCCCGGTACCGGCCAGTCGTGGCACCAGCCGGCCGTGTCCCAGCCCAGGAAGTCCCCGAACACCGGCGAGATGCGCTCGAACTCCGCCAGCCGCTTCTTCGTCTCGGCGAGCGTCGGCCGCTCCTTCTCGTCCAGGCACGATATGACCCGCTGTGAGTGGGACGTCGTACCGTAGTGCCCCGAGGAGTCCCGCTCGTTGTAGTCGTCCGCGAGCGCCAGCAGCGGTGAGCCGTCGCCCTTCTCCGCTGAGTCGAGCGCGGCGGTCAGCCTCGGCCAGCTGGATTCGCTGTACAGCGGCAGGACGATCCCGGTGACCGCGAGGGTGTCGGTCAGCTTCCGCCCGGACGATGTCGGCAACGGGCGCGTGTCGATCCGCTTCAGCAGGGTGGCGATCTTCCGGGAGCCCAGTGCGGGGTCCTGCCCGGCGGACTTCAGGTAGTCGTCCAGCGCCCGCTGGAAGCCGCGGGTCTGGTTCTCGGCCTGGCCCACCGTGTCCGCAGTCGGGTCGACCACCGCGTCGAGGATCAGCCGTCCCACCCGCTGCGGGAACAGGTGGGCGTACACGCCGCCGAGTTCGGTGCCGTAGGAGATGCCGAAGTAGTGCATCCGCGTGTCGCCGAGGACCTGGCGCATCAGATCCATGTCGCGTGCGGTGTCGGTGGTGGAGACATGGGCCAGCAGCTTGCCTGCGGCCTTCGCGCAGCCCTTGCCGAAGTCGGTGGCGTCCTGGAGGAACGCCTGCTCCTCCTGTGGACTGTCCGGCGTTGCGTCCACGTCCTCGGCGGCCTCGATCTGCCGGTCGCCGCGGCAGCGGACGCCCTCACTGGGGCCGACCCCGCGCGGGTCCCAGCTCACCAGGTCGTAGTGCTCACGGAGTTTCGAGACCGTGCCTGCGTAGTACGGCATCATCTCCAGGCCCGAGCCGCCGGGGCCGCCGAAGTTGAACAGCAGGGAGCCGATACGGTTCCCGCCCGTCGCCTGCGCGCGGATCAGAGCCAGGCCGATCGTCGCACCGTCCGGCTCGGACCAGTCCAGCGGCACCTTGAGCGTCGCGCACCGCCAGTCGCCGCTCGGCGCGGGGGACTTCCCCGTGGCCTTGCACCCGTGCCAGTCGAGGTGCTGGGAGGTGAGGGACGCGGGCAGGTCCGTCGCCGGAGCCGGCGGGCCGGCCGTGCTCGTGCCCTTGTCCTCGCCGCCGTCGTGCCCCTTGCCGTTGCCCCGTCCGTCCGACGAGCCGCCGCCGCAGCCGGCCACCAGCAGCGCCGCGGCCAGCGCGGCCGTCCAGCGCAGGAATCGCCTCATACGCACCCCCTCACAGGCCCTGCGCGTCGTGCCGCGCCGGGTGTCCAGGCCATGGTAGGCATACCCTGCCGATCTCGTGGCGGCCTGTGGATAACGCTCTGACCAGCGGTTTCTTGGCAGGTGTGGGGGTGTTTCAGGAGCAGACCTCGCCGGCCTTCGGTTCCCTCCCGTCCAGCAGATAGCCGTTCACCGCGCTCTGCACGCACCTGTTCTTGCTGTCGTACGCACCGTGCCCCTGGCCCTTGTACGTCAGCTCGACGGCGACGCCCTTGCCGAGCGCCTCCACCATCTTCTTGGCGCCCTCGTACGGGGTGGCCGGGTCGCCGGTGTTGCCGACGACGAGGATGGGCGCCGAGCCGGGCGCGCTGACGTCGGGATGGTCGGCGGCACCCGCCACGGGCCAGTTGGTGCAGCTGACCATGCCCCAGGCCAGGTAGTCCCCGAACAGCGGGGAGGCGGCACGGAACTCGGGCAGCTTCCGCTGGACGTAGCCGACGGTGTACCGCGGCTTCTCGTCGGCGCAGTTGATGGCGATGTTCGCAGCGGTGATGTTGCTGTACTGGCCGTCCTCGCTGCGGCCGTTCATCGAGTCGGACAGCAGCATGAGGATCTTGCCGTCGCCCGCGTACGCCTGCTCCAGGCCCTCGGTGAGGTACTCCCAGAAGTCCTTGGAGTACAGGGACTGCGCGATGCCGTTCGTCGCGGCGGTCTGGGTGAGCTGACGCGGCGCGATGCCGGGGATCGGCTTCTTCTCCAGGTCGTTCAGCAGTTTCGCGATGCGGTTCTTCACATCCTGCGCGGTGGTGCCGACCGGGCATTGCGTGGTCTTGGAGGTGCAGTCCGCGGCGTAGTTGTCCAGTGCGAGCTGGAAGCCCTTGGCCTGGCCGAGCGCGCTCTGTTCGGGGTTCTGCGTGGGGTCGACGACCGCGTCGAGCACGGCCCGGCCGACGTTCTTGGGGAACAGGTGGGCGTACACGCCGCCGAGTTCGGTGCCGTAGGAGATGCCGAAGTAGTGCAGCTTCTCGTCACCGAGGACCTGGCGCATCAGGTCCATGTCGCGGGCCGCGTCGGTGGTCGCCACGTGCGGCAGGATCTTCCTGGAGTTCTTCTCACAAGCCGCGTTGAATTGTTTGGTGCGGTTCACCAGCGCCGTACGTTCGGCGCCGTTGTCGGGGGTCGCGTCCTGCTGGAAGTACACATCCAGCTGGGAGTCGCTCTCGCACTGCACCGGCGCGCTGCGGCCGACCCCGCGCGGGTCGAAGCTGACCAGGTCGTAGCGGGTGCGCAGGGCGGCGTAGTCCGGGGCGAACGCGGGCAGCGAGCTGACGCCGCTGCCGCCGGGGCCGCCGAAGTTGAACACGAGTGAGCCGATCCGCTCGCTCGCGGGGCCGCTGGCCCTGGCGCGGATCAGGGCGATGCCGATGGTGTCGCCCTTCGGATCGCTCCAGTCCAGGGGTGCCTTCATGGTGGCGCACTGCCATGTGCCGCCGTTCGGCAGCGGGGACGGGGCGCTGCCGCCGCCCTCGGCCTCGGACGGAGCCGTGCAGTCCTTCCAGTCCAGCTTCTGCGCCGAGAGGTCGCTGTCCTTGCTGCGGTCGCCGCACCCGGCCAGCAGAGCCGGGAGCATCAGGGCAGCGGTGGTCAGGGCGGCGGCGCGCAGCCGGGAGGAATTCGCCATACTCCCATCCTGGAGGCGCACACGCCGGGACGCGCGGGGCGCGGGCCGTATGAGGTACGGCACCCCGTGCCCTGCGCGATCCCTACAGGGCTCCCTTGCGGGTGAGCTGGTTGAAGGCCAGCCAGCCCGGCAGCACCGGCAGCCACAGCGTCAGCAGGCGGTACAGCAGGACGGCCGGGGCGGCGACCTCCTTGGGCAGGCCGACGGCGATCAGGCCGACCGTCAGGGTCGCCTCCACGGCACCGACGCCGCCCGGGGTGGGCGCCGCGGAGCCGAGGGCGTTGCCCGCGAGGAAGACCACGGCGACGCTGGCGATGCTGAGCGAGGCCGAGCCGTCGCCGAACGCCCGGACGGAGGCGTCCAGGCACATCACGAAGCAGAACGTCAGCAGCAGAATGCCGCCGATGCCGGTGATCAGCTTCTGCGGCCGCTGCAGCACATCGAGCATGCGGGGCACGACACCCGCGAAAAGTGAGCGCACGCGCGTGACGACGAATTTCCGCAGGAACGGCACCGATGTCACCACGAGCACCAGCACCGCCACCGTCAGCAGGCCCGCGATGACCGTCCGGGACGGCGACAGGGACGGCGTCTTCTCGGTACCGGTGAGATAGCCGAAGGACAACAGCATCAGGATGTGGAAGCCGAGCCCGGCCAGTTGCGAGGCGCCCACGCTCGCCACCGCGAGCCCCGGTCGCACCCCCGAGCGCTGCAGGTACCGCGTGTTGAGGGCCACACCGCCGACCGCGGCCGGTGCCACGATCTTCACGAACGAGCCGGCCACCTGGGCCGCCACGGCCCGCAGGAACGGCACCCGCTCCGGTACGAACCCCAGCAGCTGCATCGCCGCCGCGACATAGCTGAGCGCCGCGAACAGCACGGCGGCGACGACCCAGCCCCACTGGGCGTTGGCCACGAGCGGCCCGAACTCGATGTGCGTGAGCTGCGTCAGCAGGAAGTACGCGCCGATGGCACCGGCGAAGACGCTGATCAGAGTGCGGGGCCGCACCCGTTCCAGCCGGGCCGGCTCCACCGGCGCCTGCGGCCTGATCCGCAGCACCTCATGGCGGATCTGGGTGAGCAGATCCTCCTCACGCGCTTCCTCCAGGGCCTCGTCGACGGCCCGCTTCTCGGCCCGCGCCTGGGCGCGTACGGCCTTCTTGTCGGCCTTCCCCAGGGCCTCCGTGCCCTGCGTTCCGGCTTCCTCCGGAGGCACCTCCTTGGCCTGCCGGGATGCCTCCAGCACCGCCTCGCGCTCGCGCTGGGCCTGCTCCCGGGCCAGTTTGCGCAGCGTCGCGCGCGTGGAGCGGGTCAGGGCGATCGGCTGGAGCAGCGGCAGGCAGTCGGCGACCGCGTCGGGCCCGAGCACCCGGACCGCCGAGGCCACCGCGCGTTCGGCGCCCACCCGCAGACCGAGCGTCGTGACCAGCTGGGCCACGTCCATGCGCAGCAGCAGCTCGCCGGCCGCGATCTCACCGCCGCGCAGCTCGGTGAGGATCACCCTGCCGGAACGATCCACCAGAATCGCGTCACCTGCGAGTCTGCGGTGTGCGATGCGCCGCGACTGCAGCGCCTGCACCTGGTGCCAGGTGTTGCGCAGTAGCTCGTCGGTGATCTCCTCGTCGGCCAGCGAGTCCAGCGTGCGCCCGCCGGTGTGCTCGTAGACGAGCATGACGGCGTCGGGGCCGAGTTCGGAGGTGGCGATCAGCTTGGGCGCGTTGGCGCCGGCCGCGATCGCCGCGTACGCCAGCAGCGCCTCCTGTTCCAGCGCCTGGCGCAGCGACTGGAGGCTGGAGCGGGTGGCGAAGCCGCGCAGGGTGAGATTGCGCCACGCGCGGTAGAAGAAGCCCTGGGCCTGCTGTTCCCGGTCCACGACCGTGACGTCCAGCGGCGGGCCGTCCTCCAGGGTGACGAAGTAGCGCCGGCCGCGGTCGCCGTTCTCCGTCTCCACGGCCTCCTCGCGGGCCGCGCTGACGGGGTGGAAGCCGACGTGCCTGAGGCCCGCCATCAGGGTCTGCCCGGTAGGGCGCACGTTGGGGGAACCGACCGCGTACAGCGTGCCGTAGGCGATGGTCCAGCCGATCAGCACTGTCAGGATGATCGAGAACGGCGTCGTGTAGCCGGTGACCAGCATCGAGAACGCGTCGAGCAGCAGCACGATCCACAGCACCGCGCGCCATCTGGGTCTGCGGGACATGCCGACGGCCGTCATATAGGCGATGACGGGTGCCAGATAGCCGTGGACGGGGTCGGTGAGGGCATGGATGTCGCCCGGGGAGGGCTGGGTTAGCGCCTCCTGGATCGAGCCCGGGGCGGCCCGCGCGACCCACAGGTCTGTCGCGAGGGTCACTCCATGGGCGAGGACCGCCGCGAGGACGCCGTCGGCGATGCGCAGCCCGTCGCGTTTGATCAGCCGCTCGATCGCGAAGGCGACCGGCACCAGCAGGATCGCGATGCTGGACGCCAGACCCGCGATCTTGATGAGCAGGTCGGGGGCCTGACCGGTGCCCTTGTGGATGTCCTGCTCGAAGCCCGAGGTGGTGCCGTGCGCGAACGCGGCGATCGCGAGCAGCACCACGATGGCGAGCACGCCCACCAGGAGCCGCATGAGGTCCGAGGGGCGGTGCACGCGCGCGGGGAGCAGCGGTTCGTCGCCCTCCACGGCCTCGGCGTGCGGATCGTCGTCTGCGCCCGGACCGTGGCCGGGGGGCGTGTTCTCCGGGACGTGCGCTCCCTCGGTGTCGTCGTTTCCGTCGGCCGCGCTGTTCTCACGCGCGCGTGCGCTGCCGTCTGCGCTGTTCTCCAGCGCGCGCGGGCCGTCGTCCTGCGCGCCGTCGGCGGTGTCGGGGCGCGCGGCCGCGCCAGGGGTGCCCGCCGCTCCTTCGGGGTGCACGCCCTGCTGCTTCATGGTCTCTTCTTGGTCTCGTATCACCAGTCACCGCCCGCACGATGGTGGCATGCTCCACCGACACACGGGGGCATCAGGGTGCGGATGCGCGGGCGCACAGTCTGCCGGAAGCGCCGTCCGGCGGCGAGAGGGCCGTTCCTCGCGGTCCGCGCCGCGATGTCGGTGGGGTGGGGCAGGATGGGGCGAATGAGCGAGCAGAGCCCTGCCGGGGACACCCGCGAGGAGTACGCGGACGCGCTGCCGGAGTACGCGGAGCGGGTCCTCGAGGTCGCCGAGCGGATCCCGCCGGGCCGGGTCATGACGTACGGCGATGTCGCCGAGTGGCTCGAGGAAGGCGGACCGCGCCAGGTCGGCCGTGTGATGTCGCTCTACGGAGGCGCCGTCCCGTGGTGGCGGGTGGTGCGTGCCGACGGGGTGCTGCTGCCCGGCCACGAACTGCGCGCGCTCGCCCACTACCGCGCGGAGGGCACGCCGCTGAAGGAGGCGGCCAGGGGTGCCGAGGGGCATCTGCCGCGGATCGACATGCGGCGGGCCCGATGGGACGGCGGAACGGGCGCAGTGGTTCACACCTGACAGCTTCCGCCATTCGATGCCCTCGGGGAGAGCCCATGGCACGTACGGGTGACACGGGGGACATCCGTGGCATGACGTACGTTCGTGGGTTGTGGGGCACGCGTGGCATGAGCGCCGCGAGGGAAGAAGCGGAAGCCCTGCTTCCGTCCGGTGCGGCGGCGTAGCGTCGGCTGCACGTGTCCCCCTCACCCCGCGGTCACCGCCTCGCACGCGTGACCGCCCGCCCACCAGCACGAACACCAGGACCGGCCGATCAAGTGAGCTCCTCTTCCTCCACCAGGCGCCTGCCGCACCCCCCGGTGCGGCAGGGGGGCCGTGGCGCTTACCGACTGGTCCGTACCCCGCCGGCCGCCATGGACCCCCCTCGTCTGGACGCGGCTCAGCGCGCCGTGGTTGACCACAGCGCCGGACCCTTGCTCGTCCTCGCCGGCCCCGGCACCGGCAAGACCACCACCCTCGTCGAGTCCGTGGCCGCGCGGATCGCCCGCGGCGCCGATCCCGAACGCATCCTGGTGCTGACGTTCAGCCGCAAGGCCGCCGTCGACCTGCGCGACCGCATGGCCCTGCGCATCGGCGCCGCCCGCGCGCCCCGGGCGACCACGTTCCACTCGTACTGCTACGCGCTCGTGCGCGCCCACCAGGACAGCGGCCTGTTCACCGAGCCGCTGCGGCTGCTCTCCGGCCCGGAGCAGGACGTCACCGTCCGCGAGCTGCTCGCCGGGCAGCCGGAACTGCAGCGGCTCGGACTGGCGCATGTGCGCTGGCCCGACGAGCTGCGCGCCTGCCTGACCACGCGGGGCTTCGCCGACGAGGTCCGCGCGGTCCTCGCCCGCAGTCGCGAGCTGGGCCTCGGCCCCGGCGCACTGGACGCCTTCGCCCGCCGTATCGGCCGCCCCGACTGGCGCGCCGCCGCCGCGTTCCTCGCCGAGTACCTGGACGTGCTCGACATGCAGGGCGTGATCGACTACACGGAACTGGTCCACCGCGCGGTCCTGCTCGCCCGCCGCCCGGAGACCGCCGCACGGCTCGCCGCCCAGTACGACGCCGTGTACGTCGACGAGTACCAGGACACCGACCCTGCCCAGGTACGGCTCCTGCACGCACTGGCCGGCGGCGGACGGACCCTGGTCGCCCTCGGCGATCCCGACCAGTCGATCTACGCCTTCCGGGGCGCCGACGTGAACGGCATCCTCGACTTCCCGGCGGCCTTCCCGCGCGCGGACGGCCGCCCCGCCCCCGTCGAGGTGCTGCGCACCTCCCGCCGTTCCGGTGCCGCCCTACTGGCCGCCACCCGGCTGATCACCCAGCGCATGCCGCTGCCCCGGCTGCCCGCCGACAAGGTTCGCGTCCACCGTGAGCCGGCCGCCGTACGCGACGGGGGCCGCGTGGAGGTCTACACGTACCCGACGGCAGGTACGGAACTGGACAACATCGCGGACATCCTGCGCCGCGCGCACCTGGAGGACGGCGTCGCCTGGAGCGACATGGCCGTCCTGGTCCGAGCCGGCGCCCGCACCCTGCCGACCCTGCGCCGCGCCCTCACCGCGGCCGGCGTTCCGCTGGACATCGACGGCGACGACCTGCCCCTGCGCCACGAGCCGGCGGTGGCGCCGCTGCTGACGGCCCTGCGCGCGGTGGCCACGGCGGAGGCCCGGCGCCACGAGGAGAACGCGGGCGTGCTCTCCCCTGCCGCCGAATCTGTCGGGACTGCCTCGGACGATCCTGAGGAGACCGGCCCAGAAAAGACCGTCGCCGCGGACGCCGCCCCCGAAGACACCGCCTCCGAAGACATGGCGGAGCCGGCCCCGGACCTCTCCTGGCTCGACACCGAGACCGCGCTCACCCTGCTCGCCTCCCCCCTCGCCGGCATGGACCCCGCCGACCTGCGCCGCCTCGGCCGCGCCCTGCGCGAGGAGGAGCGGGTGGCCGGCAACCCGCTGCCACCCCCCTCCGACGTACTCCTCGCACGGGCGCTTGCCGAGCCCGAGCGCCTGGCCGTGCACGACCCGGCGTACGCGCGCGGCGCGCAGCGCCTCGGCGCGCTGCTGCGCAAGGCCCGCGAGCGCCTCGCGGGCGGCGGTACGGCCGAGGAGGCGCTGTGGGACCTGTGGGAGGGCACGCCATGGCCCACGCGCCTGGAACGGGCCGCCCGGCGCGGCGGCGCGGCCGGCCGCAACGCCGACCGGGACCTGGACGCCGTGTGCGCGCTGTTCGCCACCGCCGCGCGCGCGGAGGAGCGCACCGGAGGCCGTGGCGCGCTCAACTTCCTGGAGGAGATCGAGGCCCAGGACATCGCCGCCGACACGCTCACGCGCCGCGCGGTACGCCCCGACGCCGTCCGTCTGATGACCGCGCACCGCGCCAAGGGCCTGGAGTGGCGGCTGGTCGTCGTCGCCGGTGTCCAGGAGGGCCTGTGGCCCGACCTGCGTCGGCGCGGCTCCCTCCTGGAAGCCGACCGCATCGGCCGCGACGGACTCGCCGAACCGCTCACCCAGGGCGCCCTGCTCGCCGAGGAGCGCAGGCTGTTCTACGTGGCCGCCACGCGCGCGCGTGAACGCCTCGTCGTCACCGCGGTGAAGGCACCGGCCGACGACGGCGACCAGCCGTCCCGCTTCCTGACCGAACTCGGCGTCGAGCCGAAGGACGTCACCGGCCGCCCCCGCCGCCCGCTGTCCGTGGCCGCGCTCGTCGCCGAGCTGCGCGCCACCACGGTCGACCCGCGCGCGACCGCCGCCCTGCGGGAGGCCGCCGCCCGCCGCCTGGCCCGGCTCGCCGCCCTCGCCGACGAGGACGGCCGCCCGCTGGTGCCCTCCGCGCACCCCTACCGCTGGTGGGGCATGTACGACCCGACCGAGAGCAAGGTGCCGCTGCGCCACCGCGACCGGCCGGTCGTGCTCTCCGGCAGCGCCCTCGACCAGCTCGCCAACACCTGCGCGCTCCAGTGGTTCCTGGGCCGCGAGGTGAAGGCCGACGCCCCGGCCACCACCGCACAGGGCTTCGGCAACGTCGTCCACGTCCTCGCCGACGAGGTCGCCTCCGGCCGCAGCCCGGCCGACCTCGACGTCCTCATGGAACGCCTGGACTCGGTGTGGAACGCGCTCGCCTTCGACGCGCCCTGGAAGTCGCAGCAGGAGAAGGACAACGCGCGCGTGGCGCTCGAACGCTTCCTGAACTGGCATGTGCTGGACCGCACCGGCCGCACCCCGGTCGCGAGCGAGCAGGACTTCGACGTCACCCTCGAAGCGGGCGACTACCAGGTCCGCATCCGCGGCCAGATGGACCGTGTGGAAACGGACGCCGAGGGCCGCGCCTACGTGGTGGACTTCAAGACCGGCAAGCAGGCACCCAGCGCCGCCGAGGTGGCCCGCCATCCCCAGCTCGCCGTCTACCAGCTGGCCGTCCAGGAGGGCGCCGTCGACGAGGCCTTCGACGGCGCACGTCCCGAATCCGGCGGCGCCGAACTGGTGCACCTCAGGCAGGGCGCCGCCAGACGCGACGGCGGCGACAGCCTGCCCAAGACGCAGACCCAGGAACCGCTGTCGGGGGAGTGGGTCGGCGAGCTGCTGGCCACCGCCGCCGGCAAGGTCCTCGACGAGCGGTTCGCGCCGAACACCGGCCAGCACTGCACGCACTGCGCGTTCCGTGCCTCGTGCAGCGCCCGTCCCGAGGGACGGCACGTGATCGACTGAGCCACCGGGGATGCCGGAGTGACGCACGGCACCACATGCGCTGACCTGCACTTCTTGCTCCCGGAGGGCCGATCGGGGCTCGACTGTCAGTCCCCGCCGCTAGCCTTTTGCGACATGTCCGCCCGCATCACCGACCCCGAGCAGCTCAAAGAGCTCCTCGGCATCCCGTTCACCCCGGAGCAGACGGCCTGCATCACCGCGCCGCCCGCCCCGCAGGTGATCGTGGCCGGAGCCGGGTCGGGCAAGACCACCGTGATGGCCGCCCGCGTGGTCTGGCTGGTCGGCACCGGCCAGGTCGCCCCCGCACAGGTCCTCGGCCTGACCTTCACCAACAAGGCCGCAGGCGAGCTGGCCGAACGCGTCCGCAAGGCCCTGATCAAGGCCGGCGTCACCGACCCGGACGCCCTCCCGTCACCCGACCACCACCCCTCAACGACACTGCTTCGCGCTGACTCCTTCTCGTCGGACCCGGACAACCCGCCCGGCGAGCCGGTCATCTCGACGTACCACGCCTTCGCCGGCCGCCTCCTCACCGACCACGGACTACGCCTCGGCCTGGAGCCAACCTCCCGGCTGCTCGCCGACGCCACGCGCTACCAGCTCGCCGCGCGCGTGCTGCGTGAGGCCCCCGGCCCCTACCCCGCGCTGACCCGCTCCTTCGCCGACCTCGTCAGCGACCTGCTCGCCCTCGACTCCGAACTCGCCGAACACCTCGTCGACCCCGAGGAACTGCGCTCCTGGGACGCCGACCTGCTGCGCACCCTCCAGAGCGCCAAGCTCACCAACGCCGACCTGCGCAAGGTGCCCGAGACGGCCGCCGCCCGCCGCGAACTGGCCGACCTCGTCCGCCGCTACCGGACGGCCAAACGCGAACGCGACCTGCTCGACTTCGGCGACCAGATCGCCCTGTCCGCCCGCCTCGCCCGCATCCCCGAGGTGGGCCGGCTGCTGCGCGAGGAGTTCCGCGTGGTGCTCCTGGACGAGTACCAGGACACCTCCGTCGCCCAACGTGTCCTGCTCGCGGGCCTGTTCGGCGGCGGCACGGGCCATCCCGTGACCGCGGTCGGCGACCCCTGCCAGGCCATCTACGGCTGGCGCGGCGCCTCCGTCGCCAACCTGGACGACTTCCCCGCGCACTTCGCGCACGCCGACGGCCGCCGAGCCACCCGGCAGGCCCTCAGCGAGAACCGCCGCAGCGGCGGCCGCCTCCTCGACCTCGCCAACGGCCTCGCCGAACCCCTGCGTGCCATGCACGCGGGCGTGGAGGCCCTGCGCCCGGCCCCCGGCGCCGAGTACGACGGCACGGTCCGCTGCGCGCTGCTGCCCACCCACGCCGAGGAACTCGACTGGATCGCCGACTCGATCGCCCACCTCGTGCACACCGGCACGGCCCCCGGCGAGATCGCCGTACTGTGCCGTACGGCCACCGACTTCGCCGAGATCCAGGGCGCCCTCGTGGCACGGGACGTCCCCGTCGAGGTGGTCGGCCTGTCCGGGCTGCTGCACCTGCCCGAGGTCGCCGACCTCGTCGCCGTCTGCGAGGTCCTGCAGGACCCCGGCGCCAACGCCGCCCTGGTGCGCCTGCTGACCGGCCCGCGCTGGCGCATCGGCCCCCGCGACCTCGCCCTGCTGGGCCGCCGCGCCCGCCTGCTGGTCGCCCACGCACGCGTGGACGACGGCGACGACCCCGACCGCCGGCTCGCCGCCGCCGTCGAAGGGGTCGACCCCGCCGAGGTGATCTCGCTCGCGGACGCCCTCGACACCTTCCTCGAAGCACCCATGGACGCCGAGGCGCACGACGACGGGCTGCCGTTCTCCCCGGACGCGCGCGTGCGCTTCGCCCGCCTGGCCGCCGAACTGCGCGACCTGCGCCGCTCGCTGTCCGACCCGCTGATGGACGTCCTGCACCGCGTGCTCGCCGTCACCGGCCTGGAAGTGGAGCTGTCGGCGTCCCCGCACGCCCTGGCCGCCCGCCGCCGCGAGACCCTGTCCAACTTCCTGGACGTCGCCGCGTCCTTCGCGGCGAGCGACGCCGAGGCCACCCTGCTCGCCTTCCTCGGCTTCCTGCGCACCGCAGCGCAGTACGAGAAGGGCCTCGACAACGCCCTGCCCGGCGGCGAGAACACCGTCAAGGTGCTCACCGCCCACAAGTCCAAGGGCCTGGAGTGGGACGTCGTGGCCGTCCCCGGCCTGGTCAAGGGCACCTTTCCCAGCGCACAGGGCCGCGAGAAGTGGACGGCGCAGGCCAAGGTGGTGCCGCACGCCCTGCGCGGCGACACCGACACCCTGCCCGATGTCGACAGCTGGGACGCGCGCGGCATGAAGGCCTTCCACGAGGCCATGAAGGACCACCAGCACACCGAGGAGCTCCGCCTCGGCTACGTCACCTTCACCCGCCCCCGCTCGCTGCTGCTCGGCTCCGGCCACTGGTGGGGGCCCAGCCAGAAGAAACCACGCGGCCCCTCCGACTTCCTCCGGGCCCTCCACGACCACTGCGCCGCCGGACACGGCGAGATCGAGGCCTGGGCCGAGGAGCCCGCCGAGGACGAGGAGAACCCCGCCCTGCACACGGCCGGCGCCGACCAGGTGTGGCCGCTCCCGCTGGACGCCGCCGCCCTGGCCCGCCGCCGCGCGGCCGCCGAGACCGTCCTCGCCCACCTGGACGCCCTCGCCGCCCAGGACACCACGCACCCGCCGGCCGCCCACGACCCCGCTGCCCTCGACGACCCGGCCTGGCCCCCGCCCCCGGACGACGACCCCTACGGCGAGGAGCCGTACGAGGGCCTGCCCGAGGATCCGTACGGGGACGAGTTCCCGTACGACGACGGCGGCCCCGATGCGCAGGATCCCGACAGCTGGGACTCCTGGAGCGCCGAGCGGCCGACCGTTCCCCACCAGGCACCCGCGCCCGGCGCACGCGCTCCGCGCACCCCCGGTCCCGCGCCCGAGACCTCTCTCACCCCCGAGGAGGCCCGCACCATCGCCTCCTGGGACCGTGACCTGGACGCGCTCAGCGGAGAACTGCTGCGCGCCCGGCAGACCGTCACCGACGTCCCGCTGCCCGCCGCGCTCACCGCCACCCAACTGCTGCGCCTGGCCGAGGACCCGGACGGGCTCGCGCAGGAACTCGCGCGCCCCATGCCACGCCCTCCGCAACCGGCCGCGCGCCGGGGCACCCGGTTCCACGCCTGGGTCGAAGCCCGCTTCGAGGAACTGACGCTCCCCCTGCTGGAACCCGACGAGCTGCCCGGCAGCGACGCCGAGATCGCCGACGAACAGGACCTGGAAGCCCTCAAGGAGGCCTTCGAAAGCACCGAGTACGCCCGGCGCACCCCCTACCGCGTCGAAGCGCCCTTCCAGCTCACCCTCGCCGGCCGCGTCGTACGGGGCCGCATCGACGCCGTCTACAGACACGGCGACGGCGACGGGGCGACGTACGAGATCGTCGACTGGAAGACCAGCCGTACCCGCACCGCCGACCCGCTCCAGCTCGCCGTGTACCGGCTGGCCTGGGCCGAGCAGCAGGGCGTGCCCCCCGAGTCCGTCACGGCCGCCTTCCTGTACGTGCGCACCGGCGAGGTCGTACGGCCGCAGGACCTGCCGGACCGGGCCGCCCTGGAACGGCTCCTCACGGAAGACACCGAAACGGCACACCCGGCAATCTGAGTGTGACGAACCGCCCGCCGAGGATGTCCGTGCGGGCCGATAGGCTCGTGAACATGAGCCAGACCCCGGACAGCGCCGTCCGCACGTACATCGAGCAGCACCGCGCCACCTTCCTCGACGACCTCGCGGCATGGCTGCGCATCCCCTCCGTGTCGGCCCAGCCCGACCACGTGCCCGACGTACGGCGCAGCGCCGACTGGCTCGCCGCCAAGCTCAAGGAGACCGGCTTCCCGACCGCCGAGGTCTGGCAGACCCCCGGCGCCCCGGCCGTCTTCGCCGAGTGGCCCTCCGGCGACCCCGAGGCACCCACCGTCCTCGTCTACGGCCACCACGACGTACAGCCCGCCGCCCGCGAGGACGGCTGGGACACCGACCCCTTCGAGCCGGTCGTCCGCGGAAACCGTCTCTACGCGCGCGGGGCGGCCGACGACAAGGGCCAGGTGTTCTTCCACACGCTCGGCGTCCGCGCCCACCTCGCCGCCACCGGCCGCACCGCCCCCGCGGTCAACCTGAAACTCCTGATCGAGGGCGAGGAGGAGTCCGGCTCCCCGCACTTCCGGGCCCTGGTCGAGGAGCACGCGGGCCGGCTCGCCGCCGACGCCGTGATCGTCTCCGACACCGGCATGTGGTCCGAGGACACCCCGACCGTCTGCACCGGCATGCGCGGCCTCGCCGAGTGCGAGATCCGGCTGTACGGCCCCGACCAGGACATCCACTCCGGCTCCTTCGGCGGTGCCGTACCCAACCCGGCCGTCGCCGCCGCCCGCCTGGTCGCAGCCCTGCACGACGAGCACGCGCGCGTGGCGATCCCCGGCTTCTACGACGGCATCGTGGAGCTGACCGACCGAGAGCGCGAGCTGTTCGCCGAGCTGCCCTTCGACGAGCAGCGCTGGCTGGACACCGCCAAGTCCCGCGCCACCCACGGCGAGGCCGGATACACCACCCTCGAACGCATCTGGGCCCGCCCGACCGCCGAGGTCAACGGCATCGGTGGCGGTTACCAGGGCCCCGGCAACAAGACGATCATCCCCTCCTCGGCCATGGTGAAGCTGTCCTTCCGGATGGTCGCCGGCCAGGACCCGGACCACCTCGAGAAGGCCGTCCGCGCCTGGGCCGAGACACAGGTGCCCGCCGGGATCCGGTACGAGATCGGCTTCGGCGCGGCCACCCGCCCATGCCTGACCCCGCTCGACCACCCCGCACTGCAGTCCGTGGTCCGCGCCATGGGCCGCGCCTTCGAGAAGTCGGTCCGCTTCACCCGCGAGGGCGGCTCCGGACCCGCCGCCGACCTCCAGGAGGTCCTCGGCGCCCCCGTGCTCTTCCTGGGCATCTCCGTCCCCTCCGACGGCTGGCACGCCCCGAACGAAAAGGTCGAGCTGGATCTCCTCCTCAAGGGCGTCGAGACCAGCGCCTATCTGTGGGGTGACCTGGCCGAGCACTGGCGTCACACGCCCTGACCGGCCGGTGCCGTACGGGTGGGCACAGCGCGCGGGGCACACTGGAAGGACCGTCCCGCCCGTCCCACCCGCGCCCGGCCCGGTGCCCTCCCGCCCACGTCCCGCCGAACCGCCCGCCGAACGAACCGCTGCACTGGGGGAGTTGGAAGCACCCGTGACCACCTGGACCGACGACACAGCCGACCGTCCCATCTCGCTGACCGCCCCGAACGGCATCGACCGCGCCGCCCACCACCGGCTCGACGAGGCCTGGCTCGCGGCGGCGTGGAGCCACCCCACGACCCGCTGCTTCGTGGTCTCCGGCGGCCAGGTGCTCATCGACGAGACCCCGGACGGCCGGACCGAACTCGTCATGACGCCGTCCTTCGAGGCCCCCCTCACCGAGGCCCACCGCTACTTCCTCGGCATCGACGAGGACGGCGTCAGCTACTTCGCGCTCCAGAAGGACGCGCTGCCCGGCCGTATCGACCAGTCCGCACGGCCCGCCGGGCTGCGCGAGGCCGGCCTGCTGCTCTCGCCGCGCGACACCGGGCTGATGGTGCACGCGGTCGGCCTGGAGAACTGGCAGCGCACCCATCGTTTCTGCTCCCGCTGCGGGGAACGCACGGTCATCGCCGCCGCCGGCCACATCCGCCGCTGCCCGGCCTGCGGCGCCGAGCACTACCCGCGCACCGATCCGGCCGTGATCATGGCCGTGACCGACGCGGACGACCGCATCCTGCTCGGCCGCCAGGTCCACTGGCCCGAGGGCCGCTTCTCCACGCTCGCCGGCTTCGTCGAACCCGGCGAGTCCATCGAGCAGGCGGTGCGCCGCGAGGTGTCCGAGGAGGTAGGCGTCACCGTCGGACCCGTGGAGTACGTGGCCAGCCAGCCCTGGCCCTTCCCGTCCAGCCTGATGCTCGGCTTCATGGCCCGCGCCACCTCGACCGAGATCGACGTCGACGGCGACGAGATCCACGAGGCCCGCTGGTTCTCCCGCGAGGAACTGCACGACGCCTTCGAATCCGGCGAGGTACTGCCGCCCTACGGCATCTCCATCGCGGCCCGCCTGATCGAGATGTGGTACGGCAAGCCGCTGCCGACACGCAGCTTCGTCTGAAGTCACAGCAGGGCGGCCCCCGATCCTTTCAGGGGCCGCCCTGCTGTGTGGTCACCGCGGAAACCCGCGGAGCGTCAGGCGGCGAGCTTCTGCTTCACCTGGGCGAGCGACGGGTTCGTCAGCGTGGAACCGTCCGCGAAGAGCACCGTCGGGACCGTCTGGTTTCCGCCATTCGCCTTCTCCACGAAAGCGGCGGACTCCGGGTCCTGCTCGATGTTGATCTCGGTGTAGGCGATGCCCTCCCGGTCCAGCTGGCTCTTCAGCCGCCGGCAGTAGCCGCACCAAGTCGTGCTGTACATCGTCACAGTGCCCTGCATGTCTCTCGCGCTCCTCAGGCAGCTCGGAAAGTCGTCCGGGGGAAGAACGTACGCGAGCCGTCCGCCATTCCCGCCCGGGGTATCCACAGGCGGCTGTGACGCCTGCCGCATTCATACGACTATCTGTGCCCGCCTGTGGACAACCGGCACGGCAGTCCCGGGCGACCTGGCAGCATGGCGGTGTGACAGCAGCACCGCACTCCACCCTCTTCCCGCAGGCACCGGACTCTGCCGACGCGGTGCTCGAAGGGCTCGACCCCGAGCAGCGCGCGGTGGCCACCGCCCTGCACGGCCCGGTGTGCGTCCTGGCCGGAGCGGGCACGGGCAAGACACGGGCGATCACCCACCGCATCGCCTACGGCGTGCGCGCCGGCATCCTCCAGCCCTCCAGCGTGCTCGCCGTCACCTTCACCAACCGCGCCGCCGGAGAGATGCGCGGCCGGCTGCGCCAGCTCGGCGCCCACGGCGTCCAGGCCCGCACCTTCCACTCCGCCGCCCTGCGCCAGCTCCAGTACTTCTGGCCGAAAGCGATCGGTGGCGGCATGCCCCGGCTCGTCGACCGCAAGATCCAGCTCGTCGCCGACGCGGCCGCACGACTGGGCACCCGGCTCGACCGGGGCGAGCTGCGCGACGTCACCGCCGAGATCGAATGGTCCAAGGTCACCCAGACGATCCCCGCCGACTACCCGTACGCGGCCGCGAAGGCCGGCCGCGAGGCCCCCCGCGACCCCGCCGAGATCGCCCACCTCTACGCGGCCTACGAAGACCTCAAGCGCGACCGCGCCGTGATCGACTTCGAGGACGTCCTGCTGCTGACCGTCGCCATCCTCCAGGACCGGCACGACATCGCCGAACAGGTCCGCGCGCAGTACCAGCACTTCGTCGTCGACGAATACCAGGACGTCAGCCCCCTGCAGCAGCGGATGCTGGAACTCTGGCTCGGCGACCGCGACAACCTGTGCGTCGTCGGCGACGCCAGCCAGACGATCTACTCGTTCACCGGAGCAACGCCCGACCACCTCCTCGACTTCCGCACCCGGCACCCCGGCGCCACCGTCGTCAAACTCGTCCGTGACTACCGCTCCACCCCCCAGGTGGTCCACCTCGCCAACGGCCTGCTCGCCCAGGCCCGCGGCCGCGCCGCCGACCACCGGCTGGAACTGGTCTCCCAGCGGCCCCCCGGCCCCGAGCCCGTCTACACCGAGTACACCGACGAACCGGCCGAGGCCGAAGGCGCCGCCCGCCGCATCCGCGAACTGATCGACGCGGGCGTCCCGGCCGCCGAGATCGCCGTCCTGTTCCGTACGAACGCCCAGTCCGAGACCTACGAGCAGGCCCTCGCCGACGCCGGCGTCCCCTACCAGCTACGCGGCGCCGAGCGCTTCTTCGACCGCCCCGAGGTCCGCAAGGCCGGCATCGCCCTGCGCGGCGCCGCCCGCTTCGGCGGCAACGACTCCCTGCTGGACGACGCCGTGGACCTGCCCTCCCAGGTGCGCGCCGTCCTGTCCGGAGAGGGCTGGACCACCGAGCCCCCGGCCGGCTCCGGCGCCGTCAGAGAACGCTGGGAGTCCCTTGCCGCCCTCGTCGGCCTCGCCCACGACCTCGCCGCCGCCCGACCCGGCGCCACCCTTGGCGACTTCGTGGCGGAACTCGACGAGCGGGCGAACGCCCAGCACGCCCCGACCGTCCAGGGCGTCACCCTCGCCTCCCTGCACGCCGCCAAGGGCCTGGAGTGGGACGTCGTCTTCCTGGTCGGCATCGCCGAGGGCATGCTCCCCATCACCTACGCCAGGACCGACGAGCAGATCGAGGAAGAACGCCGGCTCCTCTACGTCGGCGTCACCCGTGCGCGGGAACGGCTCCACCTCTCCTGGGCGCTGTCCCGCTCACCCGGAACCCGCCCCAACCGCAGACCCAGCCACTTCCTCGAGGGATTGCGCCCCGGCACCACCCCCACCGTCGGCCACGCCGACACCGCCGTCACCGGAGGCATCGAGCGCGGGACCACAATCGGCACCCTCGCCGCTCCCCGCCGTACCCAGCGCACCCCCGCCCGCTGCCGGGTCTGCGGCCGCACGCTCACCGACGCCGGCGAGATGAAGCTGATGCGCTGCGAGGACTGCCCCTCGGACATGGACGAAGGGCTCTACGCACGGCTGCGGGAGTGGCGGGCGATCCAGGCCGAGCGCAGCGGACAACCGGACTTCTGCGTCTTCACCGACCGCACCCTGATGGCCATCGCCGAGGCACGGCCCGAGAGTCCCGCCGAGCTCTCCCGCATCCCCGGTGTCCTCAGCCGCAAGCTGCGCAGCTACGGAACCGACGTTCTGGCCATCTGCGCAGGCCACGAGGTTGGGGAAGGCGACGAGGGCGACTGATGCGAACTCGTCGAAAAAATAGTTTGCGCATGCCCCGGCAATCCCCATAGGTTCTAGGCACGGAAGCAGCGGCCTTCTCGAAGGGCCCGCCTCCGTGATGTACTTGCATATCCGAACGGACTGGTTCACCCAGTCCTTGAGACGCCGAGAGGAGGCGAGTCCAGTGATCAGCATCAACACCAGCACCATCAGCACGGCCAAACTGACCGATCGCTCGACCGTCTCCCTGTGCATGCTCGGCGCCTCCCACCAGGGCACCGGTCTGTCCGGCATCCGTGCCGACCGCCCGGCGTCCTCCCTTGCTCCCGCGGGCCTTCCCGTCCGTGAGCGCAATGAGCGACCGACCAAGGCACTGGAAGCGGTAGCGGCACAGGCGCAGGCCTATGCCTTTGCGGCGGCCGGTGCCGGATTCCGGAAGCAGACGACGCAGCACCACCTGATGTGGGCCTTCCGTGGGCCAGAACCCTGGAGTGATCCAGCCTGATCCGATCAGGCCGGCGCCTTCAGGGCCGCGGAACCCCATCCGGGATCCGCGGCCCTTCTGTTTTCCCTGAACGGGGACGACGGAGCGAAGGGGCCTCGGGACAAGAAAAGAACCCGGTACCAAGCCGACACCCGGTCAACCGGCCGGACCGACCAGACGAGGAAGACCAACCGTGCAACTCGAAGCGCACGCCCCGTCCGTACCGCCTTCGCAAACGATCCCCCCGCCCGGCCTCACGGAGGACTCCACCTTGACCCCCCTCACCGCGCTCACCGCGCTCGACGACGCCATCGAGAACCTCGGCGTACCCGTCCCCTGCCGCTCCTACGACCCGGAGGTCTTCTTCGCCGAGTCGCCGGCGGACGTCGAGTACGCCAAGTCCCTCTGCCGCACCTGCCCGCTGATCGAGGCATGCCTCGCCGGCGCCAAGGAGCGGCGTGAGCCCTGGGGCGTCTGGGGTGGCGAGCTGTTCGTCCAGGGTGTCGTCGTCGCCCGGAAGCGGCCGCGTGGTCGCCCGCGGAAGAACCCGGTCACGGCATGAACACCGCAGGAACCATCGACCGTCCCCTCACGCACGACCCCAAGAAGCAGGCCCCGATGAAGCCGTCCACCAGCGAGCCCGCAGGCTCCGCGACTCCAGACGTCACCACCACCGGCGCGACCGAAGCGCGCCAGAACAGGACCCGAGAGATGCAACTCATGCAAGAAGCCCTGGCTCGTGCGCATATGGACGAGCGACTCCATGACGCCGCGCGGGAGCGCCGGGCCGTGCGCCTGGCGGTCGCCGAGCGGATGCAGCGCCGGGCCGAGCGCGCCTCGCTGCGCGCCCGGCGCGCGCTCGCCATGGCGGTCATGCAGTAACGATCACGCCTGCGGAAGCGGCGGCCTCCCGGACCGGGAGGCGAAGCCTTCTCGAGCGGGGGCCGGTCCGGCTGAACGGACCGGTCCCCGCGGTGCGTTGTACGGCGTTCCGCCGCCTGCGGAGTTATCGTCGCCGGGTGACGAGTCTTCCCGGAGGAAGTGATCAGGGCGGCTCCACCCCGGAGCGCCGCGTTCTCGTGTGCGCCCGCTGCGGAACCCCCGCCGAAGGCCCCCAGCCGGTCACCTGGACCTGCTCCGTGGAGAACGGCGTCCGCCAGTACTTCTGCGACACCTGCTCCAGGGAGAACCTGAGGGCGATCGAGGGGCGGCTGGACTCGTCCTGGTGGTGAGCCGCTCCTCGGGGCCCCTCCCCCCCGCCCCCTCCCCTCCCCTCCCCGCTTTCAAGAATCGCCGGTCACCCGATACGAGGCACCCCGCATCACGGGATCACGCCTCCGCCGCAGGCTCCTCCTCAGGCAGTTCGTCGTCCTTCAGTTCGCCGTCCACCAGTTCGTCCTCGGGGATGTCGAGGACGAACCCCGGCAGCCAGTCCTCCAGCTCCTCGCGGAGTCGTACCGTCGCGCCGAGTTGGCACAGGACGCCGATGGTGCTCAGGGTCACCCGGTGGATCAGCAGATAGGCGGGCGGCAGGTTGAGCCGTTTGCCCAGCTGATAGGCGGGGGAGCGAGGGTCGGCGATGCGCGCGGCCTGGTTGCGCATCCAGGTGCGGCTGAAGGTGAACGCCTCGACCCGGGCCGGTTCGATGATCGGCAGCAGGTAGTCGAGGACCGCGTCGGGGTCCAGCTCTATGGACTCCTTCACGAATCCTTCCTCGCAGAGGAGTTCGTAGACCGTCTCGGCCTCGCCGTCCAGCGTCATACGGAGCGAGATGCCGATCGGAGTCGGCAGACCGCCGGGCAGCCGGTCGACCGTGCCGAAGTCCAGGACGCCCAGGCGCCAGTCGTCCTCGCCGGTCGGGCCGCCGGGCAGCAGCCGGAAGTTGCCGGGATGCGGGTCGGCGTGCAGCAGGCCGGTGCGTGCCGGGCCCGAGAAGAGGAACCGGGCCAGGAGCTGGCCGGCGCGGTCGCGCTGCTCCGGGGTGCCGTCCGAGATCACCTCGGACAGCGGGATGCCGTCGATCCACTCGGTCACCAGGACCTGGTCGCACTGGTGCACCACCGCCGGGACCACCACGTCCGGGTCGTCCGCGAACTCCACCGCGTGGGCGGTCTGGGCCTGCGCCTCCAGTCCGTAGTCCAGCTCCTCGGAGACGCGGTCCTTCAGTTCCGCGATGAGCGGCTTGATGTCCATGCCGGGAATGAGCGGGCCCAAGAGGCGGGCGAAGCGGCTCAGTTGGCCGAGATCGGAGAGCAGGGCCTCGCCGGCGCCCGGGTACTGCACCTTGACCGCCACCTCACGGCCGTCGTGCCACACGGCCCGGTGCACCTGCCCGATCGAGGCCGCCGCGGCCGGCTTGTCCTCGAACTCCTCGAACAGCTCGCGCCAGTCCGGCCCGAGCCGCTCCGCGAGCACCGCGTGCACCGTGCGGGTCGGCATCGGTGGCGCCGCCTCCTGGAGCTTGGTCAGGGCGGCGCGGTAGGGCCCCGCGATCTCCTCGGGCAGCGCGGACTCGAAGACGGACAGGGCCTGCCCGAACTTCATCGCACCGCCCTTCAACTCGCCCAGCACCTTGAACAGCTGCTCCGCCGTGCGCTGTTGCAGTTCCCGGCCGACGATCTCCGCGGACTCGCCCACGATCCGCTTGCCCAGCCCCCAGGTCGCCCGGCCGGCGAAGCCGAGCGGGAGCGCGGCGAGCTTGGCGGTACGGGTGACCGCCTTCCGGGGAAGATCAGACATGCGCCCTCCAAGTCCCAGTCGGCCCCGCCGCGCGTGACTTGCGTCGTCGCTCCGTCGACGGCCGTTGCACCGCCATTGTCGCGCGTGCTTCGCCGACGGTTGAGGGGTGCTCCTCTTCAGGTCTGTCCGCAGCGCCGCACCCGCATGCCGGATGCGGCCGGACCGGTCGGGCGTGCCAGTTCAGGCCGGGGGCGGACACCTCCCAGCGGGTGCCGGTGCTGGACGGCGACTCCCCGTCGAGGAAGGCGAGCGCGTGCGCCGCGGCCAGTCCGGCGACCGCCGTGGCGAGCGTCAGATCGCAGGCTCCGACCCGGCGGGCCCTGGCGCACCGCCACTGGGCGGTCAGCCGGGGCCAGGCCGGGTCCCGGTCCCCGCGGTCGAGGTGCAGACAGCCGGCGCAGCCCGATGCGCCGGGCAGGACGAGCGGTCCGACGACTCCGGTGCCCTCGACGACACCGGCGTACAGATGGGGCGTTCCGGAGGCCATGAGCGGCTCGGTGTCGGCCGGGTCCGGTGCGTGCACGGCGACGTCGTCCCGGGGAGTGAGGATCACCAGGGAGAACCCGGGGTCCTGGGCGCCGGATCCGGGGGAGTGGGCGCGGCGCGGTGGGCGCTCGGGTGCCGCACGGCGCACCGCGGCCCGCGCCGCCGTGTCCCGGCGCTCGCCGAGCGACTCGGCGGGCAGCCCGCCCGGTGCCACGTCCCACGGCTCGACGCGTCCCACGTCTCGTACGTCGACCTCGCCGACTCCGGCGCCCGACAGCGCCGAGGCCAGTACGGCGCCGACGCGTCCCGCGCCCCGGACCTGGACGCGCAGTGCGCGGCGGGCGGCGAGCCGGGCGAGCGCGCCGCCGGGCTCGGCCGTGGTCAGGGACAGCGCGGCGAGGTCGGGGCGCAGCCGCCCCAGGACATGCGTCTTGGTGCGCAGCGCGTCGGCGGCCGGTCCGCCGCCGCGCGCGTCGTCGACGAGGCCCGCGCGGGTCAGCCGTTCCAGCAGGGTGTCGACATGGCCGGCCGGGAGCCGCATGCGGCGGGCCTCCTCGCGGAGCAGCGGCAGTCCGCGCGTGCCGTTGAGCAGGTCGAGGAAGCCGCGCGTGGCCGGGTCCATCGGTCCCAGTGTCAGCGCGTGTGCCTGGGTCATTCCGAACTGCACGGTCTCGCGATCACGCCAGCCGCGCCGCAGCGCGGGTTTCATCACCGGATGCATGACTGGCCCCCGTATCCGTGGAAAGCATCCTGAACATCTCGTCGCCGGTGGAACCGGTCACGCTCCACCGACGCCTGCCAGCATGCCGTGCCAGTCGGCCCGGTGCCGAGGGTTATCCACAGGGTGTGGGTATTTGTCGTATAGGTCGACCGATCAAAGCGTTATAAATCGGTCGGACGGTGGCGGCAAACCGCTCGTACGGAGCCTCGTAAACCGGATGTGCGGATCAGTGGTAGGAATCATAGGAATCAAACGCACGGTGGGGGATCGGCATCGAACCGTTCCGGAGCCGGGACTTCGGCCCTGCCCAGCGGGTAACGTCGGGGCGTGCCCGCCGACCCACTGCACCGTGCCGGAATTCCACAGCGCAGCACGACGAGCCAGCCGCCCGGCGGCTCGGGGGCGAGCGCGATCGAGGTCCGCAGGAGTTCCCGGCGCCGCCGGACGGTCTCCGCGTACCGCGAGGGCGATCGCACCGTCGTACTGATCCCCGCCCGGATGTCGAAGGCGGAGGAACAGCGCTGGATCACCGTCATGCTCGACAAACTCGCTGCCCAGGAGAGCAAGCGGGTGCTCGGCGACGCCGAGCTGGCCGAGCGTGCCGAACGGCTGTCGGCGCAGTACTTCGACGGCCGGGCGCGCCCCGCCTCCGTACGCTGGGTCACCAACCAGAACACGCGCTGGGGTTCGTGCACCCCCGCCGAGGGCAGCATCCGGCTCTCGCACCGGCTGCAGGGAATGCCCGAGTACGTCGTCGACTACGTCCTCTGCCATGAGCTGGCCCATCTGCTGGTCCCCGGTCACGGGCCGGACTTCTGGCGGCTGCTGGAGGCGTATCCGCGCACCGAGCGGGCCCGCGGCTACCTCGAAGGGGTGGTCGCCGCGGAACGGCTGCCGCATGTGCCCGGGGCGCGCGGGGGGTGAACCCGGCGCCGTCCGTCCTCCTCCGGGCGCGGTTGTGTACCGGGTCTGTACCGGCTGCGTCCGCTGTCGGACTTTGCCGTTAGCCTGGCGCGACGCACTCGTATTCGGGATGGGGGACGGTCGTTACGCATGGCCAGGGAATTCCAACGCGGCCACAAGGCCAGGATCAGTGACCTCACGGCCGGCACGGATCTGTACGTGGGCGTGCAGATCTCCGGCCCCGGGCTGACCTTCGACATCAGCTGCTTCGGTCTGGACGCCGACGAGCGCCTCTCGGACGACCGGTACTTCGTCTTCTTCAACCAGCCGAAGTCGCCGGAGGAGTCCATCCAGCTGCTGGGTGCCCAGGCGGGCGACACCGAGTCGTTCCGGGTCACGCTGGACCGGATCCCCCCGCACATCCACAAGCTGGCCTTCACGGCGACCATCGACGGCGCCGGGCAGATGTCGCAGATCGGCCCCGGCTACCTGCGGATCGTGGCGGGCGGTGAGGAGGTCGCGCGGTACTCCTTCAACGGCGCGGAGTTCTCCACCGAGCGGGCCGTGATGGTCGGCGACATCTACCTGAAGGACGTGTGGCGGTTCGCCGCCGTCGGGCAGGGCTTCGACGGCGGACTGGAGGCGCTGCTGAAGAACTTCGGCGGTGAAGTGCTGGAGGAGGAGGCGCCCGCCGCCCCGCAACAGCCGCAGACCGGTGCCGCCCCGGGCTTCGCCCCGCCCGCCCAGGCCGCTGCCCCGCCCGCGTTCGCCGCCCCGGCCGTCCCCGCCCCGGCCCCCGCGCCACAGCCCGCCGCCCAGGGTTTCGCGCCGCCGCCCGGAGCCACAACTCCGCAGGGCTTCACACCGCCCGGCCACACCCCGCCCCCGGCGCCCGCGGCGGACGTGCACGCCGCGCCGACGGTCATCGCCCCCATGACCCCGCCCGTCGGCGGCACGGTCCCGCCGCCGGCCCCGGCCCCCGCACCGTACGGACAGCCCCAGCAGCCGTACGGCCAGCCGCCCCAGCAGCCGTCCTACGGCGGTCAGCCGTCCGCGCCGATGCCGCCGGGCTACGGCCAGCAGCCGCCCTCCTACGGCGGACAGCCCACCGCGCCCATGCCCCCGGGCTACGGGCAGGTACCCGGCCAGCAGCCCGCCGGCTACGGAGTGCCGCAGGGCGCCCCGCAGGGCGGTGCCGGTGTGACGGCCGCGCTGCAGATGTACAAGGAGGCGCCCACCGGGCAGCGTTGGACGCAGCAGAACAAGAAGCTCATCCGCGTCGACCTCGGCATCGGCGGGCAGCCCGTGCTGGCCCGGCAGGGCAGCATGGTGCTCTACCAGGGCAAGGTCGACTTCAGCTACAAGGGCGCCGGATTCGCCGGACGGATCGTCGGCAACGCCACCGGCCAGGAGATGCAGCTGATGCGCTGCACCGGCAACGGCCAGGTGTTCCTCGCCGAGAACGCCACTCATGTGCACCCCGTCGAACTGCAGGGCGACGCGATCTGCGTGTCCGCGGAGAACGTCCTCGCCTTCGACGAGAGCCTGCAGTACGAGGTCCGCCGCATCGAGGGCCACGGCATTCCCGGCGGCGCGCTGTTCACCATGCAGTTCCAGGGCACCGGCACGATCGTCGTCAAGACGCACGGCACGCCCGTGGTCCTGCCGGTCACGCCGACCACCTTCGCCGACTGCAACGCGGTCGTCGCCTGGTCCGCCGCCTCCCAGGTGATCGTCTCCAGCCAGGTCCGCATGCGCCGCAACGCCTACCCGGGCGACACCGGCGAGAGCGTCAACCTCCAGTTCCGGGGCGCGCCCGGCAACTTCATCGTCGTCCAGCCGTACGAGGTCTAAGGGGAGCCCGTCATGAACCAGCCGCTCGCGGGCTACGCCCCCGCACCCGTCACCGCGCGCATGGAGAACCACGGCAGCCACATGCTGAAGGTCGCCATGCAGACCGGGAACGACCTCCTCGCGCGCGTGGGCTCGATGGTCGCCTACGAAGGCTTCATCCAGTACGAGCCCAACCCGCCGGCCGTCCGCCAGATCGCCCGCGACTGGATCACCGGCGAGGGCGCGCCCCTGATGAAGTGCACCGGGGACGGCCTGCTCTACCTCGCCGACTACGGCGCCAACGTCGTCGTGATCAACCTCAACGGTGACGGCATCTCCGTCAACGCCACCAACCTGCTCGCCTTCGACGCCCACCTCAACTGGGGTGTGGAGCGGGTGAAGGGCCTGGCGAAGTTCGCCGGGCAGGGGCTGTGGAACACGAGGATCTCGGGGCAGGGCTGGGTCGCGCTGACCTCCCGCGGCGAGCCGATCGTCGTCGACTGCGGCGGCGGCGAGGACGAGACCTACGTCGACCCGGACGCGCTCGTCGCCTGGTCGCCGAACCTGAAGGTGAAGGGCAAGCGCAGCTTCAAGGCGCAGTCGCTGATCGGCCGGGGCAGCGGTGAGGCCTACCAGATGGCCTTCTCCGGCCAGGGCATCGTCGTCGTCCAGCCCAGTGAGGACAGCACCGACCGCCTCCGGATCCGGGGCTGAGGGGGAGTCACCAAGCCATGCAGAGCCCGCTTTTCGCGCACAACGACGTCCAGACGCAGGAGCGCTGGAGCCTGCAGAACTCGCAGATGCTCCGCGTCACCCTGGAGGGCCACGACGACATCCTCGCCCGCAAGGGCACCATGGTCGCCTACCAGGGGCTGATGGAGTTCGACGCCGAGTACCAGAACAGCAGCCAGGCACGCGCGCGTGCGTACACCGGCGAGGGCCTGGACCTGATGCGCTGTCACGGGCAGGGCACGGTGTATCTCGCCAACCTGGCCCAGCACGTGCACATCATGGACGTCGAGCAGGACGGGCTGACCGTCGACAGCTCGTACGTCCTCGCCATGGACTCCTCGCTGCACTACGAGGTCGTCGCCGTCGACAGCCTCTACGGCATCTCCGGCTCCGGGAAGTACCAGCTGAACATCACCGGGCGCGGCAGGGTCGCCCTGATGACGTCGGGAGCGCCGCTGCTGATGCAGGTGACGCCGGACAAGTACGTCAACTGCGACGCGGACGCGATCGTCGCCTGGTCCACCGGGCTGCGCGTGCAGATGCAGGCGCAGACGCATTCCTCCGGAGTGTGGCGCCGGCGCGGCAGCACCGGTGAGGGCTGGGAGCTGAGCTTCATGGGGTCCGGCTTCGCGCTGGTCCAGCCCAGCGAGCTGCTGCCGCCGCAGAACGCGGTGATCGGGCAGGGCCTCGCCGCACAGTTCGGCATGGGGCAGCACGGTGCACGCGGGCAGAACCAGGGGAACGTCTGGAGCTGAGCCCACAGGTGAGGGGTGGCCGCCCATGGTGGCCACCCCTCACACCGGGCCACGCTCACACCGTCACAGCCTGGCGCGCGTCGCCTCCAGCAGGCGTACGACCGACTCGTCGGCCACTTCGGCCACCTCGTCGTACGGGAACCAGCGCAGGTCGAGCGACTCGTCACTGATCGCCTGCATGGCGCCGGGCGGTGCCAGGGCCGCGTACTGCACGTCGTAGTGCCAGTGGCAGGGCGCCGGGATCGGATGCCGGTCCAGGCGCACCGGGCCGCCGGGCAGCAGGGTCAGCCCGGGGACGCCGGACTCCTCCGTCGCCTCGCGCAGGGCCGCCGCCGCGAGCGACGGGTCGCCCGGTTCGCAGTGGCCGCCCATCTGCAGCCACATCCGCAGCTTCCTGTGCAGGGTGAGCAGCACCCGGCCGTGCTCGGGATCGATGACCAGGGCGCTCGCCGTCACATGGCCGGCCTCGCAGGCCTTCCACATGCCGTCCGGGTGGGCCGCCAGATGGTCGAGGTAGGCCTGGCGCAGCTCGTCCTGGCCCTCGTACCCCTTCAGGACGAGGACCGCGTCGTCGTGCAGGCTCACTCGGCGTCGTCGCCCTCTGCCTCGCCGTCGTCCTTCTTGCGCAGGTCCGGCTTGTCGGCGGCTTCCCCGAGCATCTTGTCCAGCTCGGAGAAGTCCAGCTGCTCGCGGTGCACGAAGCCGTCCGGGTCGTCCAGGTCGGTCGCGGTCGGCAGCATGTCCGGGTGGGCCCACAGACCGTCCCGGCCGTCGACCCCGCGCGCGTCCGTGAGCGAGGCCCACAGGCGGGAGGCGTCGCGCAGCCTGCGCGGGCGCAGCTCCAGGCCGATCAGGGTGGCGAAGGTCTGCTCGGCCGGGCCGCCCGTGGCACGGCGGCGGCGCAGGGTCTCGCGCAGGGCGTCGGCCGACGACAGACGCGGCTTCGCGGCCGCGTGGACCACCGCGTCCACCCAGCCCTCGACGAGCGCCAGCGCGGTCTCCAGCCGGGCCAGGGCGGCCTTCTGCTCCGGCGTGTCCTCCGGCTGGAACATGCCCTGCTGCAAGGCGTCCTGCAGCTGCTCCGGGTTCTGCGGGTCGAACTGGCCGACCACGTCCTCCAGCTTGGCGGTGTCGACCTTGATCCCGCGCGCGTACCCGTCGACCGCGCCGAACAGGTGCGAGCGCAGCCACGGCACGTGCGCGAACAGGCGCTGGTGGGCCGCCTCCCGCAGAGCCAGATACAGCCGCACCTCCTCCTGCGACACGCTGAGGTCCTTGCCGAAGGCCTCCACGTTGGCCGGGAGCAGCGCGGCCTTGCCGGCCGGGCCGAGCGGCAGGCCGATGTCGGTGGAGCCGACGACCTCGCCCGCGAGCACGCCGACGGCCTGACCGATCTGCGTGCCGAACATGGCGCCGCCCATCGAGCGCATCATGCCGATCAGCGGGCCCGCCATGGCCTGCATCTCCTCCGGCAGGACGTCGCCCATGGCCGCGCCGACCCGCTCGGCGACCGGGTCGACCAGTTCCTGCCAGGCCGGCAGGGTCGCCTCGACCCACTCCGCGCGGGACCACGCGACCGCCGAGGCCGAGCCCGACGGCAGGGACGTCACGTCGTCCAGCCACAGGTCGGCCAGGCGGACGGCCTCCTCGACCGCCCTGCGCTCGGCCGGGCCCACGCTGGCGTCCTTCGTGCCGTCCGGGGTGCCCTGGGCGACCGTCTGGCGGGCGATCTGCTTGGCCATGTCCCAGTTCACCGGGCCGCCCTCGTAGGAGAGCATCTGGCCCAGCTGCTGGAACGCGGCGCCCAGATCCGTGGGGTTCAGCGACCCGAACATCGCTGCGAGCGGATTGTCGGCGCCGGGGCCGCCAAAGCCTCCGGCTCCGGGCAGGCCGCCGAAGCCGAACGGATTGGCCGGTCCCTGCCCACCACCGCTCTGCTGGTCCTTCTTCTTGCCCTCGTCGCCGTCTTCCGGCTCCTCCGGCGGAAGGCCGAAACCGAATGGGGTGTCACTCACGGGATTCCTCGGCTGGTAAGGCCACCGGTTCTCTCCGGCGGCGCGGCTGCCCGACAACACCAAGCGTAGACACCCGGACCCGATCGAGCCTCGGTGCTTCGCTCACGGCAGGCCTGCGGCAGGATGGATGCACCTGGTACGTGCGCGTCACTTGCGCCCGTACCGAAGACAACCGCTGGAGACGCCCGGTGAGTTCCCCAGATCCGCAGGTTCGCGCAGCGCGAAACCCATCAACCTCTCCCGCCGTGCGCGGCCCCGTCGTCGCGGTCACCGGCGCCGCCGGCGGGGTCGGTGCCCTGCTCACCGAGCGGCTCGCCGCCTCCGAGGAGATCAAGCAGGTCATCGCCATCGACGAGCGGCGCGGGGAGTGCGCCGAGGCGCAGTGGCACATCCTGGACGTGCGCGACCCCGCCATCGCGGACAAGCTGCGGGGCGCCGACGTGGTCGTCCACCTCGCGCTCGACCTGGACCTGGAGACCGATCCGGCCGCTCGCACCGCTTACAACGTCCGGGGGACGCAGACCGTCCTGACGGCCGCGGCGGCGGCCGGCGTGCACCGGGTCGTGCTGTGCACCTCGGCGATGGTCTACGGCGCGCTGCCGGACAACGAGCTGCCCCTTTCGGAGGACGCCGAGCTGCGCGCGACCGCCGAGGCGACCGGCGTGGGGGACCTGCTGGAGATCGAGCGGCTGGCCCGGCGGGCGCCGCGGGCGCATCCGGGGCTGAACGTCACCGTGGTCCGGCCCGCCGTGCTGGTCGGGGGTACCGACACGGCGCTGACCCGCTATTTCGAGTCGCCGCGGCTGCTCGTCGTCGCCGGGTCGCGGCCCGCGTGGCAGTTCTGCCATGTCGAGGACCTGTGCAGTGCCCTGGAGTGCGCGGTCCTGGAGAAGGTCGACGGGGAGCTGGCCGTCGGCTGCGACGGGTGGCTGGAGCAGGAGGAGGTCGAGGAGCTGAGCGGGATCCGGCGGATGGAGCTGCCGTCGGCGGTGGCGCTGGGCGCGGCGGCCCGGCTGCACCGGATCGGGCTCACGCCGTCCCCCGCGGGGGACCTGGCCTACACGATGTACCCGTGGGTGGTCAGCGGGAGCCGGCTGCACGACGCCGGGTGGCGGCCGGGGTGGACCAACGAGGAGGTGCTCGCGGAGCTGCTGGAGGAGGTCTCCGGGCGGCACACGGTGGCCGGGCGGCGGCTGGGACGCAAGGACGCCACGGCCGCGGGGGCCGCGGGGGCGACGGTGGCGCTGCTCGGCGCGGCCGCTGTGGTCCGGCGGGCTCGGAAGGCCCGGCGGCGGGTCTGAGACCGGTGAGGCCGGGCGGGATGGGCTCCGTGCCCGCGGCCGAGTGGTACAAGCATCCAAAACGCCCCGCGCGCGTGCCTGGTGAATCTCGTATTCCCCGGTGTCACAGGCGTGCGGCACGATGGGGGCATGGCACACGTGAACGAGTACCCCGGTGAGCAGGCGGCACAGGATCCCATCAAGTTGATCGGTGTCCGGGAGACCGCGCTCTCCGTGGACGAGGTGTTCCAGGCCGTCGGGGACGCCGCGGCCGGCGGCATCGCCCTGTTCGTGGGGACGGTGCGGAACCACGACGGGGGTGCGGACGTGGACGCCCTCGGGTACTCCTGCCACCCCAGCGCCGAGGCCGAGATGCGGCGGATCGCCGAGAAGGTGGTGGCCGAGTACCCGGTGCGGGCGCTGGCCGCCGTGCACCGGGTGGGGGACCTGCGGGTCGGGGATCTCGCCGTGGTCGTCGGCGTCGCCTGTCCGCACCGGGCCGAGGCCTTCGACGCCTGCCGGAAGCTGATCGACGACCTCAAGCACGAAGTGCCCATCTGGAAGCACCAGAGGTTCTCCGACGGTACCGATGAATGGGTCGGCGCGTAACGCCGTCGTTGAGGGGTGGTGGTCGGGTGACGGGGCCTGCTGAGCTGGGTCACTCGGAGCACACGGGCTACCCCGTGTTGCGTAACCGGCACCCTCGCGTGAGCGTTGTCAGTGCGGATGGTTAATCTGCTGATCAGTCAGTTGCGGACGCTCATGGCGTTGGGAGGTCGGCATGGGGGCGCTTGTCTGGCTGCTCATTCCGCTGGTGGCCGCGGTCGGCGGCGGACTGTGGGGCAGTTGGGCCAATCGGACTCGTAAGGTGCGCGGTGACGGCCCGGAGCTGGACGGGTATGCCCGGTTCCGCGAGGCCATGGAGAGATCCCACACGGGTGCCGGCGGGGCGTGACTGGGGTGCCCTGACGGTGCGCTGACAGAGGCGTCCCGTACTGTCGTGGCATGCCACGCCGCACCGCGACGATGCTCGCCTCCACCCTGATGCTGATCGCGCTCCTGTGCGCGGGAGTGCTCATCCCCGTGCCGTACTCGGAGATGTCCCCCGGCCCGACCGTGAACACGCTCGGGGACCACGACGGCGAGCCGGTGCTGCAGATCACCGGGCACGACACGTACAAGACCAGCGGCAACCTGAACATGACAACCGTCCGGGTCACCAGCGCGGACTTCCGCATGAACCTGGTGGAGGCCGTCTACGGCTGGCTGGACCACGACACCAAGGTCGTCCCGCACGACACGCTGTACCCGAACGGGACGACCGAGGAGCAGTCCTCGCAGCAGAACGCCGAGGAGTTCAGCCAGTCCCAGGAGAGCGCCAAGGTCGCCGCCCTGAAGGAACTGGGCATCCCGGTGAAGTCCTGGGTGATCGTCTCCACCGTCGTCAAGGACTCGCCCGCCCAGGGCAGGCTGCACGCCGGTGACGTGATCAAGGCCGTCGACGGCACGGCCGTGAAGCAGCCCACCGACGTCGCCAAGCTCGTCACCCGGCACAAGCCCGGGCAGAAGGTCGTCTTCACCGTCGTCCCCGCCAAGGAGCAGGCCGCCGCCGAGAAGGCGCACAGGGCGGCGACGAGGACGCAGGACGTCACGATCACCACGGCCACCTCCAACGACAGCGGCGCCAAGCGGGCCGTCGTCGGCATCTCGGCCGGGACCGACCACACGTTCCCGTTCAGCATCGACATCAAGCTCGCTGACGTCGGCGGCCCCAGCGCCGGTCTGATGTTCGCCCTCGGCATCTACGACAAGCTGACCCCGGGCAGCCTGACCGGCGGCAAGTTCGTCGCGGGCACCGGCACCATCGACGACAACGGCACCGTCGGGCCGATCGGCGGCGTCGAGATGAAGACCGTCGGCGCGCGCGAGAAGGGCGCCCAGTACTTCCTGACGCCCGCCGACAACTGCGCGGCCGCCGCCACGGACACCCCGAGCGGGCTCACCCTGGTCAAGGTGAAGAACATCGGCGACGCGCTCGGCGCGCTGAAGGACATCCGCAGCGGGAACACCGCGGCCCTGCCCAAGTGCACCACCAAGGGCTGACCGGCCTGTGCCACGGCTGGGGGCGCCCCTGAGGCGGGGGCGCCCCCAGCGCCGTACCGAACCGGGCCGGATCAGTCCGCGAACGTCGCCGCCAGGGCCGCCGCCAGGCCGGGCACCAGGTCCGGGCCGGTCAGGACCTCCGTCGGGGAGTCCTTCTCGCGCAGCCGCAGCGCCGACTCGCGGCCGCCGTCGCGCAGCACCGCGACCGTCATGCGCACCTCCTGGCGCTCGGGGTGGTCGGCCACCCACTGGGCCAGCTTGGCCTCGCTCAGGTTCTTCGGCACCTGGGCCTCGGCTGACGGCGGCAGCATCAGGCGCTCCACCGAGAGCGCGCAGCCGGCCACGGCGTCCGGCCAGGCGATGGTGCCGAGGAACTCGTCCAGCGGCTTGCCGGACGGGATCTCGTCCTGCTCGATCGGGGTGAGACCGGCGGAGGCGGACTCGTCCTCAAGGCCCAGCTGGGCCGCGAGCGCGGGTTCCTGGGCCCGCAGCCGTGCGGTGTCGACAAGGGCGAAGAGGCGAGCGGGCTGGTCCCAGCCGAGGCCGGAGACGTACTCGTCGATCTCGAGTACGGCCCGGGTGAGCGGGCTCGCTGCCATGGGAGTGTTGGACATGGTCACAATCCTGCCTCGTTCCACACCGGAATCGGGAACCGAGGAACGCGTGAGTAAGTTGCATAGGTGTGGGTCCGCGATCACGGGGGGCCACGGCGGGTCCGCGAACACGAGGGCCTGACGGATCGACAGCGAACTTCGAGGTGCGCACCTTGGCTTTCCAGATGCCGGACCGCGGCGGAGGCCCGACGGGGCCGCGGATCAGAGCGGGACGACCGCCCCGGGGTGTCCGGACCCTGCTCATGACGCTGGGCGTCCTGGCCGTCCTCGGCATGGCGTTCACCATGTTCGCGGGCTTCTGGACGGACTGGCTGTGGTACCGGTCGGTGCACTACTCGTCCGTGTTCACGACCACGCTGTGGACCAAGATCGGTCTCTTCTTCGTCTTCGGTCTGCTGATGGCGGTCGCCGTGGGGGTCAACATCTGGCTCGCGCACCGCCTGCGGCCCCCGCTGAGCGCCATGTCCATGGAGCAGCAGAGCCTCGACCGCTACCGGATGGGCATCGCGCCGTACAAGAAGTGGCTGCTGCTCGCCGTCACCGCGCTCGTCGGGCTGATCGCCGGCGCCTCCGCCGCCGGCCAGTGGCGGACCTGGCTGATGTGGGTCAACGGCGTGCCCTTCCACCAGAAGGACCCCCAGTTCCACCTCGACATCTCCTTCTACGCCTTCGATCTGCCCTGGTACCGCTTTCTGCTCGGCTTCGGCTTCGCCGCCACCGTCCTGTGCCTGATCGCCGCCGCGCTCACGCACTATCTGTACGGCGGGCTGCGCGTCACCAGCCCCGGCGCGCGGGCCACCGCCGCCGCGACCGGGCACCTGTCGGTGCTGCTCGGGATCTTCGTCGCCCTCAAGGCGGTCGCCTACTGGCTCGACCGGTACGGCCTCGCGGTGAAGTCCAGCGACTTCAAGGCGACCGGCAACTGGACCGGCCTGCGCTACGTCGACGCCAACGCCTATCTGCCGGCGAAGACGATCCTGTTCTGCATCGCCGTCATCTGCGCGCTGCTGTTCTTCGCCACGCTGTGGCGGCGCACCTGGCAGCTGCCGGTCATCGGCTTCGGCCTGATGGTCCTCTCCGCGATCCTGATCGGCGGGCTGTACCCGGCGATCGTGCAGAAGTTCCAGGTCCAGCCCAACGAGCAGGCCAAGGAAGCCCCGTACGTCCAGAAGAACCTCAAGGCGACCCGCGAGGCGTACGGCATCGACGACACCAAGGTCACCGAGTACGCCGGCAAGTCCACGACCTCGGACACGACCAGGCTGCGCGGTGACGCGGACGACGCGGCGAGCATTCGGATCATGGACCCGAACATCGTCTCGCCGACGTTCCAGCAGGCGCAGCAGATGAAGAACTACTACGCCTTCCCGACCAATCTGGACGTCGACCGCTACCCCCCGCAGGACGGCAAGGATGCCAGGGACGCCAAGGAACAGGACACGGTCATCGGCCTGCGCGAGCTGAACCTGGACGGCGTCCCGAAGAACAACTGGATCAACGACCACTTCCGCTACACGCACGGCTACGGCGTGGTCGCCGCCAAGGGCACCGAGGCCGACGACCAGGGCCAGCCGGTCTTCACCGAGTCCAACCTGCCGTCGAAGGGTGACCTGGGCACGTACGAACAGCGCGTCTACTACGGCGAGAAGACCACCACGTACTCCATCGTCGGCGGACCGCAGAAGGAGGTCGACTACTCGGCGGACAACGGCGACGAGAAGACCTTCAGCTACACCGGCAACAGCGGCGTCAACCTCGACAATCCGATCAACCGGGCCGCGTACGCGGTGGCGTTCAACGAGCCGCAGATCCTCTACTCGGGCGCGATCGGCAAGGGCTCGCGGATCCTGTACAACCGTACGCCCAAGGAGCGCGTGGAGGCGGTCGCCCCCTGGCTGACCATCGACGGGGACGCCTATCCGGCGGTCGTGGACGGTCGTATCCAGTGGATCGTCGACGCGTACACGACGTCGAACGGCTACCCGTACTCCTCGCGTACGACCCTGGGCGACACGACGGCCGACTCGCTGACCGCCGCCAACAACAACCGTGCGGTGGTGGCCCAGCAGAACCAGGTCAACTACATCCGCAACTCGGTGAAGGCGACCGTCGACGCGTACACCGGCGAGGTCAAGCTGTACCAGTGGGACAGCCAGGACCCCGTGCTGAAGACCTGGATGAAGGCGTTCCCGGGCACGGTGCAGCCGAAGAGCACCATCTCCAAGGACCTGCTGGCCCATCTGCGTTATCCGCAGGACCTGTTCAAGGTCCAGCGCGAGCTGCTCAGCCGCTACCACGTGACCGACGCGCAGACGTTCCTCACCGGAAGCGAGGTCTGGCAGGTGCCCGACGACCCGACCAACGACTCGGGCAGCGCGGTGCCGCCGTACTACCTGAGCATGAAGATGCCGGACCAGAGCAGGCAGTCGTTCTCGCTGACGACGACGTTCACGCCGAACGGACGTGACAACCTCAGCGCGTTCATGGCGGTCGACTCCGACCCGGGCACCAGTGAATACGGCAAGATCAGAATCCTGAAACTGCCGACCAGCACGACGGCCGACGGTCCCAAACAGGTGCAGAGCCAGTTCAACTCCCGGCCGGACATCGCGGAGACGATCAGCTTGCTCACCCGGGGACATTCCAAGGTGGAGTACGGCAATCTGCTGACCGTGCCGCTCGACGGCGGACTGTTGTACGCGGAGCCGGTCTACGTCCTCGGCGGTAAGCTCAAGTACCCGTTGCTGGGCAAGGTTCTGGTCACCTACAACGGCAAGACGGCCTTCGAGAACACCCTGGACGAGGCGCTGAACAAGGTGTTCGGGGTGCAGGGTTCGACCACCCCGCCCGACACCGGCACCCCCAATCCCCCCACGTCGGCCAACCCGACCGTCCAACAGGCCCTGAGCGACGCCCAGAAGGCGTACGACGCCGGACAGAAGGCCCTGCAGGGGCCGAGCGGACCGGACTGGACCGCGTACGCCAAGGCCCAGAAGGACCTGAAGGACGCGCTGCAGCGGGCCCGGGAGGCGGAGGCCAAGGCAGGTCAGTCCGGCGGTGGCAAGAACGCCGACAAGAGCACCGGCAAAAAGGGCACTTGATCAAGGGCGCCCCACGTCGTGGTACGGTTGACAGGCAACGGCGCGGGGTGGAGCAGCTCGGTAGCTCGCTGGGCTCATAACCCAGAGGTCGCAGGTTCAAATCCTGTCCCCGCTACTGCAGTCGAAGGCCCGGATCCCAAGGATCCGGGCCTTCGTGGTGTGCGAACTCATGTGCTGAGGGGAGGGACGGCCGCGCCGCCGTGGGGAGTTGCGGGGTGTGTGTTTGACTTGTCGTCCTGTGGGCATGTCGACAAAACGCTGAAGTGACCTCACGGGCTGCGGTATACCGGGTGTACCCGGGGTGCAGGTGGTGCGACGATGGACGTTATGGGGGACAAGGCAACTCTGTTCGAGTCAGGGCGATTTGTGCAGCCTTCCGGTGAGGAACCGTCCCGTGACGAGATGACCGACACGGGGGACGCCGCCGAGGAGGTACGCCTCGGACTCGCCGCGCAGAGCGGCGACGCCGAGGCCGCCAGCGTCCTCGGAGCCATGCTGCTGCGCCGCGGCGACCTCGACGGAGCCGAAACCCATCTGCGAGCCGCCACCGCGGCCGGTGACCGGGCCGCCGCCAACAACCTGGGTGTCCTGCTGCACCAGCGCGGCTACCCCGAGGAGGCCGCCGGCTGGTGGCGCATCGCCGCCGTCGCCGGTTCCGCGGCCGCCGCGCACGCCCTGGGCCGCTACCACCGTGAGCGCGGGGACGAGCCCGCCGCCGAGTACTGGCTGCGCCAGTCCGCCGAGCAGGGCCATGTCCTCGGCGCCTACGCGCTCGCCGACCTGCTGGAGCACCGCGGGGACGTGGGCGCCGAGCACTGGATGCGGGCCGCGGCCGAGCGGGGGCACCGGGAGGCCGCCTACCGGCTGGCGCGCGCGCTCGACACGGCCGGGCGTGAGGACGAGGCCGGGGCCGACAACGCTGTCGCCGAGGCCGAGCAGTGGTACCGGCAGGCCGCCGCGCGCGGCCACCGGCGGGCCGCGCTGCACCTCGGGGCGATCCTGGAGAAGCGCGGGGATCTGAAGGAGGCCGGGCGCTGGTACCTGACCTCCGCCAAGGACGGCGAGGCCCGCGCCGCCTGCGCGCTCGGCTTTCTGCTGCGCGACGCCGGGGACACCGAGAGCGCGGCCGTGTGGTGGCTGCGCGCGGCCCAGGAGGGCGACGGCAACGCGGCCAACGCCCTCGGCGCACTGCACGCCGAGCGCGGCGAGACCCAGACCGCCGAGCGCTGGTACCGGGCGGCGCTGGACGCCGGTGACGACAACGGCGCCTACAACCTCGGGCTGCTCTGCGCCGAGCAGGGGCGGACCGCGCAGGCCGAGCAGTGGTACCGGCGGGCCGCCTACGCCGGGCACCGGGAGGCCGCCAACGCCCTGGCCATCCTGCTGCTCCAGGGCGGCGACACCACCGGCGCCGAGCCGTGGTTCTCCAAGGCCGCCGAGGCCGGCAGCGTGGACGCCGCGTTCAACCTCGGCATCCTCTACGCCGGACGCGGCGAGGAGGCCATGGCGCTGCGCTGGTACGAGCGGGCGGCCGCCGCCGGGCACACCGAGGCCGCGCTCCAGGTCGGGATCGCCCGGCTGCGCGCGGGCGAGGAGCAGGAGGCCGAGCGGCATCTGCGGTGCGCGGCGGGCGGGGGCAGCGCGGAGGCGGCGTACCGGCTGGCCGCGCTGCTCGACGCGCGGCGGCCGCCGGAGCCGGCGCACGAGCTGGGCGAGATCGTGCACGAGAAGACCGAGTGCGAGGAGTGGTACGAGCGGGCGGCGACCCAGGGGCACCGGCGGGCGCAGGTGCGGGTCGGGATGCTCGCGGCGGCCCGGGGTGACGTGGTCGAGGCGGCGCGCTGGTACCGGGCGGCGGCGGAGGCCGGGTCGCGCAACGGCGCCTTCAACCTCGGGCTGCTGCTCGCGCGGGAGGGGAGCGAGCCGGAGGCCGCGGTGTGGTGGACGCGAGCGGCTGACGCCGGGCACGGCCGGGCGGCGCTGCGGCTGGCCCTGGTCTACGCGCGTCGGGGGGAGCTGGCGGAGGGCCAGCGGTGGGCCGACCGGGCGGTCGAGCTGGGGCCGGCGGAGGTTTCGGAGCGGGCGGGGCGGTTGCGGGATGCGCTGCGGGAGGAGCTCTCGGCGTGAGCCCGGCCACGTCCCCGGTAACTGATTTGCTTCCGTCGACCTCCCTCACGTAATGTCGTGTTCACCGACGCGGGGTGGAGCAGCTCGGTAGCTCGCTGGGCTCATAACCCAGAGGTCGCAGGTTCAAATCCTGTCCCCGCTACTGAAGGCCGAGGGCCGGAATCCAGGATGGATTCCGGCCCTCTGTCGTATCCGGGAGATCCGGGAGATCCAGGAGTTCGAGCGCGCAGGGCAGAAAAAAGAGGGGGCTTGCGCCCCCTCTCCAGCGTTCGCTCACGCCCGCGCGCAGTCCGGGCACAGCCCCCGGTACGTCACCTCGACATCCGACACCGTGAAGCCGAAACGCTCGGTGTCGGGGAGGTCGGCGAGCGGGTTGCCCGTGGGGTGGACGTCGCGGATCGCGCCGCAGTGGGCGCAGACCAGGTGCTGGTGCGGCCGGTGCGCGTTCGGGTCGTAGCGCTTGGCGCGTTTGTCCGTCGCGACTTCCAGCACCTCGCCGAGCGAGACCAGCTCACCCAGCGTGTTGTAGACGGTCGCCCGGGAGATCTCGGGCAGCTTCGCGACAGCCCGTGCGTGGACCTCGTCGGCCGTCAGATGGACGTGCTCGCCGTCGAGGACCTCGGCGACGACGCGCCGCTGCGCGGTCATCCGCCATCCGCGTCCACGCAGCCGTTCCAGAAGGTCGCTCATGGACCCAAGCCTAACAGCAAGGGGGACCAGGACGGGAATAGGTGTGATTTTGGATCGATCTTTGATTTAGAACCTGTCCAATGTGGATCGAGCGTGGCTTTGGCTCGCGCTGAAGTTCTCCATCGAGGAGGGCAACTGCGACCTCGTCGGCAACAACACCCCGGTCTTCTTCATCCGGGACGCGATCAAGTTCCCCGACTTCATCCACACCATCCCGGCGTCGTCCGCCACATGGACGGCTTCGGCTCGCACACGGAAGAGGCCGAGGTGCTCGCGGGCAAGGACCCCGACTCGCACCAGCGCGAGCTGCGTGAGGTGATCGAGCGCGGGGAGTTCCCGAGCTGGACCGTCGGCGTGCAGATCGTGCCGGCGACCGACGCAGGGACGTACCGCTTCAACCCGTTCGACCTGACCAAGGTGTGGCCGCACGCGGACTACCCGGTCATCGAGATCGGCAGGCTGGAGCTGAACCGCAACCCGCGGAACATCTTCGCCGAGGTCGAGCGGTCGATCTTCAGCCCCGCGCACTTCGTGCCGGGCATCGGCCCCTCGCCCGACAAGATGCTCCAGGGCCGCCTCTTCGGGTACGGCGACGCGCACCGCTACCGCGTCGGCATCAACGCCGACCACCTGCCGGTGAACCGTCCGCACGCCACCGAGGCGCGCACCAACTCCCCTGACGGCCACCTCTACGACGGCCGGCACGGCTCGGCGAAGAACTATGAGCCGAACGGCTTCGACCACGCGACACCGGCGCACGCCGAGGACGACGACTTCGTGCAGGCGGGCAACCTCTACCGGCCGATGTCGCAGGAGGAGCGGGACCGCCTGATCGCGAACCTGGCGGGTGCGGTCTCCCAGGTCTCGCGCGAGGACATCGTCGAGCGCGCCATCGGCAACTTCCGCAACGCCGACGCCGACGCCGGCTTCGGCTTCGGCAAGCGGCTGAAGGCGGCGGTGCAGGCGCTGCGCGGCTGAGTCGGTCGTACCGAGCCGGCCGTATTGAGTCGGAGACAACAGATCGGCGGCACGCCCGTGCCGCTGGGCCGGACCCCCTGGTGCTCGGGGTCCGGCCCGTTCCGCTGGGTCACGTGCCTGGCCCGGGACTGCTCAGAGCACCGCTGCGGGCTCGCGGGTCGGGGCCCAGCAGCGGATGATGTCGCGGACCGAGACGATGCCGGCCACCTCGCCGCGATCGAGGACGACCAGGTGCCGGAAGCCGCCGTGGGCCATGGCGCGTGCGGCCTGCTCCAGGGTCCAGGTCGGGGCGGCGAAGACGACGTCGGTGGTGGTGTGGGCGTGGGTGCGTTCCATGTCGGGGTTCTGGCCGAGGCCGACGGAGTTGAGGATGTCGCGTTCGGTGAGGATGCCGATGCCGCCGGCGTCCGGGTCGAGGACGACGGCGGCGCCGACCCGGCGTGCGGACATCAGGGCGGCTGCCTGGCGGAGGGTGTGGGCGGGGCCGACGGTGAGGATCACCGTGCTCATGGCGTCACGGACGAGCATGGATGGGGCCACCTCCTAGGAATCCAGTGGGTTAGTTCCTGGATTCACAAGTTCACAAGTGGGGGTGACTTCAGGGTGACAGGTAAAGGTGCGGTCAACAAGGGGGCGCGCAGCGCCAGTTGAGGGCGTATCGGGACTGCACCCGGGTCTCAGTGGCGCGGGTTGAGATACCCCAGCAACTCGTCGTGCAGCAGACCGTTGGACGCCGCCGCGTTCCCGCTGTGCGGGCCCGGGCGGCCGTCGAGGCCGGTGAAGCTGCCGCCGGCCTCCGTGACGACGATCGCGGGGGCGGCCATGTCCCAGAGCGACAGCTCCGGCTCCGCGCAGATGTCCACGGATCCCTCGGCGACCATCATGTACGGCCAGAAGTCGCCGTACGCGCGTGTGCGCCACACCTGGCGGGTGAGATCGAGGAAGCCGTCGAGGCGGCCCTGTTCCTCCCAGCCGGAGAGGGAGGAGTAGGCGAAGGACGCGTCCGCGAGCTTGCCGACGGCGGAGACGTGGATGCGGGTCGCGGAGGTCAGGCTGCGGCCGGTGAAGGCCCCGTGGTCCTTGGCGGCCCACCAGCGGCGGCCGAGGGCGGGGGCGGAGACGACGCCGACGACGGGGTGGTAGCCGCCCTCGCCCGCCTCCATCAGCGCGATGAGGGTCGCCCATACGGGGACGCCGCGTACGTAGTTCTTGGTGCCGTCGATGGGGTCGATCACCCAGCGGCGGGGGCCGGAGCCCTCGACGCCGTACTCCTCGCCGAGGACCGAGTCTCTCGGGCGTGCGCGCTGGAGGTGGTTGCGGATGAGTTCCTCCGCCGCCTGGTCCGCTTCGCTCACCGGGGTCATGTCCGGCTTGGTCTCCACCTTCAGGTCGAGGGCCTTGAAGCGGTCCATGGTGGTGGCGTCGGCGGCGTCCGCGAGGACGTGGGCCAGGCGTAGATCGTCGAGGTAGTCCGGCATGTGACGAACGCTATCTGCCGGGGTCGGTACGGGGCTACCAGGGGACGGGGCGGTGTCGGGGGCTTGTGGTGCCGGTGGGGCCGTGGTGACGGGCGCGTCGGTCCACCGGCCCGTACTGCCGCGAACCCTTGACAGTGCATACAAGCGCGTCAAATCTGGGCGCAGAGCCGCTCTGACCCAGGGAGGCGATGATGCCTGCTGCCCGGGAGTCCCTACTGGACGCCGCCCATACGGCGCTCGCGCGCCGGCCGTGGTCCGCGGTGCGGATGGTCGACGTGGCAGCGGCGGCGGGCGTGTCCCGGCAGACCCTGTACAACGAGTTCGGGAGCAAGGACGGGCTGGCGCGGGCGCTGGTGCGGCGGGAGGCCGACGGGTACCTCGCCGGAGTCGAGCGGGCGCTCGCCGGGCCGGGCGAGCCGAGAGAACGGCTCACCGCCGTCGCCGAGTGGACGCGCTCCGCCGCGCGGGACAACGAACTGGTACGGGCCATGCTCACCGGCTGCTGGAGCGAACGGCTGCCCACGCCGCCGCTCGCCGCCGTGCCGTCCTCCTCCTCGGTGCCGGCCCAGCGCCGCGCGGACGGGCCGCTGCCCACGCCCCGCGACTTCGTACGGATCGTGCGGGACCGCGCCGTCACCGCCCTGACCGGCCACGCCGCCACCCTGGCCGATCCCGCCGAGCTGACCCGCCCCTGCGAACTGGCCGTACGCCTCGCCCTGTCCTGCGTCGCGGCACCGCCGGGGGAGGGCGGCGTGGCGGAGCTGATCCAGGCGGTCGTCCCACGCCAGTTGGTGTGAGTCCGGGTCTCAGCAGGGGCCACGCCGGAAGTACCGGGCGCCGTACGGCCGGGCGTGGTCGCCGTGCTCGTGGGCGGCGTCGGACCGGTGCGCGGGGCCGCGCGCTCCGACAGCGTGCGCAGCCGCTCCAGGCCGGCCAGCACCTCGGCGCGATGGCCGGACTCCTTCATCCACCGGGGCAGTCGCGGGAGCATCGCGTGCCCTCAGTGCGCCGACCCCGACAACTGCAGCCCGATCACCCCGACGATGACCAGGCTGATCGAGACGATCTTCAGGGTGGAGACCAGGTCGCCGAGGAAGACCATGCCGTAGATCGCGGTCCCGGCCGCGCCGATGCCGGTCCACACGGCGTACGCGGGGCCCACGTCGAGCTTCTTCAGGGACAGGGTCAGCAGGCCGAAGCTGCCGAGGGCGAACGAGGCGAAGGCGACGGTCGGCCAGAGGCGGGTGAACCCGTGCGAGAGCTTCAGGCACACGGCGAAACCGGTCTCCAGCATCCCGGCCACGATGACCAGCAGCCACGCCATGTGCGGTCCTCCCGTTGATCCGGATCTCCGGCTCGGTGCGATTATGCACTTACCGAACCCGGGCCCCGGCAAACAACGCAGGGCGGCTCAGTCGCCTTCCTTGCGCTCCCGCGTGGCCAGCAGGCGGCGCAGCGAGTACAGGCGCGCCGGGTCCGCGTGGCCGTCCGCGACCCAGGTGTCCAGCGCGCAGTCCGGCTCGTCGTGGCTGCACGCGCGCGGGCAGCCCTCCGTGCCGGGTTCGAGATCCGGGAAGGCGTGGATGACACGGGACGGGTCGATGTGGGCCAGGCCGAAGGAGCGCACGCCCGGGGTGTCGATGACCCAGCCGTCCACATCGGTCAGGGGCAGGGCGAGGGCCGACGTCGTGGTGTGGCGGCCGCGGCCCGTCACCGCGTTGACGTGTCCCGTCGAACGCCGGCGTTCCTGGGACACCAGCGCGTTGACCAGGGTCGTCTTGCCGACGCCCGAGTGGCCGACGAACGCCGTCACCCTGCCGTCCAGGTACTCCCGCACCCGGTCCGCGGCATCCCCGTCCTCCAGTTCCTCGCGGCTGGTGACGACGTGGGGGATGTCGAGGGCGCCGTACAGCTCCAGCAGCTTGTCCGGCGGGGCGAGGTCCGACTTGGTCATGACCAGCAGCGGCTCCAGGCCGCCGTCGAAGGCGGCGACCAGGCAGCGGTCGATCAGGCGGGGGCGCGGTTCCGGGTCGGCCAGGGCCGTGACGATCGCCAGCTGGTCGGCGTTGGCGACGACCACGCGCTCGAAGGGGTCGTCGTCATCGGCCGTGCGCCGCAGCACCGACGTGCGCTCCTCGATCCGCACGATCCGGGCGAGCGTGTCCTTCTTGCCGGACAGGTCGCCGACCAGGGCCACCCGGTCCCCGACCACCGCCGCCTTGCGGCCCAGCTCGCGGGCCTTCATCGCGAGCACGGTCCGGTCGTCGACCAGGCAGGTCAGCCGGCCGCGGTCGACCGTGAGGACCAGGCCCTCGGCGGCGTCCTCGTGCTTGGGCCGGATGTTCGTACGCGGCCGGGTGCCCCGGCGGCCGGGGCGGGTGCGGATGTCGTCCTCGTCGGTGTGCTTGCCGTAGCGGCGCATGGCGTGTCCCTACTGCCCGAGCATCCCGGTCCACAGCTCGGGGAAGTCCGGCAGCGTCTTCGCCGTGGTCGCCACGTTCTCGATCCGCACGCCCTCGACCGCCAGGCCGATGATCGCGCCGGCGGTCGCCATGCGGTGGTCCTCGTAGGTGTGGAAGACGCCGCCGTGCAGCGGGCGCGGGCGGATGTGCAGGCCGTCGGCGGTCTCGGTGACGTCACCGCCGAGCTCGTTGATCTCCTTGGTGAGCGCGGCCAGCCGGTCCGTCTCGTGCAGCCGCAGATGGGAAACGCCCCGCAGGGTCGAGGGGGAGTCCGCGAGGGCGGCGACGGCCGCGATGCCCGGCGTCAGCTCGCCGACGTCGCCGAGGTCCACGTCGATGCCGTGGATGGCGCCGGAACCGGTGAACACCAGCCCGAACTCGGTGAGTTCGCAGGAGCCGCCCATCTCGGTGAAGATCTCCCGCAGCCGGTCACCCGGCTGGGTGGTGCGCTCCGGCCAGTCCGGGATCAGCACCTTGCCGCTTGTCACCAGGGCCGCCGCCAGGAACGGCTGGGCGTTGGACAGGTCCGGTTCGATCGTCAGGTCCCGGCCGAGCAGCGCGCCCGGCGTCACCCGCCACACGTTCGGCTCGCCGCCCGACTCCGGGGTGTCCACCTGGGCGCCGACCGCGCGCAGCATGTCGACGGTCATCCGGATGTGGGGCATGGAAGGCAGGGTCGCGCCGGTGTGGCGGACCTCGACGCCCTGGTTGAAGCGGGGTCCGGACAGCAGCAGGGCGCTCACGAACTGGGAGGACGAGGAGGCGTCGATCGACACCGGGCCGCCGTCCAGGGCCCCGCCGCCGTGCACCGTGAGCGGCAGCGTGCCCCGGCCGTCGTCGTCGATCCGGGCGCCGAGCGCGCGCAGCGCGTCGATCACGCCGTGCAGGGGACGCTCGTACGACCGCGGGTCGCCGTCGAACCGGATGGGGCCGTCGGCCAGCGCGGCCACCGGCGGCAGGAAGCGCATCACCGTGCCGGCGTTGCCGACGTCGACCGTGGCCGGGCCGTGCAGCCCCGTCGGCAGCACCCGCCAGGCCTCGCCGGTGCCGTCGGGGCCGACCCCTTCCTCGATCTCCACGCCCATCGCGCGCAGGGCACCGGCCATCAGCAGGGTGTCGCGGGAGCGCAGCGGGCGGCGCAGCCAGCCGGGCTCGGAGGCGAGGGCGGCCAGCACCAGAGCGCGGTTGGTGACCGACTTGGACCCGGGCACGTGGACCGTCGCGTCGACGGCTCCGCTCGCGTGCGGGGCGGGCCAGAGGGCGGTGTGTGCGGGGTTAACGGTCATGCGCCCCACTTTAGTGGCTGGGGGCGGCCGGAGATCTCGATCAAAAGCGACGAAACCCCCGACGAGAGCCCGACGGGAGCCGTCGCCCGGGCGGTGTCCCTGCCCGGGGCTCACACCGCCAGCAGCCAGCGGCCGCCGCCGATCAGCGAGCACAGCGACACCGCGTGGAACAGGAACAGCCACAGCGCGGCCGGTACGTGGGTGAGCCGCGAGAGCTGGTCCGCGTCCGAGTCGCCCGCGCCGCCCCGCGACCGCTTCAGCTGCAGCTCGAACGGCGGCCGTACCCCGCCGAACAGCAGGAACCACACCACCGCGTACGCGAAGGCGGCCTGCACCTGGGGCCCGGCCAGCCAGGACACCAGCAGGAAGGCGCCCCCCGTCAGCACCACGGTCAGCACGCCGTACGCGTTGCGGATCATCACCAGCATCGCCACCAGCAGCGCCGTCGCGGCCCAGAGCAGCAGCGTGATGCGGCCCGCGGCCAGCAGGGCGGCGCCGCCGAGGCCCAGCAGCGAGGGGGCCGTGTACCCGGCGGCGGCCGTCAGGATCATGCCGAGCCCGTGCGGCTTGCCCCTGCTGACCGTGAGACCGCTGGTGTCGGAGTGCAGCCGGATGCCGGTGAGCTGCCGGCCGGTGAGCAGGGCGATCAGCCCGTGGCCGCCCTCGTGCGCGATGGTGATCGCGTTGCGGGATATCCGCCACACGGTGTGCGGGACCACCACGGCGAGCGCGGCCACCGAGGTGGCGAGCACCACCCACAGATCGGGATCGGGCTGGGTACCGGTGAGCCGGTCCCAGATGTCGGGCAGCGCGGTGGCGGCGAGGCTGTCCATAGGTCCGAGAGGCCCCCTGTTCTGGTGCGGAGTCTGGCAGTGTGGCACGTCTGTGCGGACGGTATCCGAGACGCCGACCTCGCAGCGATCGTTCCTGAGGTGCGGGCTCGTCGACAGCACGTCCGTTGTCAGTGCGGTGCGCTTCACTGCCCGCCATGGAGCTCACCCAAGCGACCGTCGATGACCTGCTGGCCCGACTCGGCCCGGGGGACGGCTACCTGTACCTGGGCGGCGACCTGGACCCGCAGGACCTGACCGACCTGCTCAGCGACAGGTACGGCGCCCCGCGCACCCTCGTCCTCGACGGCTTCACCGATCCGACGGTCGACGAGTCCGGGGGCGCGGCCCTCCTTGCCCCCTTCGAGGACCGGGCCGTGAAGATACGGGCGTGGGCGTACGGGGATCAGTGGGTCGGCACGGGTACGGTGCGCGACGCCGAGGGGGTCGAGCGGCCGGTGCTGGTGATCGCTCACAGGGAGATGCCAGAACCCTTGGCGGTCGCTCCGGGCGAGGACGAGGACGTCGACTGGATGGAGCGGCTCAGACGGATCACCGGCTGGACGCAGCCCGCCCAGCGGCCGGACGTGGACTGGGCGGAGGTGGAGTCGCGCCTGGGCACGGCGCTGCCCAGCGACTACAAGCGCATGGTCGAGACGTTCGGCAAGGGCGCCTTCGACGGATATCTGGGCCTGAACCAGGAGCCGTGGACGCATCTCAGGGAGGACGGGCTGCTGATCTGGGCGGGCACTGAGCACGAGGACCTGTACTGCTGGAGGGCCGAAGGCGACGACCCCGACCGCTGGCCCGTCGTGGTCCGGTCCTTCGATGGCGAGGACGTCTCCTTCGACTGCCGGGCCGCGGAGTTCGTCTGCCGCATCCTCATCGACCCGTACCACCGGTTCACGATGGCCCGCTATTTCGACACCCACTGGTTCATGAACTACCGGGAAAGCGTCTGACCGGCCCGAAAGCCGAAAAGGTCGCGGGTGGGCGCTCCCGGTGTCTCTGCTGACGCGCGTGCCCGCCGGCCCCGCCCAGCGGTGCGACCGTGGGCGGGACGGCGGGGGCGCTGGTCAGCCGATGGTGGCGATGCCGTCGGTGGTGACGGTCGGGCGGCCCGAGGTGCCGACCACGACGATCTTCAGGGTGTGTTTGGCGGAGCTGGACCACGCCTTCGTCCAGATCGCCTGTCGATACAGCGTGGTGGAGGACTTCAGGTCGACCTCGGTGACCTTGGTGCCGTCGACGTAGACGTACGCCTGGCCGGAGGTGGAGGCCCGCGAGACGATCCAGGCCACCGAGCGGCCGGTGAAGGTCCAGCTGATCGAGGCCCCGGTGGAGGAGGCGCTGTAGGAGTAGCCGCCCAGGTAGCTGGTGCTGCTCTTGTGCGTCCAGGTGCCGGTGCGGGTGGTGGAGGTCTCCTGGACGATGTTCGGCGTCCGGTAGACGGAGGCGCCGACGCTGTTGCCTGCCACGTCGTACGCCTTCAGCGCGAACAGGTCCGAGCTGCCGGGCTTGGCGGTGGTGTTCCAGGAAGTGGTGGTCGGGCCGAAGGAGGCGGAGGAGGGCGAGGTCGCGAGGACCTGGGCCAGCGCCGCGCTGTCGGCTGCCTTCCAGGTCACCGTGACCGGAACGGCTGTCGAACTCACCGTCCCCGTACGCGTCTTGACGTCGGGAGTGGTCGGGAAGGCGGGCGCGGTGGTGTCGCCGACCAGGGTGACCGAGCCGGACAGGGTGGTCGAGCCGCGGACGTGGGTGGCACGGACCTGGACCGTGTGGCTGCCGGCCGCGACCGAGATCGAGGCGGAGCGGGCGGAACCGGAGGCATGCGCCACGGCCTTGCCGTCGACCAGGACGTCGAAGCCGGAGATCACCTGGGACGGTGTGGCGGTCGTCCAGCTCACCGTTGCCGCGCCCTTGGTGTAGTAGCTCGTGCCGGACTTGGTCGCGCCGCCGGACATTCCGGTGACGGTGACGGCACCGACCGGGCCGGCCGCGTAGGAGCGGACCGTGCCCAGGGCGTTGTAGAGCTGGTTGCCGGGGCAGTCGGTGGCGTAACCGTTGCGGTGACCGGAGATGACGTCGAAGTTGTAGCTGTTGCCCAGGGTGAAGCCGTGGCTGTCGGAGGCGCCCTCGGGCAGGGAGGCGGAGTCGGTGCCCGGGTTCACCCCGCTCATGCCGAACTTCCAGGCGGCGATCCGGGCGATCGAGCCCAGCATCGCCTGCGTCGGCGCGGCCCCCGGGAAGGTGCTGGCCGTGGAGTCACCGCCGCTGAAGTCGGTGTACGTGCCGATGGCGGCCACGCCCATGCTGTTGGTGTTGAACCCGTAGGTCTGGGCGCCGACGACGGGCAGAGCCATCCCGCCGAAGCGGCCCTCGAAGATGGTGCCGCACTTGTCGACCAGGAAGTTGTAGCCGAGGTCGCGCCAGCCCTGGTTGAGGTGCTCGGCGTAGATGCCGCGCACGATCGCCGGAGAGTCGGAGCAGGAGTAGTTGTTCGTGGTGTCCGTGTGGTGGACGAACATCACCTTCACCGCCGACCCGTACAGCGGATAACCGGTCTCCCGGGCGCACTCGTCCGCGCCCCAGCCGGCCCGGGTGACCACGGTCGGCGGCGCCACCGTCGAGGTGGTCGTGGCCGGCATCGGGTCGGGCGGGACCGGCGATGCCGATGCGGAGGGGCTGGCCGAGGAGGCCGGGCAGGACGGGTACGCCTGGTCCATGGTCGGCAACTGGCTCGGCCAGGACGTCGCCGACGCGCTCGGCGAGGTGGAGCCGGAGGCGGAGGGCGAGGTGCTGGTGGACGGTGCGGCGGAGGTGGAGTCCGTGGCCGTGGGGGTGGCCGAGTCCGTCGCCGTCGCCGAGTCGGTCGGGGCGGCGCTGTCGGTGGCCGTCGCCGTGCCGGTCGCGGTGGCCGTGCCCGTCGGCGTGGTCGTGTCGGTGGCCGTGGCGGTATCGGTGGCCGTGGCGGTGTCGGTGGCCGTCGCGTCCATGGCGTAGCCGGCCGGGGCCATGCCGGAGCCCGTGGTGCCCGAGGCGGCCTTGCCCGGGTCGATCAGATCCACCCGCAGCCCGGCGGGCAGCGCGGCCGCGCGGTGCGCGCCGGCCGCGCGGACCTGGATGCCGTTCGACGGCCCCGCCCACATCGGCGACATCCCGCCCCGTACGCCGGGACGGTTCAGCTCGGCCGCGTCGGGGATGTCGTCCGGCTGCTGCATCTTCAGCCACTGGGTCCAGTGGCCGTCGGCGGCGGAACGGGTGCGTACCTCCACCGTGCCGCGCAGCGAGGTGTGCGCGCCGTTCCAGGTGACGCCCACCATGCTGAACGGGGCCGTGGACCGGGCGCCCAGAGTCTTGAGCGACGCGCTCGAACCGGTCAGCGGCAGCGAGTGCACATGCGTCCTGACCGGCCCCGCCGCCGACGCCCCGGAACCACCGCCCTGCCCGGCCGCCGCGACGGCTGCCACCGCCAGGCCGCCTCCCGCGACGACCGCTCCCAGCGCCACCCAGGCGCGCTTCTTCAGTCCGGACGGACGCGTTCGCCGGCCCCTGTATGCAGTTCTCATGCCCCACCTTGTGGAAACGTGGCATCCCTTGCCACACGTCGAACCCATGGGGACCGGATGACGTGGCCCGGCCGGCCCATGACCGGCGGGCCATTACATGATCCCCGAGAGATCCAGCGCATCACGCGTCACTTTCGTTTCTCGGACGGCTCGTCCTCCTTGCGTAAGGTGGTGACGACCCTGGGGTCACTGGGCAGGTCGGAGGGGTGGTTTCGGATGTGCGGACGGTATGCGTCGAGTCGTAGGCCCGAGGATCTCGCAGGAATCTTCGACGTCGAGAAGTGGGAGCCCGAGGAGACCCTGGAGCCGGACTACAACGTGGCGCCGACCAAGGAGGTCTACGCCGTCCTCGACCGTCCCCTCAAAGACGCGGACTCCCCGCGTCCGGTCCGCCAGCTGCGCAAGCTGAAGTGGGGTCTGGTGCCGTCCTGGGCCAAGACGCCCGAGGGCGGCGCCCGGATGATCAACGCCCGGGCCGAGACGGTGCACGAGAAGCCCGCCTACCGCCGCGCCTTCGCCGCCCGGCGCTGCATCATCCCCGCCGACGGCTACTACGAGTGGGTCACCGGCAAGCAGGAGCGCGACCTGGAGGTCGAGGGAAAGAAGAAGCGGCCGCGCAAGCAGCCGTACTTCGTGCTGCCGGCCGACGGCTCGGTGTTCGCGATGGCCGGGCTGTACGAGTTCTGGCGGGACCGCACCCTGCCCGACGACCACCCCCAGGCCTGGTGGGTGACCTGCTCGGTGATCACCACGGAGGCGGAGCAGACCCCGCTGGCCGTGGCCCCGGCCGAGGGCCCGTACTCGCTGGTCGACATCCACCCCCGGATGCCGCTGATGCTCACCCCGGACCGCTGGGACGCCTGGCTCGACCCGGCCCGCACCGATCCCGACGCCCTCCGCGACCTCCTCGCCCCGCCCCCGCCCGGCCTGATGCGCGCCTACCCGGTCTCCACGGCCGTCAGCAACGTCCGCAACAACGGCCCGGAACTGCTGAAGGAGCTTGAGGCACCGGAAACGGGCACACTCTTCTAACGTGATCGAGATTGTCGAGACCGACGCCGGGACCGCACGCATCACCTGGCACAAGGCGAAGAAGGCGCGGCTGGTCCTGGCCGTGAGCCACGGAGCGGGCGGTGGCATCGAGGCACGGGACCTCCAGGCCCTCGCCCGCGTGCTCCCGGAGCACGGCGTGACCGTGGCCCTCGTGGAGCAGCCCTGGCGCGTCGCCGGGAAGAAGGTCGCCCCCGCGCCGAAGACCCTGGACACCGGCTGGCGCGGCATCTGGCCCGCGCTGTCCGGGATGGAGCTGCCGGTGGTCTCCGGCGGCCGAAGCGCCGGCGCCCGGGTCGCCTGCCGTACGGCGACCGAGCTGGGCGCGCATGCCGTGCTCGCGCTCAGCTTCCCGCTGCACCCGCCGGGCAAGCCCGAGAAGTCCCGCGCCGAGGAACTGCTGGGGGCCGGGCTGCCGACGCTGGTCGTGCAGGGCGGCAACGACCCCTTCGGCAAGCCGGAGGAGTTCCCGAAGGGTGACTTCGAGCTGATCGAGGTGCCGTACGGCGATCACGGGTTCGCGGTCCCCAAGCGTGCGGAGATCACCCAGGAGAGGGCCCTGGAGATCGTCAGCGAGGGCGTAGTGGAGTGGACCGTGTCACTCGGGTGACCCCCGGGAATGTTGCCGGCCGGACCTCTGTTGATCGGGACAGAAGTGCTGAGGCCTCGGCACCGACGTCGTAGGAGAGGAAGTCCGCCGCATGGGTTCGACCATCTGCCCGAGCCAAAAGCGCAGCGCTGACCTGGACTGGACGGTGCTGCACGCGGCCAAGGCCACTCCTATTCGAGGGGCGGCAGGCACGGGTCGTGTTCTATCCTCCGAAACGAGTGGGACCGGTTTCGGTCCTGCCCGGGATCTTGAGGAGGTGGGTCCGGTCACCGGTACCGACGCAGGGACCGACAACGGCCAGGCGGAGCAGCCCGAGGGCCAGGGCGCGAGCGCGGAGGCGATCTCCGAGTCCACCGCCGAGCGCAGTGCGCGCTTCGAGCGGGACGCGCTCGAGTTCCTCGACCAGATGTACTCGGCCGCGCTGCGCATGACGCGCAACCCGGCCGACGCCGAGGACCTGGTGCAGGAGACCTACGCGAAGGCGTACGCGTCCTTCCACCAGTTCCGCGAGGGCACCAACCTCAAGGCGTGGCTGTACCGGATCCTCACCAACACGTTCATCAACTCCTACCGCAAGAAGCAGCGCGAGCCGCAGCGCTCCGCCGCGGAGGAGATCGAGGACTGGCAGCTTGCCCGCGCCGAGTCGCACATGTCGACGGGTCTGCGCTCCGCCGAGTCGCAGGCGCTCGACCACCTGCCCGACTCGGATGTGAAGGAGGCGCTGCAGGCGATCCCCGAGGAGTTCCGCATCGCCGTCTATCTCGCGGACGTAGAGGGCTTTGCGTACAAGGAGATCGCGGACATCATGGGGACACCCATCGGTACGGTGATGTCCCGGCTGCACCGGGGCCGCCGTCAACTGCGCGGCATGCTGGAGGACTACGCCCGTGAGCGTGGGCTGGTCCCGGCGGGCGCCGGAGAGTCGAACGAAGCGAAAGGCTCGGGCTCATGAGCTGCGGAGAGCCGCACGAGACGGACTGCAGTGAGGTCCTCGACCATCTGTACGAGTTCCTCGACAGTGAGATGCCGGACGTCGATCGCGACAAGTTCCAGCACCACTTCGAGGAATGCTCTCCGTGCCTGGAGAAGTACGGCCTGGAGCGGGCCGTGAAGAAGCTGGTCAAGCGGTGCTGCGGGCATGACGACGTACCCGCGGACCTGCGCGCCAAGGTCATGGGGCGGATCGACCTGATCCGTTCCGGCCAGGCCGTCCCCGAGCACGACGTGACCGCCACCCCGCAGGAGAGCTGACCGCCGGGTCGTCACTCGAACGTGCTAATCCTCAGGTCATAGGCCCCGCACCCCCCGATCCCCGCCCTAGGCTCCGAGCCTGGACAGGCATGGTCGGGGGAGGGGCGTGATGGAGGCGGTACCGGCGAGGGCCCGCGGTTATGTGGCCTGTGTCGCCCTGCTGGCGCTGCTCTGCCTCCTGCCGCTGCCGACGGTACGCACCCCGTGGTGGGCGCTCGGTCTTCTCTGCGCGCTCTACGCCGTCTGCGAGCACGCCGTGCGCCGGCGCTTCGGCGGCACCTTCTACCCCGTGCTGCTCGCCGGGGCGTTCCTGCTGCCGCCGCCGGCCGCCGCGCTGGTCCCGCTGCCCGCGGCCCTGCTCTCCCCGGTCGAGCGGGCCGGGCACCGGCCCGCGCCGCTCAGACGCCTGTGGCGGGCCGCGCAGCCCGCGCTCGCCGTGTGGGGCGCCGCCCGGGTGCACTGGGCGCTCGGCGGCCGCGACGCCGTCGTCGCCTCCGACTTCCCGTACGCGCTGCTGCCCGCGGGCGCGGCCGTGCTCGCCTTCTGCCTGATCCTCACCGTCCTCGACGGCGGGATCCGCGCCGTCGCCCTCGGCGTCCCGCTGCGCCGGGCCTGGCGCGGGCTGCTGTCCCGCTCCCTCGCGCCGGTCGCGGTGCACGGACTCGCCGGGCTGATGACGGCCGTGCTGTGGCGCAGCCCGTACGGCCCGGTCGCCGCGCTGCTCGTGCTGCTGCCGATGTGCGTGTCCTGGTGGATCTTCGCCCAGTACCACCGCGAGCGCGCCGCCCACCAGGCCACCATCCGTGCCCTCGTCCAGGCGGTCGACATCAAGGACGGCTACACCCGCGGCCACAGCGAACGCGTCGGACAGGCCTCCGTGATGATCGCCCGCGAACTGGGCATGGACGACGACCGCGTCGAGGTGCTGCGCTTCGCCGGCATCCTGCACGACGTCGGCAAGCTCGGTGTCCCGACGCGGCTGCTGCGCAAGGACGGCCCGCTGACCCCCGAGGAACGCCGGATCATCGAACTGCACCCCGAGTACGGCCATGAGATGGTCCGCGGGATCTCCTTCCTCGGCGAGGCCCGCGCCGCGATCCTGCACCACCACGAACGCCTCGACGGCAGCGGCTACCCGTACGGCCTCATCGGAAGCCAGATCCCCGAGTGCGCCCGCATCGTCGCCGTCGCCGACGCCTTCGACGCGATGACCTCCACCCGCTCCTACCGCCGGGCCCGCCCGGTCGAGGCGGCCGTCGCCGAACTGGAGCGCTGCGCCGGCGCGCAGTTCGACCCGCGCATGGTGGACGCGTTCCGGCGCGCGCTGGGCCGCTACGGCTGGCACCCCACGGTCACCTCCGAGGACACCGCGACGCCGCACGAGAGCCAGGGCCGGTCGCCGGTCATCGGGGTACCCCGGTGACCGCCCTGCGGATCGTGCACGGGGCCGCCGCGCTCACCGCGGCCGGGTCCCTCGCCGTCACCCTCTGGACCGGGCTCGACGAACGGGGCGTCGCCCTCGCCTTCGGGGTGCTCATAGCCGTCGGCGAGCTGACCCGGTGGAGCGACGCCGAGGTACGGCAGGCCGCCCCCCTCGCCACCGCCGGCTCGCTGTCGTACGCCCTGCTCGGAGCGGAGGCCGGTCGGCCCGCGCACCACGACGCGGCGCAGGTCGTCACCGTGGTCCTGGCGGCCGCCCTGCTCGGCGCCGTCCCGCACATCTGGCACGGACGCACCCCCACCCTCGACCATCTGGCCCGCCGTGTGCTCACCGTCGGCTTCGCCGCCGTCTGCTTCCAACCCCTCTACAGCAAGGGCGCATTCACCTCCTGGAGCGGCCCCGCCTACGCCCTGCTCCTGGTCGCCCTGCTCTGCCTCACCGCGCTGTGCGACGCCGTTCTGGCCGCCGCTCTCGCCCACTCCCGCACCCGCTGGCCGTTCGGCCCGCTGCTGCGCGAGGAACTGCGCGGGCTGCTCGGCATCGGCTCCGCCGTCTGTGCGACCGGCGCGGTGATCGCGCTCGGGGTCGCCGTCGCCGGGCTGTGGGCGCTGCCCGTGTTCTGTCTGCCCCTGCTGCTCACTCAGTTGTCCCTGCGCAGATACGCGGCCGTCCGCGCCACCTACCGGCAGACCATCGCCTCCCTCGCCCGCGCCACCGAGATAGCCGGCTGCACCCCACCCGGGCACGCCCGCCGGGTGGCCGCGCTCAGCCTCGCCGTCGGCCGGGATCTCGGCCTGACCGGCGGCGAACTGACCGTCCTGGAGTACGCGGCCCTCATGCACGACATCGGCCAGCTCAGCCTGGTCGACCCGGTCCCGGCCGGTGCCACCGCCGGGCTGCCGCCCGCGCAGCAGCGGCGGATCGCGCTGCTCGGCGGGGCCGTCGTACGGCAGACCGGTGTGTCCGCGGCCGTCGCCGTGATGGTGGAACGGCAGGCGGACCCCTACCGCGAACAGCCCCTCGCCGCCCGGATCATCCGGGCCGTGAACGCCTACGAGGAGAAGACCCGGGACGCGGGCCCCGAGGGACCCCTGCGGGCGCTGGAGGAGCTGCGTCTCGGCACCGCCGGTGACTACGCTCCGGAGGTGGTGGAGTCCCTCGCCCGCGTCCTGGCCCAGCCACGGACCTGGGGGGAGAGCGCGCCAGTGGCGGGCGACGGGAGACGCACGGCACTGTCTGACCCCGCTCGCGGCTGGGTAACCCATGGGTAATGAGCGCCTTTCCCACCGTACGTGGTTGGATGCGAGGGAGAGGGTGTCCGGGGGCACAAGCCAGCCCACTGAGCGGAACTGGAACTGGCAGGCGGGAATCGTGAGGATCTTCGGCAAGGGACGGCACCGGCCCTCCGCCTCCTGGCGGCAGGCCACCGACCGGGCGTTCACGCTCATCGGCGACGGTCGGTACGAGGACGCGGGCGAGCTGCTGACACGGGCCGCCGACCTGGAACCCTGGCTGTCGGAGTCCTGGTTCAACCTCGCCCTGCTGCACAAGTTCCGGCACGACTGGGAGCAGGCCCGCGCGGCCGGTCTGCGCGCGGTGGCCCTGCTCGACCGGGAGGCCGGGGCGCCCGACTGGTGGAACGTCGGCATCGCCGCCACCGCCCTGCAGGACTGGCCGCTGGCCCGCCGCGCCTGGCAGGCGTACGGGCTGAAGGTGCCCGGAGGCGCCGCCGTGGCCGGGGAACCGGTCGGCATGGAGCTGGGCAGCGCGGCCGTACGGCTCTCCCCGGAGGGTGAGGCCGAGGTCGTGTGGGGCCGCAGGCTGGACCCCGCGCGGATGGAGGTGCTGTCCATCCCGCTTCCCTCGTCCGGGCGACGCTGGGGCGAGGTCGTGCTGCACGACGGGGTCCCGCACGGCGAGCGCACGACCTCCACCGGCCATGCGTATCCGGTCTTCGACGAGATCGAGCTGTGGGCGCCCTCACCCGTGCCGACCTGGGTGGTTCTGCTGGAGGCGGCCACGGAGGCGGACCGGGACGCGCTGGAGCAGCTCGCCGCGGACGCCGGGTTCGCCGCGGAGGACTGGTCGTCGTCCGTGCGGCTGCTGTGCCGGATGTGCTCGGAGTCGCGGATGCCGTCGGACGAGGGCGAGGGTGATCACCTGGACCCGCACGACCACAGCGAGCCAGGTCATCCCGGGCCGCTGGGGCACCGGACGGACGGGCAGCTGTGGGTGCCGGAGCGGGAGTGCGGGGTGGCCGCGCCGGCTTCGCTGGTGCGGGGGCTGCTGGACGGGTGGGTCGCCGACAGCCCGGACTCCAGGGACTGGCGGGATCTCGAAGAGGTTTGCTGAGCCGCCGGTGACCAGCCGCCTTTAGGCTGTACCCGAGACTTTTCCAAGGTTTGCAGGAAGGCGTACGTCGGTCATGGCGCAGCAGGACACCGATCAGCAGCACGCGGGCGTGCTCCCCGTCGACGAGGAGGGGTACGTCGTCGACACGGAGGACTGCGAGGAGCGCGAGAAGGCCTGGCGGGAGCGTGGCACCTCGCGGCCGATCACGGTGGTCGGCAACCCGGTGCTGCACAAGGAGTGCAAGGACGTCACCGAGTTCGGCGAGGAGCTGCAGCAGCTCGTCGCGGACATGTTCGCCAGCCAGCGCACCGCCGAGGGCGTGGGTCTGGCCGCCAACCAGATCGGTGTCGACCTGAAGGTCTTCGTCTACGACTGCCCCGACGACGAAGGCGTCCGGCACGTGGGCGTGGTGTGCAACCCCAAGCTCGTCGAGCTGCCCGCCGACCAGCGCCGCCTGGACGACAGCAACGAGGGCTGCCTGTCGGTGCCGACGGCGTACGCACCGCTCGCCCGGCCCGACTACGCCGAGGTGACCGGCCAGGACGAGCAGGGCAACCCGATCAAGGTCCGTGGCACCGGCTACTTCGCACGGTGTTTGCAGCACGAGACCGACCACCTCTACGGCTACCTGTACATCGACCGGCTGTCCAAGCGGGACCGCAAGGACGCGCTGCGGCAGATGGCCGAGAACGAGCCACGTTATCCGGTGGTCGCCAACGACTAGCAGACGCCGCGGACTTGGGGCGTCCGGCGGGATCACTCCCGGTCGGGCGCCCTTCGTATGTCCGGCTTCGATCATCCGTGCGTCGTACAACCGACCCGTTCTGCCCTCCTAATGATCCTTAATCGGTCACACAGGGGGAGATTCTCGGCACCTAGGGGTAGTGAGTGAAGCAAATCCGTTCCCACGGCGGACAGTTGTGGTGCTGAATGTAAGTGCGGGGATACGCAACGGCGCACGCCCGGCACGACGGTAGGGGTGTGCGCTCCTGGCGGCGGAGAGGGGTTTGTACGTGCATGCTTTCCCATACGGCACCACAGCGACGCCGATGGCGGTCGTAGTACCACCCTCACTGGCACTCCCGGTGATCGAGTCCGCCTTTCCTCGGCAACTGCACCCGTTTTGGCCGCGACTCCAGGAGAAGACACGGCTCTGGCTGCTGGAAAAGCGGCTCATGCCGGCGGACTTGGTGCGGGAATATGCCGATGGACTGTGCTACACCGACCTCATGGCGGGGTACTACCTCGGTGCCCCCGACGAGGTCATGCAGGCCATCGCCGACTACAGCGCATGGTTCTTCGTCTGGGACGACCGCCACGACCGGTACGTCGTCCACGGCCGGGCCGACGACTGGCGACGCCTCAGGCACCGCCTCCATACGGCCCTCGACGCACCCCGGCACCATCTGCACCACCCGGACTCGCTGGTCGCGGGGTTCGCGGACAGCGTGCTGCGGCTGTACGGCTTCCTGTCGCGCACCTGGAACCAGCGGTTCGCCCGGCACTTCCACGCGGTGATCGAGGCCTACGACCGCGAGTTCCGCAACCGCACCGAGGGATACATACCCGGCGTCGAGGAATACCTCGCCCTGCGCCGCCACACCTTCGCGCACCGGATATGGACGGACCTGCTGGAGCCGAGCGCCGGATGTGAACTCCCGGATTCGGTGCGGAAAAACCCGGCCTATCGCCGGGCCGCACTGCTCAGTCAGGAATTCGCCGCCTGGTACAACGATCTGTGCTCGCTGCCGAAGGAAATAGCGGGCGACGAGGTCCACAATCTCGGCATCAGTCTCATCGCCCATGAGAGGCTGACTCTCGAGGAATCGGTGGACGAAGTGAGGCGGCGCATCGAGGAATGTATCAGTGAATTCCTCGAAGTCGAGCAGGAGGCCCTGCGGTTCGCCGACGGCCTCGCCGACGGCACGGTCCACGGAAAGGAACTGAGCGCCGCGGTCCGCACCTGCGTCGGCAATATGCGCAACTGGTTCAGCTCCGTCTACTGGTTCCACCACGAGTCCGGCCGGTACATGGTCGACACCTGGGACGACCGGTCCACACCCCCGTACGTGACGAACGAAACGGCAGGTGAGAAATGACCGTCCAGTCTGTGCGGCCCCTGACCTCCGAGACCGCCGAGCTGCGTGAACCGCCGCTGGCCGGCGGCGCGGTGCCCGGCCTCGGGCACGGTCTGCAACTGGTCCGCGATCCGCTCGCGTTCATGTCCCGGCTCCGCGACCACGGCGACGTCGTACGCCTCAGGCTCGGCCCCAAGACGGTGTACGCCGTCACCGCCCCGGAGCTCACCGGCGCGCTCGCGCTCAACCCCGACTTCAAGATCGACGGACCCCTGTGGGAGTCCCTCGAAGGGCTGCTCGGCAAGGAGGGCGTGGCCACCGCCAACGGCCCCCGGCACCGGCGCCAGCGGCGCACCATCCAGCCCGCGTTCCGGCTCGACGCGATCCCGAACTACGGGCCGGTCATGGAGGAGGAGGCGCACGCGCTGACCGAGCGCTGGCGGCCCGGCGAGACCGTCGACTGCACCTCCGAATCCTTCCGGGTGGCCGTCCGCATCGCCGCCCGATGCCTGCTGCGCGGCGAGTACATGGACGAGCGCGCCGAGCGGCTCAGCGTCGACCTCGCCACCGTCTTCCGCGGCATGTACCGGCGCATGGTCATCCCGCTCGGGCCGCTCTACCGGCTGCCGTTCCCGGCCAACCGCGAATTCAACCGGGCGCTGGCCGATTTGCATCTGCTGGTCGACGAGATCATCGCCGAGCGGAGGGCGTCTGGTCAAAAGCCGGACGATTTGCTGACGGCATTGCTGGAGGCGAAGGACGACAATGGCGACCCCATCGGGGAACAGGAGATCCACGACCAGGTCGTCGCGATACTCACCCCCGGCAGCGAAACAGTGGCGTCCACGATCATGTGGCTGCTCCAGGTCCTCGCGGAACACCCGGAACACGCCGAGAAGGTACGGACCGAGGTTGAATCCGTGACCGGTGGTCAACCGGTCGGTTTCGAACACGTCCGCTCGCTCCGGCACACCAACAATGTCGTTGTCGAGGCCATGCGGCTCCGGCCCGCCGTATGGATATTGACGCGGCGAGCGGTGACCGACACCGCGCTCGGTGAATATCGCATTCCGGCCGGGGCGGACATCGTCTACAGCCCCTACGCGATCCAGCGCGACGCCCGCTCCTACGACCGCCACCTCGACTTCGACCCCGACCGGTGGCTGCCGGAGCGGGCCAAGGACGTGCCGAAGTACGCCATGAGCCCCTTCAGCGTCGGCAACCGCAAGTGCCCCAGCGACCACTTCTCCATGACCCAGCTGAGCCTGATCACCGCGGCGATCTCGGCGAAGTACCGCTTCGAGCAGGTCGCGGGGTCGAACGACACCACCCGCGTGGGCATCACGCTCCGCCCGCACAACCTGCTGCTGAGGCCGCTGCCTTGGTAGGAGTGTCTGGGTAGGACACCTGGTACCGGCGCGCGCTCAGGCGGCCTCAGGGCCCCGGAACGCGCGCCGGTAGGCGTTCGGGGTGGTGCCGAGCGCCCGCACGAACTGGTACCGCATGGCAGCCGCCGTACCGAACCCGGTGCGCCAGGCGATCGCGTCCATGGTCTCGTCGGTCCCCTCCAGCAACTCCTGGGCGCGCAGCACCCGTTGCCGCAGGATCCACCGGTAGGGAGTGGTCCCGGTCTCCTGCTGGAAGCGGCGCGCGAAGGTGCGCGGGGCCATGTGGGCGCGGGCGGCGAGCTGCTCGACGGTCACCTCCTGGTCGAGGTGCTCCTCCATCCACACCAGCACCTCGCCGACGGTGTCGCACGGGCCCTTCGGCAGCGGCCGCTCGATGTACTGCGCCTGCCCGCCGTCCCGGTGCGGCGGTACGACCATCCGGCGGGCGATCTTGTTGGCGACCTCGGGTCCCTGCTCCTTGCGCACCAGATGCAGACAGGCGTCGATCCCGGCGGCGGTGCCGGCCGAGGTGATCACGGGGTCCTCGTCGACGTAGAGCACGTCCGGCTCGACGGTCAGCCGCGGATACTGGCGGGCCAGCTCCGCCGCGTGGTGCCAGTGCACGGCACAGCGCCGGCCGTCCAGCAGCCCGGCGGCGGCGAGCACGAAGACGCCCGAGCAGACGCTGAGCACCCGGGCGCCGCGATCCACCCCGCGGCGCAGGGCGGCGAGCAGCTCCGGCGGGAACGCGCGCGAGTCGTAGCAGGCCCCGGCTGGTACGGCGATCAGATCGGCCGCCTCCAGGCGCTCCAGGCCGTGCTCGACCTGCAGGGTGAACCCCGCGTTGGAGCGCAGCACCGGGCCCTCGGCCGAGGCGACCGCGAAGTCGTACACCGGCAGTCCCTCGTCACTGCGGTCGGTACCGAAGACCTCGCAGACGACGGCCATCTCGAAGGGGTTCACGCCGTCGAGCAGCACGGCGGCCACGTTCTGCAGCATGCTGCCAGTCTGCCTCGCCGGTGGCAGTAATTCGAGGGTGTGCGGCAGTCCTGCCGCTCCCGGTAAGGAGCGTTCGGCGGGACAGTGATGTCCATGACCACATCACAGACAGAAGGACTGCTCGGAATGATCGCCGTGATCGGGATCCTGGGCCTGCTGATCCTCCCGGCGGTGATCGGTATCGCGCACGACAGGATGATCGACCGCCAGATCAGCAGGTCACAGCGTAAGGAGGCGAAGGGGGAGAACGAGACGAGGCGGCCGAGCCGGACCCGCAGGAGGCACGGCGCGGCCCACCCCGTCTGAACGGCCGGTCAGAAGTCTTCGTCCAGGTCGACGGTGCCCTCCACCGCGACCTGGTACGCCGACGGGCGGCGCTCGAAGAAGTTCGTCAGCTCCTGGACGCCCTGCAGCTCCATGAAGGAGAACGGGTTCTCCGAGCCGTACACCGGGGCGAACCCCAGGCGGCCGAGGCGCTGGTCGGCGACGCACTCCAGGTACTGCCGCATCGACTCGGTGTTCATGCCCGGCAGGCCGTCGCCGCACAGGTCGCGCGCGAACTGCAGCTCCGCCTCGACGGCCTCCCTCAGCATGTCGGTGACCTGCTGCCCCAGCTCCTCGTCGAACAGCTCCGGCTCCTCCTTGCGGACGGTGTCGACCACGTCGAAGGCGAAGGACATGTGCATCGTCTCGTCGCGGAACACCCAGTTGGTGCCGGTGGCCAGACCGTGCAGCAGACCCCGGCTGCGGAACCAGTAGACGTACGCGAACGCGCCGTAGAAGAACAGGCCCTCGATGCACGCGGCGAAGCAGATCAGGTTGAGCAGGAAGCGACGGCGGTCGGCCTTCGTCTCCAGCCGCTCGATCTTCTCGACCTCGTTGATCCACTTGAAGCAGAACCCGGCCTTCTCGCGGATGGAGGGGATGTTCTCCACCGCGGCGAAGGCCGCCGCGCGGTCGTCCGGGTCGGGCAGGTAGGTGTCCAGGAGCGTCAGATAGAACTGGACGTGCACGGCCTCCTCGAAGAGCTGACGGCTCAGGTAGAGCCGTGCCTCGGGGGAGTTGATGTGCTTGTAGAGCGTCAGCACCAGGTTGTTGGCGACGATCGAGTCACCGGTCGCGAAGAAGGCGACCAGGCGGCCGATGAGGTGCTGCTCCTCGGGCGTCAGCTTCGCGAGGTCGGCGACGTCCGAGTGGAGGTCGACCTCCTCGACGTGCCAGGTGTTCTTGATCGCGTCGCGGTAGCGCTCGTAGAAGTCCGGGTAGCGCATGGGGCGCAGGGTGAGTTCGAAGCCCGGGTCGAGAAGGTTCTGGGAACGGTTGGACATTACTGGCAGGCCTCGCAGGACTCGGGGTTCTCAAGGGAGCAGGCGACCGCGTCGGGGTCGGCGACCTGCTGGACGGGGATGCCGGCGGCGGTCTGCGCCTGGGCGGCGCGGGCGATGCGGGTCGCCGGGCGGGAGCGCAGGTAGTACGTCGTCTTCAGGCCCGACTTCCAGGCGTAGGCGTACATCGAGGAGAGCTTGCCGATGGTCGGCGTCTCCAGGAACAGGTTCAGGGACTGCGCCTGGTCCAGGAACGGGGTGCGGGCCGCCGCCATGTCGATCAGGCCGCGCTGCGGGATCTCCCACGCCGTGCGGTACAGCGCCCGTACGTCGGCCGGAATCCACGCGAAGTCCTGCACCGAGCCGTTGCTGTCCCGCAGCGCCTCACGGGTGCGGGCGTCCCACACGCCCAGCTCCTTCAGGTCCTGCACCAGGTAGGAGTTGACCTGCAGGAACTCACCGGACAGCGTCTCGCGCTTGAACAGGTTCGACACCTGCGGCTCGATGCACTCGTACACGCCCGCGATGGAGGCGATGGTGGCGGTGGGCGCGATGGCCAGCAGCAGGGAGTTGCGCATGCCGACCTCGGCGATACGGCCGCGCAGCGCCGCCCAGCGCTCCGGCCAGGACAGCTCGACACCGAAGTGGTCGGGGTGCAGCACGCCCTGGGCCGTACGGGTCTTCTCCCAGGCCGGCAGCGGGCCGTTGCGCTCGGCCAGGTCGGCGGAGGCCTCGTACGCGGCCAGCATGATCCGCTCGGCGATCCGCGTGGACAGGGCCTTGGCCTCCGGCGAGTCGAAGGGCAGGCGCAGCTTGAAGAAGACGTCCTGCAGACCCATCGCGCCGAGACCGACGGGACGCCACTTGGCGTTCGACCGTCCCGCCTGCTCGGTCGGATAGAAGTTGATGTCGACCACGCGGTCCAGGAAGGTGACGGCGGTGCGGACGGTGTCGTCCAGCCGCTGCCAGTCGAGGTCACCGGTCGTCGTGTCGACAAAGGCACCCAGGTTCACGGACCCCAGGTTGCAGACCGCCGTCTCCCCGTCGTCCGTGACCTCCAGGATCTCCGTGCAGAGGTTGGAGGAGTGGACCACGTGCCCCGGCAGGGCCGTCTGGTTGGCGGTGCGGTTGGCCGCGTCCTTGAAGGTCATCCAGCCGTTGCCGGTCTGCGCGAGGGTGCGCATCATCCGGCCGTACAGCTCACGGGCCGGCATGGTCTTCTTCGCGAGGCCCTTTTCCTCCGCCTTGCGGTAGGCGGCCTCGAACTCCTCGCCCCACAGGTCCACCAGCTCCGGCACGTCCGACGGGGAGAACAGCGACCACTGCTCGTCGGCGTTGACCCGGCGCATGAACTCGTCCGGGATCCAGTGCGCGAGGTTCAGGTTGTGCGTACGGCGGGCGTCCTCACCGGTGTTGTCCCGCAGCTCCAGGAACTCCTCGATGTCGGAGTGCCAGGTCTCCAGGTAGACCGCGGCCGCGCCCTTGCGCCGGCCGCCCTGGTTCACGGCGGCCACCGAGGCGTCCAGGGTCTTCAGGAACGGCACGATGCCGTTGGAGTGCCCGTTGGTGCCGCGGATCAGCGAACCCCGGCTGCGGATCCGGGAGTACGACAGACCGATGCCTCCGGCGTGCTTGGAGAGCCGGGCCACCTGGTGGTAGCGGTCGTAGATGGAGTCCAGCTCGTCCAGCGGGGAGTCGAGGAGGTAGCAGGACGACATCTGCGGGTGCCGCGTGCCGGAGTTGAAGAGCGTGGGGGAGGACGGGAGGTAGTCGAGCCTGCTCATGAGCCCGTAGAGCGCGGCCACTTCGTCCACGGAGCGGGTCGTGTCGTCCTCGGCCAGGCCGCTCGCGACCCGCAGCATGAAGTGCTGGGGCGTCTCGATGACCTTGCGGGTGATCGGGTGCCGCAGGAGATAGCGGCTGTGCAGGGTGCGCAGGCCGAAGTAGCCGAAGCGGTCGTCGCCGGCCGCGTCGATCAGCGTGTCGAGCCGCTCGGCGTGCAACCGTACGAACTCGGCGGTGCGGTCGGCGATGAGCCCCTCGCGGTGCCCCACGGTCACGGACCCGGTGAAGGATGTCACGCCCTGCGAGGCGGCCTCGGCGCGGATGGAGATGGTCAGCAGCCGGGCGGCCAGCCGGGAGTAGGCGGGGTCCTCGGAGATGAGCCCGGCGGCGGCCTCGGTGGCCAGCTCGCGCAACTCCGCCTCGTCGGCCCGGGCGGACCGGCCGCGCAGCGCGGCGGCGGCGACCCGGCCGGGGTCGGCGTCGGGGAGGTCGACGGTCAGCTGGGTCAGGGTCCGCAGCAGCGCGGCACCGGGACCGTCGGTCTCCAGGCCGCTGGCTGAAGCCGGATCTGCTGGCGCGATGGTCACGTGGGGCTCTCCCTCGCTGGGCACGGGGGCCTTGCCGAGGGCAGGGGGCAACCACGAGCGCACACGGCGTCGCGTCCACCGGCCCATCCCACGAGGCCCGGACGTCTCAGGGCACCCGAACCGGACGGCCGGGTGCGCTGCCGGCAGGTCCTCGGACTGACTCCTGAGCGCAGACGCGCACAAGTACACCGTTGCGGGACAGTTCCGGATTCGCACCGGATTCCCCTGCGACGACAGCGAGCATGAGCATACATCTAGTGTCGGGCTGTCGTGTCACCCCCAGATGTTGTGTCGTGACGGTGTCAGAGCGTCAACTTGTAGGTGAGGAGAGTGATGTCGGCGAGTTCCGGGAGCGGGTTCCAGTCGCGTTCGGGGACGCGGACGAACCCCAGGCGCTCGTAGATGCGGTGGGCGGCGTGCATGGTGCGCTGGGTCGACAGGACGACGGCCCGGCAGCCCTCGGTGGCCCGTGCGCGGTCGATGCAGGCCCGGACGAGGGCCTCGCCCGCACCCTGTCCCCGTCCCGCGTGCGCGACCGCCAGCATGCGGATCTCGGCCTCTGCGGGGCGGGCGATGTCGGCCATGGGGCCGGGGGACGGCACGAAGGTGACTCCGCCGAGGAGGGTGCCGTTCCGGACGGCCACGAGTACCTGTGCCGCGGCCGCTCGCTTGGCCACGTCTCTCAGTTCGCCCAGGTACCAGTCGCTCTCCCCGAAGTCGAGGAGTCCGTCGTCCAGGTACGCCCGGGCGGTGATCTCGCCGAGGGCGTCGTAGTCGCCGGGGTGCGCGGGCCGGATCACGATGTCCATGGCGTCGAGTCTGCCGGAGCGGTACGACGACGGGCCGCCGGATTTCCTCCGGCGGCCCGTCGTACGGCAGTCGCTCAGTGACCGGCGCCCGCGGTCGCCGGCGGCAGTTCCACCTGCACCCCCGGGTCGCCCGCGTCCGCCGTGTAGTCCTCCGGCTTGGTCTCGTCGACGCCCTCGGGGGCCTTCACGGCCTTCAGGACGACGGTGAGGACCACGGTGACCACGACGTTGAGGACGAAGGCCGTGAGGCCGATGTAGCCGATCTCGCCGATGCCGGGGATCTCCTTCGCCGAGCCGCCGAAGTGCTTCTGGGTCGGGGAGGCGACGCCGTACGCGGCGACCGTGCCGTACGCCATGCCGACCGCCCAGCCGGCCAGCAGCGCCCAGCGGTGGAACCAGCGGGTGAACAGGCCGCCGACCAGGGCCGGGAAGGTCTGCAGGATCCAGATGCCGCCCAGCAGCTGGAAGTTGATCGCCACCGTCTTGTCCATGGTGAGGACGAAGACCAGGGCGCCGACCTTCACCAGCAGGGAGACGATCTTGGAGACCTGGGCCTCCTGCTTCGGCGTGGCGTCCGGCTTGATGAAGTCCTTGTAGATGTTGCGGGTGAAGAGGTTCGCCGCGGCGATCGACATGATCGCCGCGGGGACCAGGGCACCGATGCCGATCGCCGCGAAGGCCACGCCCGCGAACCAGTCCGGGAACATGTTCTCGAACAGCTGGGGGATGGCCAGCTGGCCGTTGGTGACCTTGACCCCGGCCGCGATCGCCATGAAGCCCAGCAGCGCGAGCAGGCCGAGCATCAGGGAGTACAGCGGCAGGATCGTGGTGTTGCGGCGGATCACGTTACGGCTCCTGGAGGACAGGGTCGCGGTGATCGAGTGCGGGTACATGAAGAGCGCGAGTGCGGAGCCCAGGGCCAGGGTGGCGTACGTCCACTGTCCGGCCTCCGGGGGCACGAGCGCGCCGCGCGGCTTGCCCGTCACCGGGTTGACCTGACTGAACGCGTGGCCCGCCTTGGCGAAGATGTCGTCGAAGCCGCCCAGCTTGATGGGGATGTAGATGATCGCCACCGCGATGACGATGTAGATCAGCGTGTCCTTCACGAAGGCGATCAGGGCGGGGGCGCGCAGACCGGAGGAGTAGGTGTACGCCGCCAGCACGCCGAAGGCGATCAGCAGCGGCAGGTCCCGTACGAACCAGTTGGTGCTGCTGTCCCCGCCGACGCCCATCACGTCCAGCACCGCCTGGATGCCCACGAGCTGGAGCGCGATGTACGGCATCGTCGCCAGGATGCCGGTCAGCGCCACCGCCAGCGACAGGCCCTTGGAGCCGAAGCGGCCCCGGACGAAGTCGGAGGTGGTGACGTACCCGTGGCGGTGCGAGACCGACCACAGGCGCGGCAGGAACGTGAAGATCAGCGGGTAGACCAGGATCGTGTACGGCACGGCGAAGAAGCCGGCCGCGCCCGCCGTGTAGATCGCCGCCGGTACGGCGACGAAGGTGTACGCGGTGTACAGGTCGCCGCCGAGCAGGAACCACGTGACCCAGGTGCCGAACGACCGTCCGCCCAGGCCCCATTCGTCCAGGGAGTGCTCGTTCTCGGCCCTGCGCCAGCGGGCGGCGAGGAAGCCCATGACCGTGACGGCCAGGAAGAAGAAGATGAAGACGCCGAGCGCGACGCCGTTGACGCCGTTCTTCACTTCGCCTCACCACCCTGCTGAGCGGCGCGGGCGCGCTGGTCGCGCTGCCACAGCTTGTACGCGGTCATCGTGAGCGCGGTGGAGATCAGCACCCAGAGCATCTGGTACCAGTAGAAGAACGGGATCCCGATGAAGGCGGGGTCCGTCTTGGCGTAGGAGCCGACCCAGAGCGTCGCCACGAAGGGCGCGACGAGACACAGGCCGATGATCACACGCACCGGCGTCACCACCGGTGGTTTCACTTCAGGCGTTTCGGACATGCCACGGCTCCGTCCCCTCGCTGATCACCTGTGTAATGCGCAGGCAATGTAGGTGACGGCGTCGTGGAAGCGGAAGACCTCGTCCGGATCTCGGTATATCGATTCAGCGACGGTCCGCGCGTCCTACTCGGCAGGCCGCTTCAGCCGCGCGACGAACTTGTACCGGTCGCCCCGGTACACCGAGCGCACCCACTCCACCGGCTTGCCCTCGTGGTCCAGGGAGTGGCGGGAGAGCATCAGCATCGGCAGGCCCACGTCGGTGCCGAGCAGGCCCGCCTCGCGCGGCGTGGCCAGCGAGGTCTCGATGGTCTCCTCGGCCTCGGCGAGGTGGACGTCGTAGACCTCGGCGAGGGCGGTGTAGAGCGACGTGTACTTCACCAGGGAGCGGCGCAGGGCCGGGAAGCGCTTGGCGCTCAGGTGGGTGGTCTCGATGGCCATCGGCTCGCCGTTGGCCATGCGCAGCCGCTCGATGCGCAGCACCCGTCCGCCGGCGGTGATGTCGAGCAGCTCCGCGAGCCGGTCGTCGGCGGTGATGTACCCGATGTCCAGCAGCTGCGAGGTCGGCTCCAGCCCCTGGGCGCGCATGTCCTCGGTGTAGGAGGTGAGCTGGAGCGCCTGGGAGACCTTGGGCTTGGCGACGAAGGTGCCCTTGCCCTGGATGCGCTCCAGGCGCCCCTCGACCACCAGCTCCTGCAGGGCCTGGCGGACGGTGGTGCGGGAGGTGTCGAACTCGGCCGCCAGCGTGCGCTCGGGCGGGACCGGCGTGCCCGGCGCCTGCGTCTCCGTCATGTCGAGCAGGTGCTTCTTCAGGCGGTAGTACTTGGGCACGCGCGCCGTACGGACGGTCGTCGCGGCCTCGTTCTCCGCACTGCTGACGTCGGTGCTCATGCTCTGCCTTCCCGGCTCCGGATGCCGAAAGCGACCGACTGACATCGGCCACGGCTCACATCGTGGCACGGGTTCTTCTGTCAGGACTCCACCCGCACGCTCCGTGATCTCCTCTATATACAGTGGTGACCGGGTTTGGTCTAGTCCATGCCGCCGAGCAGGCGTCAGATCCCCTGCCAGTCCGGCTTGCCCGCGTAGGTGTGCCGGAAGTAGTCGGCCAGCTTGAGCTTGGAGGCCGCCGCCTCGTCGACGACCACCGTGGCGTGCGGGTGCAGCTGCAGCGCGGAGGCCGGGCAGACGGCCGCGACGGGGCCCTCGACCGTCGCGGCGACCGCGTCCGCCTTGCCCTCGCCGGTCGCCAGCAGCACCAGATGGCGGGCCTCCAGGATGGTGCCGATGCCCTGGGTGATGACGTGGCGCGGCACCTGCTCGATGTCGCCGTCGAAGAAACGGGCGTTGTCGACGCGGGTCTGCTCGGTCAGCGTCTTGATCCGGGTGCGCGAGGCGAGCGAGGAGCACGGCTCGTTGAACCCGATGTGCCCGTCGGTGCCGATCCCGAGCAGCTGCAGGTCCACCCCGCCGGCCTCGGCGAGCGCGCGGTCGTACGCCTCGCAGGCCGCCTGGATGTTCTCGGCGGTGCCGTCGGGCCCGAGGAACTCGTCCATGCCGATGCCGAGCGGCTCCAGGACCTCCCGGCGCAGCACCGAGCGGTAGGACTCGGGGTGGTCGGAGGGCAGTCCCACGTACTCGTCGAGCTGGGCGATGCGTGCCCGCGATGTGTCCACGGAGCCGGAGCGCACCTTCGCGGTCAGCGCCTGGTAGATGGGCAGCGGGGTGGAGCCGGTGGCCACGCCGAGCAGGGCCCCGGGCTTGCGTCGCAGCAGCTGTGCCATGGCTTCGGCGATCAGTTCGCCGCCCGCCGCGGCGTCCGGAACGATGACAACTTCCACGCTGGGCCTGCCGTTCTGAAGTGGGCTCTGGACGTCCTATGTGGTTTAGACCAATCTAACAGAACCGGGTCCCCCGGCGATGCGCTTCTCCCGACCGGCGCCTTTTTCTAGGGCCCGCTATAAAATGCCCTCCATGGTGAGCGCTCAGGAGACGGGAACACGGGCCGGGGCATCCGGAACGCGGGGCCGCCCACGCTCCTTCGATCGTGCCACTGCGCTGGAGAAGGCGCTCATGGCCTTCTGGGAGCACGGCTACGAGGCCACCTCGGTCGCCGACCTCACCCGGCTCATGGGGATCGGCGCCCCGAGCCTGTACGCCGCCTTCGGCGACAAGCGGACGCTGTTCGAGGAGGTCGTACGGCTCTACACCGATACGTACGGCGCCTTCGGTGATCGCGCCCTCGCCGAGGAGCCCACCGCCCGCGCCGCTGTCGAACGCATGCTGCGCGAGGCCGCCGCCGAGTACACCGACCTCGCCCATCCCCACGGCTGCCTTGTCGTGCACGCCGCCACCAACTGCACCAGTCCCGAGGTGGCGCGGCTGCTGCGGGAGCGGCGGAACGCGAACATCGCCGCCCTGGAGTCCCGGATCCGGGCCGATGTCGCGGAGGGCCGACTTCCGGCCGGCACCGACGCCGCTGCCCTCGCCCGGCACGCCGGCGCCATGATCCAGGGCATGTCCCAGCAGGCCCGCGACGGAGCGAGCCGGCAGGAACTGGAAGCACTCGCGGAAATTGCCATGTCCATCTGGCCCCACGGCTGACCGAGGCGGGCTAGGCTTCATGGCATCGGGTGCCATCAGTCGTGCATGCCGACAAAGCCATGGACACATCGTTGTGGTCTAGTCCACAATCGACGACGACGGATCCGACGACGTATCCACGCGAACAAGCCTCCGTCTTCCCCGCACAGGAAGGCGGATCGAGGACCCGGAGCTCTCTGCCCTGACTGCCCCGGCTCCTCGACCTTCGGCCGACCGGGACCGCACACCCCACGGCCGATGATGCTCCGGGCTGCGGTGCCGGGAGGGTTGAGGGTCCCTTCCAGGCGCCGCGGCCCGCGGGTGTTTCCGGAGCCGGTGGCAGATGTTTTTCAGCCATGTTCGAACGTCCGGGTACGCTCGCAGACGTGCCCTCCATGAACGAACTGGTCCGCCAGCACACCGCCCTCGACGACTCCGACCTCGAGTGGCTCCATCTGCTGGTCTCGGAGTGGCAGCTGCTCTCCGACCTCTCCTTCGCCGACCTGGTTCTGTGGGTCCCCACCCGGGACGGCACCCGGTACGTCTCGGTCGCCCAGATGCGCCCCAACACCGGCCCCACCTCCTACCAGGACGACATGGTCGGCCACCTGGTCCCGCGCGGCCGGCGGCCCATGCTGGACGCCGCGCTCGACGAGGGCCGGATCGTGCGCGAGGGCGACCCGGAGTGGCGCGAAGAGGTCCCGGTACGGGTCGAGTCCATCCCCGTACGGCGCGAGGGCCGCGTCCTCGGTGTGATCGCCCGCAACACCAACCTGCTCACGGTCCGCACCCCGAGCCGTCTGGAGCTCACCTACCTCCAGAGCGCCTCCGACCTCGCGCAGATGATCGCCGCAGGATCGTTCCCCTTCCCCGACCAGCAGGTCGACATGGACGCCTCGCCGCGCGTCGGCGACGGCCTGATCCGGCTGGACGGCGACGGCATCGTCCAGTACGCCTCCCCGAACGCGCTGTCCGCCTACCACCGCCTGGGCCTCGCCGCCGACCTGGTCGGCCAGCACCTCGGGCAGACCACCGCCGAACTCGCCCCGACCCGGGGGCCGGTCGACGAGGCGCTCGCCAAGGCGGCCAGCGGCTGGGCGCCGCGCGAGTTCGAGATCGAGGCCAACGACGGCGTCATCCAGTTCCGGGCGATCCCGCTCAAGCCCAAGGGCACCCGGATCGGTTCGCTGGTGCTGTGCCGGGACGTCACCGAACTGCGACGCCGCGAGCGCGAGTTGATAACGAAGGACGCGACCATCCGGGAGATCCATCACCGGGTGAAGAACAACCTCCAGACGGTCGCCGCGCTGCTGCGGCTGCAGGCCCGGCGCATCGAGTCCGAGCGCGGCCGGGAGGCCCTGGAGGAGGCCGTCCGCCGGGTCGGCTCGATCGCGATCGTGCATGAGACGCTGTCTCAGAACCTGGACGAGCGGGTGGAGTTCGACGACATCGCCGACCGTGTGCTGGCGATGGTCGCCGAGATCTCGCCGGGCAAGGTGACGGGCCGGCGCAGCGGGCGGTTCGGGATCCTGGACGCCGAGGTGGCCACACCGCTGTCGATGGTCCTCACCGAGATCCTGCAGAACGCCCTGGAGCACGGCTTCCGAGAGGGCGACACCGGCACGGTCGAGGTCTCGGCGGTCCGGGGCGGTACGACGAAGGAGGCCCGGCTGCTCGTCACGGTCCAGGACGACGGCGTCGGCCTGCCCGAGGGCTTCGACCCGCACCGCTCGGGCAACCTGGGGCTGCAGATCGTACGGACGCTGGTGGAGGGGGAGTTGGGTGGCTCCTTCGACATGGTCCCGGCGCCGGGGCGGGGGACCAGGGTGATCCTCGACATTCCGGTGCGGGCGCAGAAGTGAGCAACTCCGTGCGCCATAAAGGAGCTTGAGGACAGCAAAAAGCCCCGGACCGCCATTGGTCCGGGGCTCGTGCTCGTTGCTGCTCCGCTATATCGCTAAGCACATCGGGGGATACTGCGCGCTGCGGCTCGGGGGCGGGAGATGCGTGCGTGCTGCACGCGCCGCCAAGCTCAGGCTGTCAGCAGGGGTGGGTATGTCAGGCGGAGGCCTGACGAGCCCGGTTGCGGGCGGCGCGGCGCTTCATGGCGCGGCGCTCGTCCTCGCTGAGACCACCCCAGACGCCGGAGTCCTGACCGGACTCGAGCGCCCACTGCAGACACTGCTCGATCACCGGGCAGCGACGGCAGACGGCCTTGGCTTCCTCGATCTGCAGCAGCGCAGGACCGGTGTTGCCGATGGGGAAGAAGAGCTCGGGGTCTTCCTCGCGGCAAACGGCGTTGTGACGCCAGTCCATGGCTGCTACCTCTCCTAGGTTCTCTGAACGTATTACGTGCAGGTTGCTTGTGAATGTGAACGCTTTCACGAATCCCTCAACAAGTGAAGGGCCGACCGCCGAGTCTTCCCCGGCGTGGTCCTTGGTTTGAGGAGGGGTTCCGGCGATCACTGGAGGCCGGTCGTGCGGGCCGTCCCGATCGCCAGATAGAGACTCGCAAACCTCGGCGGCGGATACAACCCCTTCCAGAAAGTTTTTTTTGATTCCTCGGTGTCGACTAGGTCACAGCCGTACTTCCATGGGGTGGATCCTGGCCTAAACGTTCGAGTGAAAGGACTTTTGCCCGTTCCGCTCACACAATCACACGCAGTGCACGGCGTACGCCTGTGAACGTCACGCTCGTACGCAGTCCCAGGTGGTCACCGTCCATCTGCAGGGGCAGGGGCGCCTTCGAATGCAAGGTGAACTGGTCCAGATCGTGCAGCGAGACGACATGTCGACCATGGGGTCCACGCTCGGGGGACGAAGTGAGCAACTGGGTGCCATACCGGGCAACCGCGGCAGTCGAGAGACGGCTGAGACCGAGCACGTCGACGCCGGTATCGAACGAGGCCTTAGGCGACGTGTACATGGGGCGATTGCCGAGATACGTCCAAGGGGACGTGTTCGAGACTATGGCCACCACAAGATCGGCAATCGGGTCCTCGCCGGGTTGCTCCAGCGTGATCGAGCCGCGCCGGCGGTTCTGCTCACCGAGGAACTGCCGGATCACCTGACGTACGTACAACGCGTGTGTCGACTTCTTGCCGCGCTCGCGCTGCTGCTCCACCCGGCCGACGACACCCGCGTCGAATCCGAGTCCCGCGTTGAAGGTGAACCAGCGGTCCGGGACCGCCTCGTCCTCGGTGCCGGGCGTGCCCGAGGTCAGCCCGAGGCCGACGACCCGCTCCCGGCTCTCCCGCAGCGCGTCCAGCAGGGCGCCGGTGGCCTCGACCGGGTCGTTGGGCAGGCCCAGGGCGCGGGCGAAGACGTTGGTGGAGCCGCCGGGTACGACGGCGAGACCGGGCAGGCGCTCGGGGTCGGGGCCGGCGTGCAGCAGGCCGTTGACGACCTCGTTGACCGTGCCGTCGCCGCCGAGGGCCACGACCAGGTCGATGTCGTCGCTGTCCGCCGCCTGCCGGCCGAGGTCGCGCGCGTGTCCGCGGTACTCGGTGGTGACCGCCTCCAGCTTCATCTCGCTCGCGAGCGCGTGGATCAGCACGTCACGCCTGCGTGCGCTTGTGGTGGTTGCCGCCGGGTTGACCACGAGAAGTGCACGCATGGTCTGCAGCGTACCTACTGGGGGGTACCGGGCCCACAGCGAGGTAGGGATCGGGTAAGAGGGACGGGCGTGAGCCTGGACACGCCGGTGGTCTGCGGGCCGCCCCTTCGGGGCGCTGACACCGCCCCCGCTACCCTGCTGGGGTGAGCAGTGAGCAGAACCCCGCCCAGGAACCCCGTCCCCGTCGGCTGACCTATGCCGCTGTGCTGGCCGGGCTGGAGGGCGTCGCCCTCGGCGTCGGCGGGGTCTGGGTGCTCGTGCTCGGCCTCACCGGGTCCCCGGACAACCGGCAGCAGGCCGTGACCCTCGGTGTCACCCTCGTCGTGCTCGCGCTGCTGCCGCTGCTCGCCGCGCGCGGGCTGCTGCTGCGGCGCGGCTGGAGCCGAGGCCCCGCGGTGATCACCCAGGTCATGGCGCTGCCCATCGCCTACAACCTGCTCAAGGCCGACAGCATGGCCATCCCGGCCGGGATCGCCCTCGCGGTGGTTGCCGTGGCGGCGCTGATCCTTCTCGTCAACGGCGAGACGACCCGGGCCCTCGGCATCAAGGGACCGGGCCGCACCGAGTAGGCAGGCGCTCTACTCCTCCACCAGCAGCTTCTCCCGCAGCTGGGCCAGTGTGCGGGCCAGCAGCCGGGAGACGTGCATCTGGGAGATGCCGACCTCCTGCGCGATCTGCGACTGGGTCATGTTCCCGAAGAAGCGCAGCAGCAGGATCCGCTTCTCGCGCGGCGGCAGATCCTCCAGCAGCGGCTTGAGGGACTCCCGGTACTCCACTCCCTCCAACGCCTCGTCCTCCGCGCCGAGGGTGTCGGCGACGGCCGGGGACTCGTCGTCGGTGTCGGGGACGTCCAGGGACAGCGTGGAGTACGCGTTGGCGGACTCCAGGCCCTCCAGGACCTCCTCCTCGGAGATCGCGAGCTTTTCGGCCAGCTCGTGGACCGTGGGGGAGCGGCCGTGCAGCTGGGACAGCTCGGCCGTCGCCGTGGTCAGCGCGAGCCGCAGCTCCTGCAGCCTGCGCGGCACGCGCACCGCCCAGCCCTTGTCGCGGAAGTGCCGCTTGATCTCGCCGACCACGGTGGGGGTGGCGTACGTGGAGAACTCCACGCCGCGCTCCGGGTCGAAGCGGTCGACGGACTTGATCAGCCCGATCGTGGCGACCTGGGTGAGGTCGTCCAGCGGCTCGCCGCGGTTGCGGAACCGGCGTGCCAGGTGCTCCACGAGCGGCAGATGCATACGGACCAGCTGATTGCGCAGCGCCGCGTACTCCGGGCTGCCCTCCTTCAGCGTGCGCAGCTCCACGAACATCGCCCGCGCCCCGCTGCGGTCCGCCGGGTCGTGCTGTACGGCCTGCACGGCCCCCATGGCCTCCGCGCCCGGCGCGTCGTCCCCGGCGTACCGCTCGTGTTCGCTCATCGTCCCGCCCGTAGCCCTTCCCCGAGCCCTGGCCCCCCTGCGGCCGGCGGACCCGGCGTCGCCGGAGCCCTCCGGCGGTACGCCCTGCGCGGCACCGTCACCTCCGGCCCGCGCGGAGTCGTCCTCCGGGTGTGGTCTGGCCTGCTCGGGGATGCCGTCGATGCCGTCGGCCATGCGCCGGGAACCGTCCCCGGGGGCCTCCCCGGACAGGTCGCCCGTGCTGGGCCAGGAGGCGCCCCCGTCCTCGGCCGGCAGCTCCCGTGTGCCGCGCTCTTCGTCCCGCACCGGACCGTCCCCGTTCCTCACGCCGGGCCGGGGCCCGCGCCGCGCTGTTTGTAGAGGCTGATCGACACGGTCTTGTCCTCGTCGACGGCGGACGAGACCTTGCCCGCGAGGGCCGAGAGCACGGTCCAGGCGAAGGTGTCCCGCGAGGGGGCGTGACCGTCCGTGGTCGGCGCCGAGACCGTGACCTCCAGCGAGTCGTCGACGAGCCGGAAGACACAGCTGAGCACAGAGCCGGGCACGGCCTGCTGGAGCAGGATCGCGCAGGCCTCGTCCACGGCGATGCGCAGGTCCTCGATCTCGTCCAGGGTGAAGTCCAAGCGGGCCGCGAGACCGGCCGTGGCCGTCCGCAGCACCGACAGGTAGGCACCCGCGGCCGGCAGCCGGACTTCCACGAAGTCCTGATTCGCCGCGGGCTCGCCTGCGATCTGGGACACCCTCACCTCCATGGTGGTACAAGCTTTACGGGGCCGAGGGTCGCCCCCCGGGGTAACGCGCACATGGTTCCGCGGTGACGCTATCGCGCTCCGAACGGTCCTGTCCCGGGACCCCAACCCCCCATGCGTCACTCACAGTAAAGCTGTGCATACGCTCCGTGTCTAGAGGGTTTGCGGGCCCAAAAGGGAGGAGCGCGCGCCGGGTTGACGTACCCAGACGTCAGACACTCGAACCGTCGTGCGGCAGCCGCCGCATGCAGTGTCACACGAGAACACGGCCGAACGGGAATGCGATCACGCGAGAACCCGCTCGAAAGAGGGTCAGACGAGCACGTGGTCCACGAAACACCACCGCCAGTCCTCGCCGGGTTCGATGGTCCGCATCACCGGGTGACCGGACGTCTCGTGGTGCTGTGTCGCGTGCCGTCCGGGCGAGGAGTCGCAGCAGCCGACATGGCCGCAGGTGAGGCACAGCCGCAGCTGCACGGGGTGCGTGCCGTCACGCAGGCACTCCGGGCAGGTCGGATCGAGCGGTTCCGGTTCCGGGTGCGGCAGCGCGCCGGCGTGCGTGCACTGTTTCATGATTGCCAGATTACGACGGGCGTGCGGTCGGCCGCGCGGAAAACGAGGGTGGGCGAGGATCATGGACGTGATGCCGCTGCTGTTGCTGGTGGCGGGCAGCGCGGGGGTCGCGGGGGTCGCCCGGCGCACGCCGGTGCCGGCACCGCTGCTGCTGGTCGCCGTCGGCCTGGCGGTCTCGTACATCCCGGGCATCCCGCACTACACCCTGGACCCGAACATCGTCCTGCCGCTGGTGGTGCCGCCGCTGCTGTACAAGGAGGGCACCGAGAGCTCGTACCTGGACCTGCGCGCCCAGATGCGGCCCGTGGGCATGCTGTCCATCGGATACGTGCTCTTCGCGACCTTCGCCGTCGGCTGGGTCGCCTACCTCGTCGTACCGGGGCTGCCGCTGCCCGCCGCGCTGGTGCTGGGCGCGGTGGTCGCGCCGACGGACGCGGTCGCGGCCGCGGCCATCGCGCGCCGGGTGGGTCTGCCCTCCCGGATCACCACCATCCTCCAGGGCGAGTCCCTGCTCAACGACGCCACCGCGATCACCGCCTACCGGGTGGCCCTCGCCGCGGCCGTCGGCGAGGGCGCCACCTGGGCGGGCGGAATCGGTGAGTTCCTGCGGGCCGCCATCGGGGGTGTCGTGGTCGGTCTGGTGCTCATGGTGCCGATCCACTGGCTGCGCACCCACCTGAAGGAGGCCCTGCTCCAGAACACCCTCTCGCTGTTGATCCCGTTCGTCGCCTACGGCGTCGCCGAGCAGTTCCACGGCTCCGGGGTCCTCGCGGTCGTCGTGGTCGCGGTCTATCTCGGGCACCACGCGTGGGAGGTCGACTTCGCCACCCGGCTCCAGGAGGACGCGGTGTGGCGGATGGTCGCCTTCGTGCTGGAATCGGCGGTTTTCGCGCTGATCGGTCTGCAACTGCCCACCGTCCTCAAGGGGCTGGGCGCGTACCAGGGCGCCGATGCGGTGTGGTACGCCGTCGCGGTCTTCCTCGTGGTCGTCGCGGCCCGCTTCGTGTGGGTGTTCCCGGCGACCTTCTGGCCCCGGCTGCTCTTCCGCCGCATCAGGGAGCGCGAGGACAACCCGACCTGGCGGGGCCCGGTGGTGACCGGGTGGGCCGCCATGCGGGGCGTGGTGTCCCTGGCCATCGCCTTCTCGATCCCGCTCACGGTGCACGGCGGCGCCCCCTTCCCGCAGCGGAACCTGATCCTCTTCCTGACCTTCACCACGGTCATCGGCACCCTTGTGGTGCAGGGACTGAGCCTCGCGCCGCTCATCCGCCTGTTGAAGTTCCCCGCCCGCGACCCGCAGGCCGAGACCCTCGCCGAGGCCAACGCCCAGGCGCAGGCCTCCCGGGCCGCCGAGAACCGCCTCGACGACCTCCTCTCGGACGAGCGCAACGAGCTGCCCCCGCCGCTCGCCGACCGTCTGCGCACCGTCCTGGAGCGCCGCCGCAACGCCGTCTGGGAGCGCCTCGGCCAGATCAACCCCATCACCGGCGAGTCCGTCGACGACACCTATCGCCGCCTCTCGCGCGAGATGATCGGCGCCGAGCGCGAGGTCTTCGTCACGCTCCGCGATCACCGCTACATCGACGACGAGATGCTGCGCGCGCTGCTCAGACGCCTGGACCTGGAGGAGGCGGCGGCCTACCGGGAGGCGGAGTAGCGCTACGGGAACGGCCGCCCGGTGACGACGGCGGCGACCGTCGTCCCACGCGCGAAGGCACCCTCCTCCGCGAGGGCGGCGAGTCCGTAGAGCAACTTGGCGACATAGAGACGTTCGACAGGCAGCCCGTGGCGGTCCTCGAAGTCCTTGGCGAACGCGTCAAGTTCGGGTGTCGTACGGGCGTAACCGCCGAAGTGGAAACGCTCGTCGAGGGACCAGGAGCCGGTACGGCCGCCGAAGGCACGTTCCTGCAGGGCCTGTACGTCGCCTTCCAGGAAGCCGCCCCTGAGCACCGGCACGCCGAGTGCCCGCTGCCCGGGGGCCAGCCCGGCGGCCAGCCCGGCGAGCGTGCCCCCGGTGCCGCAGGCGACGCCGACGACCTCGGCGAGCCCGCGCAACTCCGCTCCCAGCACCCGGCAGCCGCGCACGGCCGCGCTGTTGCTGCCGCCCTCGGGCACGACGTACGCGTCCTCGGCGCCGGCCGCGCGCAGGAGGGCGCCCAGCGTCTCCGGCTCGTTCTTCCGCCGGTACGTCGATCTGTCGACGAAGTGCAGCCGCATGCCGTCCGCCGCGCACCGGGCCAGCGAGGGATTGAGCGGACGGTCGGCCAGCTCCTCGCCGCGGACCACACCGATGGTCGGCAGCCCGAGGATGCGGCCCGCGGCGGCGGTGGCCCGCAGATGGTTGGAGTAGGCCCCGCCGAAGGTCACCAGCGGCCGCCCTCGCGCCGCCTCGACATTCGGCACGAGCTTGCGCCACTTGTTGCCGACGAGCTCGGGGTGGATCAGGTCGTCCCGCTTGAGCACCAGCCGCAGCCCGTGCCGCTCGAACCGGTCGTCCCTGACCTCCTGGAGGGGGGAGGGGAGGCGGGGGGTGAGCGGGGTACGGCTGGTCACCGCTCCATTGTCGCCCGGGGGCCGGGCTCGGAGACGGCCATGCATCCCTACGGCGCTACCCCTTCAGCCGCTCTGCCACGCGATCCCGCAGCCAATCCATCCCGAACCCCCGAGGATCAACCTTCCCCGGCTGCCACTCCAGGTGGCCGATGACCGACCTCTCGGTCCACCCGTGCCGCCGGCACACAGCGGCCGCGACCCGTTCGATCGCGTCCAGCTGGGCGTGCGGCCAGGGGTCCTCCCTGTCGCCGAGGTTCTCGCACTCGAAGCCGTAGAAGTGCCGGTTGCCGTCGGTGTTGGCCTCGTCGGCCGGCGGCAGCCCCTTCTCGGCGATGACGGCGCGCAGCACGTCGTCGTCGCCGAGGCCGGCGTGGTTGGCGCGGCCGTAGCCGACCAGGTGGACCGTGCCGTCCTTGGTGATCACGCCGTGGCACAGCGGGCCCGGCAGCGCCGGGTGGCCGTCCCGGCAGATCTGCACGGTGTGCGCGCTGCCCCGGGTCACCGTGTGGTGGATCATCACGCCGTGGACGGGCCCCCACGGGCCCTTGTGGTTGCGGTTGTGGTTCCGCCAGTCGCCCACCTCGACGACCGTGACGCCCTCCGCGCGCAGTGCGTCCAGGAATCCGCTCGCGGACATGGGTGGGGCCATGCCGCCTCCTTCGTGCCGTGCCGGTCTGCCGATTTGCGATGAAATCTCTACCGAAACCGGACGTCCCGGACCACATCGTTCGCACGCTGTGCGAGCCGATCCGGACAGGCGGCGCAGGTCGCCGACGGCACGACGCGCCGGCCGGAGTCCCTCTTCCTGCCCAGTAGTCCGATGATCCATTCCCGCACTTTCGGGTAATGGCGCGAACACGCTCCGTGATGGAAGCCTCGACGGTGAGACCGGTGCCCCCTGCGATTCGGTGCCGGGCATACTTGGGAGGCAATTCTCTATGTCGGTAGGCGAAGAGGTCCGCACGGATCAGGGCAAGCCGCAGCAGTCCCTCGGGACGGCGGCCGCGCGGAACCTGGCCACCACGACCAAGTCCGTTCCTCAGATGCAGGAGATCAGCTCCCGCTGGCTGCTGCGCACACTCCCGTGGGTCGACGTCCAGGGCGGCACGTACCGCGTCAACCGGCGGCTGACGTACTCCGTCGGCGACGGCCGCATCACCTTCGTGAAGACCGGGGACCAGGTCGAGGTCATCCCGGCCGAACTCGGCGAGCTGCCGGCCCTGCGCGCCTACGAGGACGAGGAGGTGCTGACGGAGCTCGCCCGGCGCTGCCGCCAGCGCGACTTCGCACCCGGCGAAGTGATCGCCGACTTCGGCAACCAGACGGGCGCGGTGTACCTGCTGGCGCACGGCAGGGTCGAGAAGGTCGGCACCGGCCCCTACGGCGACGACGCCGTCCTCGGAGTCCTCGCCGACGGCGCCTACTTCGGCGAGCAGGCGCTGCTGGACCCGGACGCCATCTGGGAGTACACCGTTCGCGCCGACACCGCGACCACCGTGCTGATCCTCAGCCGCCAGGATTTCCAGCAGGTCGCCGAGCGCTCGGACAGCCTGCGTGAGCACCTCGAACAGCTGCGCTCGGTGCCGGAGCAGCGGACCAACAAGTACGGCGAGAAGGAGGTCGAGCTGGCCGCCGGTCACTCCGGTGAGCCCGACATCCCGCACACCTTCGTGGACTACGAGGCGCGGCCCCGCGAGTACGAGCTGAGCATCGCCCAGACCGTGCTGCGCATCCACACGCGCGTGGCCGACCTCTACAACCAGCCGATGAACCAGACCGAGCAGCAGCTCAGGCTCACGGTCGAGGCGCTCAAGGAGCGCCAGGAGTACGAGCTGATCAACAACCGCGACTTCGGCCTGCTCCCCAACTGCGAGTACGACCAGCGGATCCAGCCGCACGACGGCGTGCCCAGCCCGGACGACATGGACGAGCTGCTCAGCCGCCGGCGCAGCACCAAGCTGTTCCTGGCCCACCCGCGCGCGATCGCCGCGTTCGGGCGCGAGCTGAACAAGCGCGGACTGGTTCCGGAGACCGTCGAGATCGGCGGCAACCGCATCCCGACCTGGCGCGGAGTGCCGATCTACCCGTGCAACAAGATCCCGGTCACCCCGGAGCGCACGACCTCGATCATCGCGATGCGTACCGGTGAGCAGGACCAGGGTGTCATCGGCCTGCGGCAGTCGGGCATCCCGGACGAGATCGAGCCGAGCATGTCCGTGAGGTTCATGGGCATCAACGAACAGGCCATCATCAAGTACCTGGTGACGGCCTACTACTCGGCCGCCGTACTGGTGCCGGACGCGCTCGGCGTGCTGGAGAACGTCGAGATCGGCCGGTGGAGGTGACGTTTCCGCACTTCGCGGCCGTGTCCCCGCCCGCCGGGCGGGGTAGACCCTCGGAATATGCGTCCGGCCGGGCCGGCGACGCCGGTGTCCGCGGACCTGGCGAGGGGGAGACATGGCCGAGTTCATGACGGAGACCGAACAGCGTTGCCCCGCCGTGCCGCAGCCGGGCACGGCGGGGGAGCGGCGGCATCTCGACGGACAGCTCGAAGTTCGGTCCGAAGGGCAGGAGGCGCCGGAGCTGCTGGAGCGCACCCGGGCCGTGGTCGACCCGGAGCTGCGGTCGGCCCTGGAGTCGCTGCCCGCCTCCATGCGCCGGATCGCGCTCTACCACTTCGGCTGGCAGCACGCGGACGGCAGCCCGGCAACGGGTAACGCCGGCAAGGCGATACGGCCCGCGCTCGTCCTGGCGGCGGCCGCGGCCCTCGGCGGACCCGAGGCCCGTACGGCGGCGGTCCGGGCGGCGGTGGCGGTCGAACTGGTCCACAACTTCACGCTGTTGCACGACGACGTGATGGACCGCGACACCTCCCGCCGGCACCGGCCCACGGCCTGGACCGTGTTCGGCGACGCCGACGCGATCCTCGCCGGTGACGCACTGCAGGCGCTGGCCCTGCGGCTGCTCGCGGAGGATCCGCACCCGGCCTCCGGTCCGGCCGCGGCCCGGCTGGCGGACTGTGTCGTGGAGCTGTGCGCCGGCCAGCACACCGACACGGACCTGGAGCACCGTGCCCCGGACGAGGTCACCCTCGACGAGGTGCTCGCCATGGCGGAGGCGAAGACCGGCGCGCTGCTGGGCTGCGCCTGCGCCCTCGGCGCGCTGTACGCGGGCGCCGGCCGGGAGGAGGTGGCGGCGCTGGCCGGCTTCGGCCGCCAGGCGGGGCTCGCCTTCCAGCTGATCGACGACGTCATCGGCATATGGGGTGACCCACGGCACACCGGGAAGCCGGCCGGTGCCGATCTCGCCGCCCGCAAGAAGTCGCTGCCCGTGGTGGCGGCCCTGACCTCCGGCACCGAGGCCGCGGCCGAACTCGCCGAGCTGTACGGCAAGCCGTACGTCTCCGGTGACGACGAGGGCATCGCGCGTACGGCCCTGGCCGTGGAGCGGGCCGGCGGCCGGGACTGGGCGCAGGCCGAGGCGGCCGACCGGATGGCCCGCGCCATGCAGGAGCTGTCCCGCGCGGTCCCCGCTCCCGAGGCGGCGGGCGGCCTGCTGGCACTCGCCGAGTTCGTCACCCGCCGCAACAGCTGAGCCCTGCGGGCCCGGGGGCCGGCCCCGCTCGGCGGGGACGGCCGTCGCCAATGAGCCGTCGCGCCGCGGAGCCCCACCGGGTTACTCAGCCGGGGCGATCGTCGTTAGGCCGTTGAGCCGCGGGGCCCCGTCGGTCCGCTCGGCAGGGACGGTCGTCGTCAAGGGGCCGTTGCGCCGACGAGGCCCGCCGGGGTCTACTCGGCCGGGACGATCGTCGTCACGATTCTCTCGACCAGTCCCTCCGGCACGCTCACTCCTGCCAGGGCTCCGTCCAGGACGCCGGGCAGTGTCAGGTGCTCCAGGATGAGGCCGAGCATCGCGAGGTAGAGGACGGTGACGGTCTCGTCGCCGCCGGGCAGGCCGCTCTCGCGGTGGAACGCCATGCCCTGTTCCAGGTCCCCACGCACCGACCTGGTGAAGGAGGCGCGCAGTTCCGGGCGCCGGGTGGCCTCCAGGCGCATCTCCAGCAGGGCCAGATAGCCGGTGCGGTCGCGGGTGGCGCGGTCCATGAGATCCCGCATGAACGCCATGACCAGGGAGCGGTCGCGGGCCCCGTGCAACAGCGTCTCCACCACCTTTGGATCGGGCGCGAGCCGGAGATGCAACCGGGCGTCGATCTGGCGGAGCAGATCGTCGCGGTTGGTGAAGTAGTTGGAGGCGGTACCCGTGGGCACGCCTGCCTCGCCGTCCACCGCGCGGAACGTCAGCCCGCGCGCGCCCTCCCGCGCCAGCACCGCGATCCCGGCGTCCACCAGCGCCGCCCGCCGTTCCGGATTGCCCGCCATGCGGAATCCCTTCTCCCACTTGCCTTCGGTCACGACAGCATCCCCCAAAGCCCTTGCAACCACTACACACGGAGTACTACAAATGAAGCACTACAGACGGAGTGGTCGTCCGGCCGCCCAGCAGCCTACGAAAAGAGACCAAGCTTGCGAAAGCTCACGTACTTCATCGCCTGCTCGCTCGACGGCTTCATCGGCGACGAGCACGGCGACGCCTCCGCGATGCTCCGCTTCCTGGACGAGGATTCCCTGAGGTTCCTCGGGACGGAGTTCCCGGAGACCCTCCCCACCCACGCCCGCCGGCCGCTGGGCCTGGACCACCTGGAGAACAAGCGGTTCGACACCGTCATCCAGGGCCGTGCCAGTTACGAGTTGGCACTGAAGGAGGGCATCACCAGCCCCTACGCCCACCTGCGCGAGTACGTGGCCTCGCGCACGCTGGGCAGCTCCCCCGACCCGAACGTCGAGATCATCGCCGACGACCTGGTCGGCCGGGTGCGTGAACTGAAGGCCGAGGAAGGCGGGTTGGACATCTTCCTGTGCGGTGGCTCGCTGCTCGCCGGCGCACTGCTCGACGAGATCGACGAACTCGTCATCAAGACCTACCCCATCGTCTACGGCACCGGCATGCCGATGTTCGGCACCGGACTCGACATCAAGGAGTTCACCCTGGACTCGGTGCGCACCTTCGGCAACGGCGCGCTGGTGCGGACGTACCGCAGGAAGCGCTGAACCCTCGCCCGCCCTACCCTGAGGACATGGACAGCGAGGACCACGTCTGTCCCGTCTGCGGACAGCCCGTCGACACGGTCGTCGGACGGCGCAAGACGCTGGGCGCCTGGGTGCCGGTGTGGGGCCCCGGCCCCTGCCGCAACCCCGACTGCCCGGCCTACGGCGAGCCCGTCGAGCCCGTCGAGCCCGCGGCCCCGGACGACGGGAACGAGCAGCCGCGCCCCGGTGGATCCACGGCCGAGGAGTCCTGAGCCGGGCGGTCCCGAGCCGAAGGAGGGGGCCATGAGGTACCTGGTGATGGTGCAGGGCACCCAGGCGGACTACGACGCGATGGCCGGCAAGCGCACCGAGCACGCCCCGGCCTGGACCGAGGTGCAGCTCAAGGCCATGTACCTGTACATGGCGGCGCTCGGCGACAGCCTCGCCGAGTCCGGCGAACTCGTCGAGGCACAGGGCCTGGCCGAGCCCGCCCTGACCCGGCTGGTCGCGCGGGGCGAGCACGGCCGGACCCTGATCACCGACGACCCGTACGGCGACACCGAACCGCTGATGGCCGGCTACTGGGTGGTGGACTGCGCGAGCCTGGAGCGGGTCACCGAGATCGCCGAACGCGTCACCCGCTGTCCCGGCCCCGAGGACCTGACCGACTACCCCGTGGTGATCCGGCCCGTCATGGGCGGAGCGGACGACATCGGGACCGGATGAGGAGACGCGCGCCCCCGGCCGGGGCCGTAGCGTGGCCGCATGCCGAAACTTCCGCACATCGTCCACATCACCGAGCGCTCCCTGTGGGAGGCGGCGCGCGAGCGCGGCACCTACGAGGTGTCGACCCGTGGCCGCACCCTGCAGGAGGAGGGCTTCATCCACTTCTCCACCCGCGAACAGCTCCCCCGCATCGCCGAGTTCCTCTACGGCGACTACGCAGGCCCGGACGAACTGGTCGTGCTGGTCGTGGATCCGGCCCTGGTCGGCGCGCCGGTGAAGTACGAGGCCGTGGAGCCCGGCGGGGAGGAGTTCCCGCATGTGTACGGGCCGGTGCCGGCCGACGCCGTGGTGGCCGTGGAGTCCTGGGGGTGACCGGGCAGCAGGGAACGCCTCGTCGCCGGGGTGGCGGTGGGCGGTGATGGTCTGGGCGGTCGCCGTGGCCGTGGGGGAGGACTCACGTTCCTGCTCCAGGAGGACGCCCGGCCCCGGGGCCGTACGTCTGGACGGCGGGCACGGGGCCCGTCCGTCGCCGGGTGCGCGGCGCCTGCGGAAGCCGCTTGGTGACGACCGCTCCTGCCCGCCGAGTCCGCCGCAGGATCCGGCCGAGCCCTCGCGTACCGGGGTCGTGTGCCTCTACGGGACGACGGCTCGCTGACCGGCACCCGTCGCCCGTCTCACCGGCCGGCGCCCGGCAGGCCGCCGGTCTCCGGGTCGCGGCCGGTCAGGCAGTAGACGCCGCCCGCCGGGTCGCGCAGCACCGTCCAGTGCGGGCCGCCGCCCACCACGACGGCGCCGTGCTCCTCGTGCCGGGCGCGGACGGCGGCGATGTCCGCGCAGGCCAGATCGAGGTGGGCGGAGGCGGCGCGCTCCTCGCCGAGCCGTTGGAGCAGGATCCGGACGGGCAGCCCCGCCGGCGGCCTCAGCACCTCGAACTCCGGCAGGGACCCCTTCAGCCGCTCCCAGCCGGTGAGACCGGCCCAGAAGTCCGACTCGGCGGCGTACGCCGACGGCGGGATGTCCAGGCACACCTGGTCCAGCCGGCCGCCGGCCACCACCGGCGGCCGTACCGTCTCTCCGTGCCAGGGCACGGCACAGAACAACTGCCCCGCCGGGGAACGCAGTACGGCCCAGTCGCCGTGGTCCGACACCAGCGCCGCGCCGAGTTCCAGGGCCGCCCCGGTCAACTCCCGTACGTCCTCGGTGCACAGGTCGAGATGGGCGCCGCCGTCGCCCCCGGTGACGCCCTGGAGCTTCACGCACGGGTCCGTCCCGGCCGCCTCCTCGGGCAGCAGGGTCAGGAACTCGCCGCGCTCACCACGGGGCCGGGACGCCCGGGTGCCGGTGACGGCCGTCCAGAAGTCGCGCGCCTCGGGCAGCCGGCTGGCGGGGCGGTCGACGAAGGCGTACGTCCAGCGAACGATCATGTGGGGAGTGTAGGTCCGAACTCCTCGACGATCTCCGGGAATTCAGCCGGGGCACTCACTCCGCGGGGCGCTGGAGGAAGCGCAGCTGGTTGCCCGCCGGGTCCCGGAAGGCGCAGTCGCGCACACCGTACGGCTGGTCCGTCGGCTCCTGGAGCACATCGGCGCCGGACGCCCGCACCCGCTCGTACAGCGCGTCGCAGTCCTCGGTCGTGAAGATGACACCCCGGAGCATGCCCTTGGCCAACAGCTCGGCCATCGCCTGCCGGTCGGCGGGGGAGGCGTCCGGGTTCGCGCCGGGCGGCTCCAGCACGATGTCGACGTCCGGCTGCAGCGGCGAGCCCAGCGTCACCCAGCGCATGTCCTCGAAGCTCACGTCATTGCGGACCTCCAGGCCGAGCACGTCACGGTAGAAGGCGAGCGCCTTGTCGTGGTCGTCCACCGCGATGAAGCAGTTCTTGAGTTTCACGTCCATGGGCTCACGCTAGGCCCATCCGGGCGACGGCGCGCCTCCGTACGGGCGGGCGGGGCTCGGTACGGGCGGGCGGGGCTCAGTACGGCCGGCGGCGGGGCCGGGTGAACGTACGGGCCACGCAGGACGGGATCACCGCGCTCTCCTCGTGGTCGCGGGCCCGGTAGGCGCTCGGGGTCTCCCCGACCAGCTCGGTGAAGCGGGAGCTGAAGGAGCCCAGTGACGTACACCCCACGGCGAGGCACACCTCGGTCACGGTGAGATCGCCCCGGCGCAGCAGCGCCTTGGCCCGCTCGATCCTGCGGGTCATCAGATAGCTGTACGGCGTCTCCCCGAAGGCCTTGCGGAAGCTGCGCTGGAAGTGGCCGGGTGACATATGGGCGCCCCGGGCCAGCTCGGTGATGTCGAGCGGCTCGGCGTACTCCCGGTCCATGCGGTCGCGCACGCGCCGCAGCTGTCTGAGGTCCTCCAGGGTCACGTCCACAGCTTGGCACAGGGCACCGACACCGCGGGATGCAACGGTTTCGCACAGGACTGCACAACAGGCCTCCGCATGTTCGACACGCCGTTCGCCTTCGGTTCCCCATGCACTGGCCCTCTCTTGCTTGCCTTGGGGAATGGACCACATCACGTTCCTCGTGGCGGCCGTCATCGTCACGGCACTGGCGTTCGACTTCACGAACGGGTTCCACGACACTGCGAACGCGATGGCCACCTCCATCGCGACCGGCGCACTCAAACCGCGCGTAGCGGTCATGATCAGTGGGATCCTCAATATCGCCGGGGCCTTTCTCTCGACCGAGGTCGCGAAGACGATCTCCGGCGGGATCGTGGACGACGCCCTGGTCAGCCCGGCGATGATCTTCGCGGGGCTGGTCGGCGCGATCCTGTGGAATCTGGTGACCTGGCTCGCCGGACTGCCCTCCAGTTCCTCCCACGCCCTCTTCGGCGGTCTGATCGGCGCGGTCTGGGTAGGCGCCGGCTCCGGCGCCGTGCACTTCGACAAGGTCGTCGACAAGGTGCTGATCCCGGCCGTGGCCTCTCCGGTGGTGGCCGGCCTGGCCGCCCTGGTCGCCACCTACCTCGCCTACAAGCTTTCCGCCCGCGCCCGCCAGGAGTCGGTGACCAGGGGCTTCCGCCTCGGCCAGGCCGCCTCCGCCTCCCTGGTCTCCCTCGCGCACGGCACCAACGACGCGCAGAAGACCATGGGCGTGATCACGCTGACCCTCATCTCGGTGGGCGCCCTCGGCCATGACGCGGGTCCGCCGGTGTGGGTGATCGGCTCGGCGGGCCTCGCCATCGGCCTCGGCACCTCCCTGGGCGGCTGGCGGATCATCCGCACCATGGGCAAGGGTCTGGCGGCAATCCAGTCACCGCAGGGCTTCGCCGCCGAGACGGCTTCCACCGCCGTGATCCTCAGCTCGGCCCACCTGGGCTTCGCGCTGTCCACGACCCAGGTCGCCTCGGGCAGCATCCTCGGCGCCGGCCTGGGCCGCCGGCTCGCGGAGGTCCGCTGGGGCGTGGCCGGCCGTATGGTGCTGGCCTGGCTGATCACCCTGCCCTCCGCCGCGCTGGTCGGCGGCCTCGCGGCGAGCGTGGTCAAGCACGGCGGCAATCTCGGTACGGCGGTCATCGCCCTGGTCGCCCTGGCCTTCGCCGCCGTCATCGTCGCCGCGTCCCGCCGTAACCCGGTGCGCGCCGACAACGTCAACGACCACCACGAGGTCACCCTCCGCGCCCCGGGCCCGACGAACGTCCGCTCGGCCGCCTGAACCCCCTGGGAGTCCCCATGCATGTCGACTGGTCCGCCCTCGGCAAGGTCGCCGCGGTCAGCCTCGGTGTCACGGTCGCCGTGGTCGTCGTCTTCACCTTCGGCGTCCTGGGCCTGTCCCGGCCCGAATCCGACGCCGCCGAAGCCGGCCGCTCCGGAGCCGCCACCGCGGGCCGGGTCCAGGCCGCCCTGTGCTTCCTCGCCTGCGCGGCGGTGGTGGTGTACGGGATCTGTCTGATCGTGCCGCAGTTCCACTGACGGCGGATACGCGGACGGCAGGGGCCCGGTCGAGGGGAAACCGACCAAACCCGTCGCCGAACTCGCGACCGTACCCGTCCTCCGAACGCGTACGGCAGAAAGCCTCAGGCGCGCGGAAGTTCGCCGTCGGCGTCCCGGTCGCCGTGCGGGACGGGCGCGGTGGTGGCCCGCGGGATCAGATGCGTGGGCAGCACGATGTGCTGCTTGTGGTCCCCCTGGTCCGCCTGGTCGGGCTGGTCCGCCTCGGAGCCGTCGATGAGCCGCAGGGCCAGCCGGCCGGCCTCGCGGCCGATGTCCGAGGGTGACTGGGCGATGGTGGACAGGTCGAACCAGTCGGCCACCGGCTGGTCGTCGAAGCCGAGGACGGACATCTGCGTGGGTACCTCGATGTGCGTCCGGCGCAGGGCCCGGAGGACGGCGACGGCGACCTCGTCCTGTTCGGCGAAGACGGCGGTGGGCGGCTCGCGCAGGCTCAGTAGCTTCCCCAGCGCTTCGGCGGTGGCGCGTTTGTCGCCCACCGGGAGCCCGGCCACCAGGTTCTCGTCGAGGGGGACGCCCGCCTCGGTGAGCGCCTGCTGATAGCCGAGCAGCCGCTCGTTGGAGCTGAAGGAGAAGCCGCTCGCGCCCACCGTCTTGATGAACGCGATCCGCCGGTGCCCGAGGTTGAGCAGGTGCCGGGTGCCGTGCAGGGCGCCGGCGACGTCGTCGACGTACACGCTCGGGCGGCCGTCGACGTGCTGGCTGACGTAGATGACCGGCATGCCGAGGGTGTCCAGCCGGTCGGTCTCCTCCTCGGTGAGGTCGAAGGAGAAGACCAGCAGCGCGTCGGCGTTCCGGCGGGCGGGCAGCCGGTCGAAGAACGAGGTGCGCTCGGCGAGGTCGGGGATCACATAGACGGTCAGCTCCATCCCCGCGGCCCGCAGCACCGGGGCCAGGCTGGAGAGGGCCGAGCCCATGAACCACGCGTTGAGTGTGGGGACGAGCACCGCCACGGTCCCGGTCTTCCCCGTGACAAGGCTTGCGGCCTGCCGGGAGACGGCGAAGTTCAGCTCGCGGGCGGCCTGTTCGACCCGGGCGCGCACCTCCGGGGAGACGGTGGTCAGGCCGCGCAGGGTCCGCGAGACGGTGGACGTGGAGACCCCGGCCCGTTCGGCGACGTCAGCCATCGTCGGGTGTCGCTGAGCTGGAGGCATGTGCCGGACGGTAGCACAGAAGGCCCGCTGTCGACGCTGGTTGTGACAGCGCTTTCACAAGCTCGGGGCCCTGATTCCCACTCGTTACCGGGAAGTAACGCATTGACTTCCGCTTAGCCCACTCCTAGCGTGCAAGCGTTGTCTCGGACGGGTCAAAGCAGTCCCCCATGTACTTGCGCCATGTGCTTTGACCTGCGCGTTTGATCCAAGAAGTTGCTGTGACAACGCAGTCTCACAACAGCGTCGCCTCAGGTTCCGCACGACCAGGAGAGACAGTGAAGACCACAACCGCCAGAGCCCTTCGATGCTCGGCCGCGCTCGCCGCCGCCGGACTCCTCCTCGCCGCCTGCGGCTCGTCCGACGACGGCGGCTCCGCAGGCCAGTCCGGGCCCGCCTCGTTCACCGGCCGCGGCCCCATCACCTACGTGGCCGGAAAGGACACCACCGGAGCCGTCCAGCCGGTCCTCGACCAGTGGAACAAGCTGCACCCGAAGGAGAAGGTCACCTTCATCCAGCTGCCCACGGACGCGGACGCGCAGCGCCAGCAGATGATCCAGAACGCCGAGACGAAGTCCGACGCCTATACGGTGCTCTCTCTGGACGTCGTGTGGACGTCGGAGTTCGCCGCGCACCAGTGGATCGACAAGCTGCCCGAGCAGCAGTTCCCCCTGGACAGGATGCTCAAGCCGGTGGTGGAGACGGCCAAGTACCGCGGTGGTCTGTACGCGGCCCCGGCCAGCTCGGACGGCGGCATGCTGTACTACCGCACCGACCTGCTGAAGCAGGCGGGAATCGGCAAGGCCCCGGCGACCTGGGCCGAGTTGAAGGCCGACTGCGCCAAGGTGAAGAAGCTGCCCGCCGCCAAGGGCGTGTCCTGCTACGCCGGGCAGTTCCAGAAGTACGAGGGCCTGACGGTCAACTTCTCCGAGGCCGTTAACTCCGCGGGCGGCGTCGTCACCGACGCGAACGGCAAGCCCGACGTGGACACCCCCGAGGCGAAGAAGGGACTGGACTTCCTGGCCGGCTCGTTCCGGGACGCCACGATCCCCAAGGAGGCCATCACCTACCAGGAGGAGGACGGCCGCCAGGCCTTCCAGGCCGGCAAGCTGGTCTTCCTGCGCAACTGGCCGTACATGTACGCGCTCGCCGGCAAGAGCAAGCTGGCCGGCAAGTACGCCGTCGCGCCGCTGCCCGGCCTGAACGGCCTCGGCGCCTCCAGCCTGGGCGGTCACAACCTGGCCCTGTCGTCCTTCGCCAAGAACAAGGCGACGGCCCTGGACTTCATGAAGTTCTACAGCAGCGAGACCACCGCGAAGACCTTCCTGGAGAAGGCCTCCCTGGCCCCGCCGTACGCCGACCTGTACGACGACGCGGCACTGGCCGGGCAGTACCCGTACCTCCCGGTCCTCAAGCAGTCGATCCTGCACGCCGTGCCGCGCCCGCGCGTCGTCCAGTACGGCGATGTCACCTCGGCGGTCCAGCAGGAGGCGTACGCCGCGCTGACCGGCACCAAGAGCAGCGCACAGGCGCTGAAGGACCTGCAGCGGGAGCTGCTGAAGTCCACCGGGCAGTGAGGAGCGGGGCCATGACCGACATCGAGATACCGCCCGGACCCGCGGCGGCCGAGCCCCATCGCCGGTCCGGTACGACCGTGACAGGCCGGCGGTCCCGCTCCCGGGCCCGCGCCACGGCCGGCGCCGGGCGGATGGCGGCCCTGCTGGTGTCCCCGACGCTGCTGGTGCTGACGGTCGTCGTGCTCTACCCGACGCTCATGGCGCTCAGGGAGTCGCTGTACGGACCGAAGGGTCTCGACCCGAGGACCGGCTTCATCCGCAGCACCGAGCCGTTCGTCGGGCTGAAGAACTACGCCGACATCTTCGGCGCCGCCGGGGACCGGTTCTGGAACGCCTTCTGGAACACCAGCTTCTTCACGGTCGTCACCGTCGGACTGGAGACGGTGACCGGTGTGGTCATGGCCCTGATCATGCACCGGGCGTTCAGCGGCCGGGCCCTGGTGCGGGCGAGCATCCTCGTGCCCTGGGCGGTGCCCACGGCCATCTCCGCCCTGCTGTGGCGGTGGATCTTCAACAGCGACGGCATCGCCAACGCCCTGATCGGCCACCAGATCCTGTGGACCACCGAGGGCTTCCACGCCAAGGTCGCGGTCATCGTCGCCGAGGTATGGAAGACCGCCCCGTTCATCGGGCTGCTGGTCCTGGCCGGACTGCAGGTCATTCCGAACGAGGTATACGAGGCGGCCCGCATCGACGGGGCGAGCGCGCTGCGCCGGTTCTGGCACATCACGCTGCCCCTGGTGAAACCCGCGCTGCTGGTGGCCATGCTGTTCCGCTGCATGGACGCGCTGCGGATGTTCGACCTGCCGTACATCCTGATCGGCGCGCAGAAGAACTCGGTGGAAACCCTGTCCATGCTGGCGCAGAACGAGGCGTCCAACGTCCGCTTCGGGCCCGCCTCCGCCTACGCGGTCCTGCTCTTCCTGTACGTCTTCCTCATCGCGCTCGCCTTCGTACGGCTGCTGGGCGCGGATCTCGTCGGCGACACCGGCGGCGGCCGCCGGAAGACGAAGACCAGGCTCGTGTTCGCGCGCCGTACGGAGGTGACGGCATGACGACCACGGCGAAGTGGCGCGGCCGCCTGCTGTACGTGGGGGTCGCCGCGGTGGTGGCCTACTGCCTGGCCCCCTTCTACTGGATGCTGGTCTCCAGCCTGCGCCGCACCTCCGACATTTTCGACACCTCGCTCGTCCCGTCACCGGTGTCGTTCGCGAACTACCGGTCGCTGTTCGGCGCCTCCCAGGGTTTCACCCGGGCGCTGCTCAACAGCCTGGTCGTGGCCGGTGTCACCACCGTGCTGGCGCTGCTGCTGGCCACGTTCACCGCCTACGCGATGGCGAGGCTGGAGTTCCGGTTCAAGCGGCTGATCCTCACCCTGATCATCGCCACCTCGATGTTCCCGGTCGTGTCGATCGTGGTCCCGCTGCTGAAGCTGTTCACGGACATCGGCTGGATCAACACCTACCAGGCCATGATCGTGCCGAGCATGTCCTTCGCACTGCCGCTGGCGGTGTGGAACCTGACCACCTTCTTCCGGCAGATGCCGGACGAACTGGAGCACGCGGCCATGGTCGACGGCTGCACCCGCGGCCAGGCCTTCCGCAAGGTCATCGTCCCGCTCGCCGCGCCCGGCATCTTCACCACCGCGATCATCACGTTCATCGCCGCCTGGAACGAGTTCCTCATCGCCCTGTCGATGACCAACCGGCCGGACATGCAGACCGCACCGGTCGCCATCTCCAAGTTCACCGGCGCCACGACCTACGAGACCCCGTTCGGCAGCCAGATGGCAGCGGGCGTCCTCGTCACGATCCCGCTGGTGGTCATGGTGCTGCTCTTCCAGCGCCGCATCGTCGCCGGCCTGACGGCCGGTGCCGCGAAGTAAGCCCTCTTCCACTCCTAAGGAGCAGCATGTCCGGCACCGCACCGTGGTGGCGCAGCGCCGTCATCTACCAGGTCTACATCCGCAGCTTCGCCGACGGGAACGGGGACGGCGTCGGTGACATCGCCGGCATCCGCTCCCGACTGCCGTACCTGAAGGCGCTGGGCGTCGACGCCCTCTGGATCAACCCGTGGTACAAGTCGCCGCAGGCGGACCACGGTTACGACGTGGCCGACTACCGCGCGATCGACCCGCTGTTCGGCACCGTGCAGGAGGCCGAGCGGCTCATCGAGGAAGCCCACCGGCACGGGATCCGCGTCATCCCCGACATGGTGCCCAACCACACCTCCGACCGGCATGCCTGGTTCCGGGCGGCGCTGGCGGCCGGCCCGGGCAGCCCGGAACGCGACCGCTACATCTTCCGCCCCGGCCGCGGCCCCGACGGCGACCTGCCGCCCAACGACTGGGTCTCCTCCTTCGGCGGCCCGGCCTGGACCCGGCTGCCCGACGGCGAGTGGTACCTGCACCTCTTCGCCCCGCAGCAGCCCGACCTGAGCTGGCAGCACCCCGAGGTGCGGGCGGAGTTCGAGTCGATCCTGCGGTTCTGGTTCGCCCGGGGCGTGGACGGCTTCCGTATCGACGTGGCGCACGGACTGATCAAGCACCCCGAACTGCCCGACCTGCCGCCGCCTCCGGCCGGGGTCGGCCGGCGCCGGCACCACCTCGACCACCCGCACTGGGACCGCGACGAGGTCCACGACATCTACCGCGCCTGGCGCAAGGTGGCCGACGAGTTCCCCGGCGACCGGTGCTTCGTCGCCGAGGCGTGGGCCGACACCCCCGAGCGGCTGGCGGCCTACGTCCGCGCCGACGGCCTGCACACCGCGTTCAACTTCGACTTCCTGATGTCCAGTTGGGACCCCAAGGACCTGCGCACGGTCATCGACGACTCCCTCGCCATGCTCGGCGCGGTCGGCGCACCCGCCACCTGGGTGCTCTCCAACCACGACGTCATGCGCCACGCCAGCCGGTACGGCCGCAGGGCGGCCAAGCGCTGGGTGGCCAACGAGCGCTACGAACCCGAAGGCCCCCTCGACCTCGACCTGGGCACCCGCCGCGCCCGCGCCGCCGCCCTGCTCATGCTCGCCCTGCCCGGCGGCGCCTACGTCTACCAGGGCGAGGAACTCGGCCTGCCCGAGGTCGAGGACCTGCCCGAGGCGGTGCTGCAGGACCCCGTCTGGGAACGCTCCGGCCACACCGACCGCGGCCGCGACGGCTGCCGGGTGCCGATCCCCTGGTCCGGGCGGACGGCACCGTACGGCTTCAGCCCCGAGGGCGCCTCCGCCGCACCCTGGCTGCCGCAGCCCGCGGACTGGGCCGCGCGCACCGTCGAGGCGCAGACCGGCGACGAGACCTCCATGCTGGAGCTCTACCGCACCGCGCTGCGCCGGCGCCGCGAGCATCCGGCCCTCGGTGACGGCACCCTCACCTGGCTGGACGCCCCCGCCGGAGTCCTCGCCTTCCGCCGCGACCCCGGCTTCGTCTGCGTGGTCAACCTCTCCACCGAGCCGTACCCGCTGCCCGACCACACCGCGGTCCTGCTGACCAGCGAACCCCTGGAGGACGGCCGGCTGGCCCCGGACCAGGCGGCCTGGCTGGCGGTGTAGCGGCTCCCTTCCGTGAGCAGCGACAGGCGGCCACCGGTCACTGCCGACCGGTGGCCGCTCCGCCGGGCGTGACCAGGCCCGTCTCATAAGCGAGGACGACGGCCTGGGCGCGGTCGCGGAGGTCGAGCTTGGCGAAGATCCGGGCGACGTGCGTCTTCACGGTGGCCTCGCTGAGCGTGAGGGACGCGGCGAGCTCGGTGTTCGACAGGCCCCGGCCCATCAGCATCAGCACCTCGCGCTCGCGGGGGGTCAGCGCGGCCAGGTCACGGTGGAGCGCGGGTGGGGGCGGTGCGGTGGCGGGGCGGTGCGCGGGCACGGCCGGGCCGGCCTCGTGGCCGGCCGCGTACCGCTCGACCAGACGGCGGGTGATCGAGGGGGCGAGCAGCGCGTCGCCCGTGTTCACCAGCCGTACCGCCGCGGCGAGATGGGCGGCGGTGACGTCCTTGAGCAGGAAACCGCTCGCGCCGGTGGCGAGCGCCGCGTAGACGTAGCGGTCGAGGTCGAACGTGGTGAGCATGAGGACCCGGCAGCGCGGGACCAGCCGCAGGACGCGCTTGGCGGCTTCCAGGCCGTCCAGGTCGGGCATCCGGATGTCCATCAGGACGACGTCCGGGCGCAGCCGTTCCGCTTCCGCCACGGCCCGCAGTCCGTCCGCCGCCTCACCGACGACCTCGATGCCGCGCGAGGTGAGGATCAGCCGGAACCCGGTGCGGATGAGCTCTTCGTCGTCGGCGATGAGGACGCGCGGGGCACCGGTTTCCTGGGCCGGGACAGGGGCCGGGGCAGGGCAGTCCGGGATGCGGCCCGGCGCGGGGCCGAGGCCGGGGTCTGCGGCGTGTTCGGTCACGGGCGCTCCAGCGGGATGCGGGCACGGACACGGTACCCACCGCCGATGCGGCGCCGGGCGTCGAAGTGGCCGCCGTAGACGGCCACACGCTCACGCAGGCCGATCAGGCCGCGCCCCGCCCCCTCGTCCCGGCGCTTCCCGGGACCCGGTGCCGGACCGCTGCTCGCGTGGTCGGCGGCCAGCACGCTCGGTCCGCTGTCCAGCACCTCGACCCGAAGGCTGTGGTCGGCATAGCGCACCGTCACGGTCGCCGTGCCGCCGTCGCCGTACTTGAGCGAATTGGTCAGCGCCTCCTGGATGATCCGGTAGGCGGTGACGTCGATGCCGGGAGGCAGCGGGCGCGGTTCCCCGGAGATCCGCACCTCGACCGGCAGTCCGGCGAAGGCGATCCGGTCGACGAGCGTGCCCAGTTGGCGCAGGCTCGGCTGCGGCGCGAGTCCGGAGAGGTCTCCGTGCTCGCTCGGCACGGCGGGGTCGTCGCCGTCCGGCGACGGCGCCAACAGACCGAGCAGGTGGCGCAGTTCGGTCATCGCGTCGCGGCCGGCGCCCTCGACGGCCGCCAGCGCGGTCTCCGCCGCGTCCGGCAGGGTGGCGAGCACCTCCCGGGCGGCCGTCGCCTGTACCACCATGAGGCCGACCTTGTGGCTGACGATGTCGTGCAACTCGCGGGCGATGCGGGCGCGTTCGGCCGCCACCGCCGTACGGGCTGCGGCCTCCCGCTCACGCTCCAGCAGCCAGCGCCGGTCCTCCAGCACCTTGCGGTACCGGCGGCGGGCCCGCGCCAGCAGCACGACGGTGCCACCGGCCGACGCCAGGCCCACCGCTGCCAGGGCGATGAGCAGCGCGCCCGTCTCCGATGTCCACACGCCGTCCATCGTGCCAGCCGGCCGACGGACGGGCGTCCTCCTCCGGGGCCATCCCGTACATCGCCGGGATGACCACCGCCGCGGGATACCTCCGGGGGCTGACGCCGGGACGGACCCGGCCGCCTACCGTCCCTGCCATGACCACCGAAGACATCGGCGACCCGAGCCGGGGGGCCGGCCCGGCCGCCGTACCCGACCAGGAAGTCGTCCGGCTGAGCGGCCTGCGCAAGGAGTACGGCGACACCGTCGCTCTGGACGGCGTGTCGCTGGAGATCGCCGCCGGGGAGGCGGTGGCGGTGATGGGGCCGTCCGGCTGCGGCAAATCGACCCTGCTGAACATGATCGCCGGTCTGGACCGGCCGAGCGGCGGACAGGTGCGCGTGCACGGCGAGGACCTGGGCGCGCTCAACGAGACCGGGCTGGCGCTGTTCCGACGGCGCCGGATCGGCATGATCTTCCAGTTCTTCAACCTCATCGACGACCTGCCCGCGATCGACAACGTCGCCCTGGCCGCGCAGTTCACCGGCACCTCGGCCCGCCAGGCCCGGCGCCGGGCGCTGGAGCTGCTGGACGAACTCGGCATCGCCGACCGCAGGAACGTCTACCCCGCCGCGCTCAGCGGCGGCGAGCGCCAGCGGGTGGCGGTGGCCCGCGCGCTGATGAACCGGCCCGCGCTGCTGCTCGCGGACGAGCCCACCGGCGCGCTGGACAGCCATGCGGGCGAGCAGGTGATGGACCTGCTCATCGACCTCAACGAACTGGGCCAGACCCTGCTGCTGGTGACGCACGACCCGACGCTGGCCACGCGCTGCGCCGGCCGGCTGGTGACCATGGCGGACGGCCGGATCACCGGCGACCGGACCCTGGAGCGGACGGCATGAGCGCGGTGTGGCGTGCCTCCCGCGCGGCCGTGCGCCGCCGCCGGCTGCAGACCGCCGTGATCGGGGCGGTGGTCCTCGTCTCCTCCGTGGCGCTGGTGGTCGCCCTCGGCCTGCTGGACGTCGCGTCCGGGCCGTTCGACCGGATCTTCGGCCAGGCGCACGGCGCCCACGTCGTCGCCACGTTCGACGCGACGAAGGTCACCGGCTCCCGGCTGGCACGGACCGCGCACCGACCGGGCGTGCGGGCCTCGGCCGGGCCGTTCCCGGAAGCGGTGGTCGACCTGCCGCAGAGCGCGGTCGCCGAGCTGCCCGGGATGGGACCCGGCCCGCTGACCGTGGTGGGCCGGGCGGACCCCGGCGGCACGGTCGACCGGCTGGACCTGTTCGCCGGGCACTGGGCCACCGGCCCCGGCCAGCTCGTCCTGGCGCTTCCGGACGCGCCCGGGATGGGCGACAGCCCGCACTCTCCGATCGGCAGACGGATCAGGCTGCCCGGGTTGGCGCCGCTGACCGTCGTCGGACTCGCGTCCAGCGTGAGCGGCACCGCGCAGGCCTGGGTCTCACCACGGCAGATCACGGCCCTGCACCCCACGACGTACCAGATGCTGTACCGCTTCGACCGGGCCGGCACGGCCCGGCAGATCACGGCGGACACCGCGGCGGTGAGCGCCGGTCTGCCGTCCGGCTCGCTCGTCGCCCACCAGTCGTATCTGACCCTGAAGGCGCAGGTCGCGACCGAGCCCAACGCCTTCGTGCCGTTCCTCATGGCCTTCGGCATCCTCGGCCTGCTGGTGGCCGTGCTGATCGTGGGCAACGTGGTGAGCGGCGCCGTCGTGTCCGGCTTCCGGCACATCGGGGTGCTCAAGTCCGTGGGATTCACGCCGATCCAGGTGACCGCGGTCTACCTGGTGATGGTCTGTGTCCCGGCGACGGCGGGCGCAGCGATCGGCACCGCCCTGGGCGCGGTGGTGGCACGGCCGCTGTTGCACCAGGTCTTCTACGGCGCCGACCTCGGCACGGTGACCCTCAGGCCGACGATCAGCTCCTGGGTGTACGTGACGACGGCGCTGGGCATGCCCGCGGTCGTGCTGCTGGCCGCGCTGATTCCGGCGCTGCGCGCTCACCGGCTCTCCGCGGCGCGAGCGATCAGCGCGGGCAGCGCGCCCGACGGCGGACGCCGGCCTGCGGTGCAGCGGTGGCTGAGCGGGGTGCGGCTGCCGCGCTCGGTGACACTGGGCCTGGGCCTGCCCTTCGCCCGGCCCGGACGGGCGCTGCTCACCGTCTGCGCCGTCCTGCTCGGGGTGGCGACGGTGACCTTCGCCACCGGCCTGTCGGCCACGATGGTCTCCTACGGCGTCGCGGTCGAGGGCACCGGCCGAACGCAGGTGGTCGTCTTTGCCGGGCAGGCCAGGTTCGGGGAGACCGTTCCGCACCAGGGCGACGCCGCGACCCAGGGCCTGTTGCGCTCGCTGCCGCATGCGGCGGACGTGTCCGGCGTGGGCTTCGCCGGGGTGCGGCTGCTCGGGCAGAGCCAGGACGTGACGATTCAGGGCGCGCGCGGGGGCCGGTCCGCGCTCCAGGACGACCTGGCCAGGGGCCGGTGGGCGCGCAGGCCCGGCGAGGTGGTGGCCTCCGGCAGGTTCCTGTCCAAGTACGGCCTGCATGTCGGTGACTCGTTCACGCTGAGCGCGGCGGACGGCCGGACGGAGCGCGTGACCCTGGTCGGGGAGGCCATGGCCGGGCCGGCGGACTGGCTGCGCGCGGACTGGCCGACGGTGACCGCCCTGGCACCGCACGCGCAGGCCAATCAGTACTGGGTGCGGCTCACCCCCGGAGCCGATGCCGGCGCCTATGTGAAGGCCGTCCGGGCAGCCGATCCCGGGCTCTACCCGAGTGAGCAGTCCGCGGTCAACGCCGGGGCGGTGACCGTGATCGGCTCAGCCTCCGCGCTGACCCTGATGCTCACGACCGTCTCCGCGATGGGCGTGTTCAACACGGTCGTGCTGAGCGCCCGGGAACGGCGGCGCGACCTGGGGATGCTGAAGTCGATCGGCATGACACCACGCCAGGTGACAGTGATGCTCGTGGTGTCCATGGCCGGACTCGGCCTGGCCGGCGGAATCCTGGGGCTGCCGGTGGGCGTCGCGGCCTACCGCCTGGTGATCCCGATGACCGAGCACAACGCCCATCTGACCTTCCCGGCCCGGATGCTGGACGTCTGGCACCCCGCGACCCTGGCCGTGCCGGTGCTGGCCGGGGTGGCGATCGCCGGGCTCGGTGCGGTGATTCCGGCGCATACGGCGGCGCGGCAGACCATCGCCCGGGTGCTGCGCACGGAGTGACGAGCGGGTGAGCCGAAGAGGCCCACTTGCCGGGGCCCCATGTTCCTCCACGCCCCAGTCGTCGGCGAGGGCCGAGACGAGCGGCAAGCCGCGGCCGGTCTCGGCGGTGGCTGGTACATGTCGTCTGAGGGGTAGGGCGTCGCCGCTGCCGTGTAGTTCGATGCGGAGTTGGATGTCGTCGAGGGTGATGCGCACCAGCACCAGTCCGCCTGAGGGGGCTCCGTGCAGGATGGCGTTGGTGGCGAGTTCGGAGACGCACAGCTGGACGTCGTCGAGGCGTTCGGTCCGGCCCCATCGGGTAAGGGGCTCGGCGACGAACCTCCCGGCGGCACCGGGTGTGGTCCGGCGTCGGTCGAAGAGCTTCCTGCGGCGCTCGACGTCGGCGCCGGGGGCATGGGTCGGGACCAGGGCGAGAGTGCCCGGCTTGCCGGGCGGTGTGCTGGGCATGGCCGAGCCTCGGCGGGGCGCTCGGCACTGGCGAGTTCCCGCTCGGAGCCGACCATGCCCAGGAGAAGCCGGGGTTGTGGCCAGCGGTCTCGGCGCGGGGCCTGCACGGAACGGTGGGCGGTTGTGGCGCCTGGAGTACGGCGGGCAAGGTCCGCCAAGGCCGGGTTGGCGGCCTGCCGGTAGCTCGCCTGCAGGTGGCGGAAGGCTTCCTCGGCCGCTGCGGCCTGCTGCTCGTGGCGGCGCTGCTCGTGCCACTTGGCGGCGGCGCGGGCCAAGTGCAGCGTCATGCAGGTCCGGCTGGTCATCGGCGGCGCCTCCGGCGTCATCACGCTGCGGATCGACGCCCATCTCCGGCCGGGTGAAAAAGACCGCACCCGGGCCGTCAGGGGCGCCGTGCTCGGCGGCCTGGGGACCGGGTGCGGGCAGGGAGATAGTCGGTCTGAGTGAAGATCAGGCCTTCTTGGTCTCCCAGAAGATCTTGTCGATCTGGGCGATGTAGTCCAGCGCCTTCTGGCCCGTCGCCGGGTCGGTGGACGCCTTGGCGGCCGAGAGGGCCTTCAGGGTGTCGTTGACCAGCTGGTGCAGCTCCGGGTACTTCTCGAAGTGCGGGGCCTTGAAGTAGTCGCTCCAGAGCACGGAGACGTGGTGCTTCGCGAGCTCCGCGCGCTGCTCCTTGATGACGGTGGCACGCGCCTGGTAGTGGGGGTCGTCGTTGCCGGCCATCTTGTCCTGGATGGCCTTCACCGACTCCGCCTCGATGCGGGCCTGGGCCGGGTCGTACACGCCGCAGGGCAGGTCGCAGTGGGCGCTGACCTTGACCTTGGGGGCAAACAGGCGGGAAAGCATGGAGCATTCCTTCCTCGTGATCGTCTTCTCAGGTGCGACATTACTCCCTGAGGAAGGCGATTTCTCGGGTGCCCCCTAGGGCTTAGGACAAAAGTCCAGGGTCAGACTGAGACTGGTGGAGGAACGGACCGGGGAGGTGCCGGGATGCCGGAGCTGTCGCAGGAGACCGAGCGGGGGAGGGCCGTGGCGCCCTTCGGAGTGGCGGAAGTCACCGGGCCGTCCATGGTGCCCACGCTCCTTCACGGGGACCGGCTGCTGGTGCGGTACGGCGCGTCGGTCCGGGTGGGGGACGTCGTCGTCCTGCGGCACCCGTTCCAGCAGGACCTGCTCGTCGTCAAGCGCGCCGTGGAGCGGCGCGACGGCGGCTGGTGGGTGCTCGGGGACAACCCCTACGCGGGCGGGGACAGCACGGACTACGGAGTCGTACCAGATGAGCTGATCCTCGGCCGTGCCCGCTTCCGGTACCGGCCGCTGCCCGCCGGTCAGCGCTCGCCGCTGACGCTGGCGCGCTGGGCGCTCTCGGCGGCGAGGCCGCTGCTGCCCGACCGGTCGGCCTCCAGGCGCTTGCGGGCCCGGTAGGCGGCCACGTTCGCGCGGGTCGCGCAGCGGTCGGAGCAGTAGCGCCGCGAGCGGTTGGTGGAGGTGTCCAGGTAGGCGTTGCGGCAGGGGGCCGCCTCGCACAGGCCCAGGCGGTCCACGCCGTACTCCGTCAGGTGGAAGGCCAGGCCCATCGCCGCGATCGCCGCGTAGCCCGCCGTGGCGTTCGACGGGTGGTCGGCCAGGTGCATGTGCCACAGCGGGCGGCCGTCCTCGTCACGGTGGTCGTGGCCGGAGATCTGCGGCGACACCGGGAACTCCAGCAGCAGTGAGTTCAGCAGGTCCACGGCCAGCGTCTCGTCGCCCTTGTCGGCCGCCTCGAAGACCGCGCGCAGTCGCGCCCGCACCGAGCGGAAGCGCGTGACATCGGCGTCGGTGGCGCGGCGGGCCGCCGACGCGTTGACGCCGAAGAGGTCGCGGACGGCCTCGACCGAGGTCAGCGAGTCCTTGCCCCGGGCCGGTTCCTCGCTGTTGACGAGACGGACGGCGTAGTCCGAGTAATAGGCCAGTTCCACTTGTAGTCCTTACGAAGGCGCTCTATGGTCGTGTCTGCGGTCGGGTAACAGCCGGTCGTGCTTCCAGGGTATTACGCAGACGAGGGGGACAGGCTTCATGACGACGAGCACGGGCACCGACTGGGCCGCGTGGCAGGAGAGCTGGGACCGGCAGCAGGAGTGGTACATGCCGGACCGCGAGGAACGCTTCCGGATCATGCTCGACATGGTCGAGGCGCTGGTCGGTACGGCCCCGAGGGTCCTCGACCTCGCGTGTGGCACCGGCAGTATCACCGCCCGGCTGTTGTCGCGCTTCCCGGACGCCACCAGCACCGGCGTCGACCTCGACCCGGCCCTGCTGGCCATCGCCCGCGGCACCTTCGAGGGCGACGGGCGGGTCACCTTCGTCACCGCCGACCTCAAGGACCCCGACTGGCGGGCGGAACTGCCGTACGGCTCCTACGACGCCGTCCTGACCGCGACGGCCCTGCACTGGCTGCACAGCGAACCCCTCGCGGCCCTCTACGGTCAGGTCGCGGAGCTGCTCCGCGACAGCGGTGTCTTCATGAACGCGGACCACATGATCGACGACAGCACGCCCCGGATCAACGCCGCCGAGCGCGCCCGGCGCCACGCCCGTATGGATCAGGCCAAGCGGGACGGTGTCCTGGACTGGGCCGAATGGTGGCAGCTCGCGGCCGAGGACCCGGTCCTCGCCGAGCCCACCGCCCGCCGCTTCGAGATCTACGGCGAGCACGCGGACGGGGACACGCCCTCGGCCGCCTGGCACGCCCGCACCCTGCTGGCGCAGGGCTTCGCCGAGGCCCGGCCGGTGTGGTGCTCGCCGTCGGACACGCTGCTGCTCGCCCTCAAGTAGCGGCCGGCACGGCACGCACGCGGTACGAGAAGAGGCGGTACGCAGCGCCGGTGCTGAAGTGCAGCAACGAGAAGGCGCCCGGCGGCCTGTTGCCCATCTGGCTCACGCCCGCGCAGAAGCTCACTCAGCCGTCGACCTTCCCGCTGACCCGGGCACAGCTGCGCGAACCGGCGCTGGAGCCGCGGCTGCTGCCGTAGCCGGGCGGCTGCTGTAGCGGGGCACGAAAAGGGGCGGTACGAGGATGCCGTACCGCCCCCTGCCGTGCGTGCGCTACAGCACCTTGGACAGGAACGACTGCGTCCGCTCGTGCTGAGGGTTCGTCAGGACCTCGCGGGGATGGCCCGATTCGACCACCACGCCCTCGTCCATGAACACCAGACTGTCGCCCACCTCGCGGGCGAAGCCCATCTCGTGGGTGACGACGACCATGGTCATACCGGACTCGGCGAGGTCCCGCATGACGTCCAGGACATCGCCGACCAGCTCCGGGTCCAGGGCGGAGGTCGGCTCGTCGAACAGCATCAGCTTCGGGTCCATCGCGAGGGCCCGGGCGATCGCCACTCGCTGCTGCTGGCCGCCGGAGAGCTGCGAGGGGTAGTGCCCGGCCCGGTCGGCCAGGCCGACCCGCTCCAGCAGCTGCATGGCCCGCTCCCGGGCCTGCGCCTTGCTCACGCCCTTGACCTGCACCGGCGCCTCGATGACGTTCTCCAGCGCCGTCATGTGCGGGAACAGGTTGAAGCGCTGGAAGACCATGCCGATGTCCCGGCGCTTGCGCGCGACCTCGCTGTCCTTCAGCTCGTACAGCTTGTCGCCCTTCTGGCGGTAGCCGACCAGCTCGCCGTCGACGTACAGCCGGCCGGCGTTGATCTTCTCCAGGTGGTTGATGCAGCGCAGGAACGTCGACTTGCCGGAGCCGGACGGGCCGATCAGGCAGAACACCTCGCCCGGCCTCACCTCCAGGTCGATGCCCCTGAGCACCTCGACATGGCCGAAGGACTTGTGCACGCCCTGCGCCCTGACCATCGGGACCGTGGCCTCGGCCGGGGTGTCCTGCGTCTTGCTGAGCTTGTCGGTCATGCCGTGACCTTCCTGCTGGAGAAGGTCGTCAGATGCCCCTTGACCTTCTGCCACGGGGTCGGCGGGAGGCTGCGGCTGGAACCCCGGGCGTAGTAGCGCTCGATGTAGTACTGGCCGACGCTCAGCACCGAGGTCATGATCAGGTACCAGGCCGCGGCGAGGAAGTACATCTCCACCGGGGCGCCGGAGTTCTGGCCGATGTCCTGGGCGTAGCGGAACAGCTCGGGATACTGGACGGCCGCCACGAGCGAGGTCGTCTTCAGCATGTTGATGACCTCGTTGCCGGTCGGCGGCACGATCACCCGCATCGCCTGCGGGATGATCACCCGGCGCAGGGTCTTGCTGTGGCTCATGCCCAGCGCGTGGGCCGCCTCGGTCTGGCCCTCGTCCACCGCGAGCAGGCCCGCCCGGCAGATCTCGGCCATGTACGCCGCCTCGTTCAGACCCAGGCCGAGCAGCGCCGTCAGCAACGGCGTCATGAAGTTCGACCAGTAGTCCTTGTAGAACGGCATCAGGTTGATGTACTCGAAGACCAGGCCCAGGTTGAACCACAGGAACAGCTGGACCAGGACCGGCGTGCCGCGGAAGAACCAGATGTAGAACCAGGCGATCGACGAGGTCACAGGGTTCTTCGACAGCCGCATCACCGCGAGGACGATGCCGAGGACGATGCCGATCAGCATCGACAGGACCGTGAGCAGCAGGGTCTTGCCGACACCGGTCATGATCCGGTGGTCGAAGAAGTACTCCGGCACCGCATGCCAGTTGATCTTGCCCTGGCTGAAGGCGTAGATGATCGCCACGAGGATGCCGATGGCGACGAGGGCGGATATGTACCGCCCGTAGTGCCGGACCGGGATGGCCCTGATGGCCTCCGGGCCCTCGGCCGGGAGAGCGGGCGCGTCCTCCCCGGCGCCCTCTCCGGCCGTCTTCTCGATGTCAGTCACGGGTGTTGCCTCTCAGTGGCCGCTTCTGCTTCTGCTGCTTCCGCGGGTCACTTGCCGCCGTTGATCACGGACTCCTTGACGGCGCCGTCCTGGGCGCCCCACTTCTGGAGGATCTTCGCGTACTCGCCGTTCTTGATGATCGCGTTCAGCGCGGCCTGCAGCGCGTCGCGCAGCTGGGTGTCCTTCTTGGCCACGGCGATGCCGTACGGAGCCGCCTCGACCTGCTGGCCGACGATCTGGAAGTCCTTGCCGCCGCCGGAGGTCTTCACCGCGTACGCGGCGACCGGGAAGTCGGAGGAGGCCGCGTCCACACCGCCCGAGCGCAGCCGGGTCTGGGACTGCTGGTCGTCGTCGAACGGCTCGATGGTGAGCTTCTTGCCGCTCGGACACTTCTTGGCCTCCTGCTTGGCCAGGTCCTCCGAGACGGTGCCGCGCTCCACGGCGATCTTCTTGCCGCACAGGTCCGACCAGCCGTTGATGCCCTGGGTGTCGCCCTTGCGGGTGTAGATGGAGACGCCGGCGGTCAGGTAGTCGACGAAGTCGACGCCCTCGCCGACCTTCTTGCCCGTGTCCGGGTCGACGCCCTCCTGGCGGTTCTTGTTGTCGGTCATGGCCGACATGGCTATGTCGTAGCGGCCCGAGCGCAGACCGGTGAGCAGGGCGTCGAACGTGCCGTTCTGGAAGTCCAGCGTCACGCCGAGCTGCTTGCCCATGGCCGCCGCGAGGTCCGGGTCCAGGCCGACGGCCTTGCCGGAGGAGTCCTTGAACTCCACGGGGGCGTACGCGATGTCCGAACCGACCTCGATCTTGCCCTTGTCCCGGATCTCCTTGGGGAGCTTGTCGGCCAGCGGGGCGCTGCTGACGGAAGCGCCGGAGTCCTTGCTCTTGTCCTTGGTCTGGTCACCGCAGCCGGTGAGCAGCAGGGCGCCCGCGACCGCGATCGCACCGGCCGCTGCCAGACGGGAGCGTGCGGCGGTCGTACGACGGGTGGAGCTTGCGGTCATCGTGGTTCCTCCGGCGAGTGGGAAGGTGCCGATGGGTCAGCGAGAGCACACACCTTCGGGTGTCGCGACCTCGTGGGTTTACGGCATCTTGCCATTCGGACTACGCCGTTCAGGGGTGCAGCTATGTCAAAATCGGATAACGGGTCACCCCCGAACCGCATCAGGTCGGTACATCCTTGGTAGTTCACCACCGAACCATCTGCGGGAATCCAGCCTTCCGGCCGGAAGACCTTCGGCGCGTCTCACGATGTGGTCGCCGCGGGCGTCGGCCTACCAGCGTCTTCGCACGCCCGACGCGGTTGTCAGCCGCGTGTCATCCAGGTGTGGCTTTCTGGTTCCGAGATGTGACCTTGCACCTAATGGACTCGTCGTGGGCACCGTCCGTCCGGTAAGAAGGTTCTTTACACCCCTCATCCGGGGCTCAGGGCGCGTGTGCGGCGCGCCCGTCGCGTATGGCCCGTACGTATCACCAATCGGGCGGTGCGCGGTGCCCGCCCACCCCTCACCAGGAGTGGTCGACCCTCAAACCATGCATACCTAAGGGGTAAAACGAAGTGGCAGCGGAGATCGTCAATCCTCGCAGCGACAGCAAAACGGACCAGGACGGCGGGGCCGAGCCCCTCGATTCCTTCGATCCGGCGTTCGCGCTGCACCGCGGCGGCAAGATGGCCGTGCAGGCCACCGTGCCGGTCCGTGACAAGGACGACCTTTCCCTCGCGTACACGCCCGGCGTCGCTCGCGTGTGCACCGCGATCGCGGAACAGCCGGAGCTGGTCAACGACTACACATGGAAGTCCTCCGTGGTCGCCGTCGTCACCGACGGTACGGCCGTGCTCGGACTCGGGGACATCGGTCCCGAGGCCTCCCTCCCCGTGATGGAGGGCAAGGCGATCCTGTTCAAGCAGTTCGGCGGCGTCGACGCGGTGCCGATCGCGCTCGACTGCACCGACGTGGACGACATCGTCGAGACCGTCGTCCGGCTCGCCCCGTCCTTCGGCGGAGTGAACCTGGAGGACATCTCGGCGCCCCGGTGCTTCGAGATCGAGCGCCGGCTCCAGGAGCGCCTGGACATCCCGGTCTTCCACGACGACCAGCACGGTACGGCCGTCGTGACGCTCGCGGCGCTGCGGAACGCGGCGCGGCTCAGCGGGCGGGAGATCGGGCAGCTGCGGGCCGTCATCTCGGGCGCCGGCGCGGCCGGTGTGGCCATCGCCAAGATGCTGGTCGAGGCCGGCATCGGGGACGTGGCCGTGGCGGACCGCAAGGGCGTCGTGTCGGCCGACCGGGAGGACCTGACCCCGGTCAAGCGGGAGCTCGCGGGCTTCACCAACAAGGCCGGCATCTCGGGCTCGCTGGAGGACGCCCTCGCGGGCGCGGACGTCTTCATCGGCGTCTCCGGCGGTACGGTCCCGGAGGAGGCCGTGGCCTCCATGGCCAAGGGCGCCTTCGTGTTCGCGATGGCCAACCCGAACCCCGAGGTGCACCCGGAGGTCGCGCACAAGTACGCGGCCGTGGTGGCGACCGGGCGGTCCGACTTCCCGAACCAGATCAACAACGTGCTGGCGTTCCCGGGCATCTTCGCGGGCGCGCTGCAGGTGCGGGCCACTCGGATCACCGAGGGGATGAAGATCGCCGCGGCGGAGGCGCTGGCCGCGGTGGTCGGCGACGATCTCGCCGCCGACTATGTGATTCCCTCGCCGTTCGACGAGCGGGTCGCTCCGGCGGTCACGGCGGCGGTTGCGGCCGCCGCGCGGGCCGAGGGCGTTGCTCGTCGCTGACGTTGCGCTGAATGGCCCCGTCCGTTCTTGGGTTCGGGCGGGGCCATTTTTTTCACCCGCCCGCCCGACTCGGGCGGCGCAAGGGTGCCCAGGAGGGGGACTCGGCGCTGAAGAGGTGCCCCGCGGTGGCGTCGGCGCCGGCCTGCGCCGCTTGGGTGGCCCTGCGCAAGAGGGCATGTGTCACAGACCCTCGCTGTTCCGTCGGCTGATCAACGCACCTATCGTCGGCTGCATGTTCGCTGTCTACGCCGCCCGAATCGACCGCGACCAGCCGCTCACCGGCCTGGAGTTGGGGGAGCGCCCGGCTCCCGAGGCCCGGCCCGGCTGGAGCACCGTCATGGTGCGTGCCGCCTCCCTCAACCACCACGACCTCTGGTCCCTGCGGGGCGTCGGTCTCCCGGAGGACCGGCTGCCGATGATCCTCGGCTGTGACGCCGCCGGTGTCGACGAGGACGGCAACGAGGTCGTCCTGCACTCCGTCATCGGCCAGACCGGTTACGGAGTCGGCCCCGACGAGCCGCGCTCCATCCTCACCGAGCGTTACCAGGGCACCTTCGCCGAGCAGGTCGCCGTGCCGACCTGGAACGTGCTGCCCAAGCCCAAGGAGCTGTCCTTCGCCGAGGCGGCCTGTCTGCCGACGGCCTGGCTGACGGCGTACCGGATGCTGTTCACCAACGCCGGAGTACGGCCCGGCGACTCGGTCCTCGTGCAGGGTGCGGGCGGCGGTGTCGCCACGGCCGCGATCGTGCTCGGCAAGGCGGCGGGGCTGCGCGTCTTCGCCACCAGCCGGGACGAGGCCAAGCGGAAGCGGGCGGTGGAGCTGGGGGCCGTGGAGGCGGTGGAGCCGGGGGCCCGGCTGCCGCAGCGGGTGGACGCCGTGATCGAGACCGTGGGCGCCGCCACCTGGTCCCACTCGGTGAAGTCGCTGCGGCCCGGCGGCACGATCGTCATCTCCGGTGCCACCAGCGGGGACCGGCCCTCGCACGCCGAGCTGACCCGGATCTTCTTTCTGGAGCTGAAGGTCGTCGGCTCCACCATGGGCACCAAGGAGGAGCTGGAGGACCTGCTCTCCTTCTGCGCCGCTACCGGGGTGCGGCCCGTCATCGACGAGGAACTGCCGCTGGACCGCGCCCGCGAGGGCTTCGAGCGGCTCGCGTCGGGGGAGCACTTCGGGAAGATCGTGCTGACCAACTCCTGAGGTCCTTCGGGAAGGTGGTCGTCGGGCGGGTCCGGGTGTCCGGGCCCGCCCTTTCCCATGCCGCGATGTCAACTTAGGTTGACATGGGGCCGCTTGTCAACGTAGGTTGACATCATGACCGAGGCAACCGATCTCGCCGAGCGCGCCGGCGACCGTGATCCGCGGGTCGGACTGCGGGCCGTGGCCGCGCTGCGCAGGCTGCTGGAGCAGCTGGAGGCGGTACAGGTGCGCAGTGCGCGCAATCAGGGCTGGTCGTGGCAGGAGATCGCGGCGGAGCTCGGAGTCAGCAGGCAGGCCGTGCACAAGAAGTACGGGAGGCAATGATGTTCGAACGCTTCACCAAGGACGCCCGTGAGGTCGTGAAGGGAGCGTTCGTCCACTGTGAACGCTCGGGTGAAGAGACCGTCGGTGCCGGGCATCTGCTGCTCGCCCTTCTCGACCGGGACGGCAGCCGGGCCTCCTTCGCGCTGGCCGCACTGGGGCTCGGGGAGCGCAAGGCGTCCGTACGGCAGGCGCTGGACGAGGCGCGGCGGCGCGGCGGGCTGTCCCGGGCCGACTCGGACGCGCTGGCGGGGCTCGGGATCGATGTGTCGGAGATCGTCGCCCGGGTCGAGGAGGTGCACGGTGTCGGGGCGATGTCCGGCGACCCGGAGGACCGCCGCCGGCCCGGGCGGCGGCCGGGCTTCGGCCGGGGCGCCAGGACCGTCCTGGAGAGGTCGCTGCGGGTCGCCGTCGGACACCGCGACCGGCACATCGGGGACGAGCACCTTCTGCTCGCGCTGACCGTCCTGCCCGGAGTGGTGGGCGAGGTGCTGGCGGACCACGGGGTGACGCACGCGTCCGTGACTCGGGTGCTGTACGGAGCCGGCGAGGCGCAGGCCGGCTGAGGCATCGGCCTGCTGCGGCACCGGTTCGTCGAGGCGCAGGCCGGCAAAGGCGCCGGCCTCTGAGGGGTATCGGCTCGACGGGGCCGCCGGGTGCCGACCCGCTCCCGCCCCGTCAGGCCTTCGGAGTCCGCAGGAGCGCACCGATGTGGGCCGCCGCCGTGGACAGATGGCGGCGGGCCTCCCGGAGCTGGGTGGGGGTGACTCCGTGGTCGCGGGCCGCGTCGCGGATGTCGTCGCGGAAGCGGTCCAGGAGTCGGTCCAGGTCGCGGGCCGGTTCGCCGGTGGAGTCCTCGTGGGCCCAGGTGGGTTCGTACTCGGCCGGGAAGTCCTCCTCCGCAGAGACGTAGTGCGTGTCCGCCGGTGTGGGGGTGGGCTTCGGCGCCGGTCCCCCGGGGGTGCGGGGGGAGCCCCAGTACTTGCCGAAGTCTCCCAGCTCCCTGGTCAATTCGGACAGGCCCTCGCGGACGCCCGTCGGCCAGTCGCCCTGGGCGAAGTGGTCCTGGACGCGGTCCTGGACCCGGCGGGCGATGCGCTGCACCTCCTCCTGCGCCTGGGCCCGCGCCCGCGCCTGCGCCTCCTGCGCCTGGTGGCGGGCCCGCTGGGCCTCCTCGCGGGCCCGGCGGCTCTCGTCCTTGGCGCGGCGCGCCTGCTCCTTCCACTCCTGCTTGGCCCGGCGCATCTCCTCCTTAGCGGCCTTCCACGCCTCCTTGTCGCCCAGATCGCCGTACTCCCCGAAGGGGCCCGGGCTCGCGCCGGCCTTCGCGCCCCGGCGGGCCTCGGAGGCGGCGGCGCGCATCTCGCGGCGCAGATCGCCGGCCGCGCCGCGCACGTCGGCCTGTATCTCGGCGGCCAGTTCGGCGACCGACTCGCGGATCTCCAGCTCCAGATCGGCCAACTCGCCGCTACGGCCAGCCAGTTCGGCGCGGCCCGCGTCCGTGATGGCGTACACCTTGCGGCCGCCCTCGGTGGTGTGCCTGACCAGGCCCTCGGCCTCCAGCTTGGCCAGCCGGGGGTAGACCGTGCCCGCCGAAGGGGCGTACAGACCCTGGAAGCGCTCCTCCAGGAGCCTGATCACCTCATAGCCGTGGCGCGGGGCCTCGTCGAGCAGCTTGAGCAGATACAGGCGGAGGCGCCCGTGGGCGAAGACGGGGGGCATGTCAGAGCACCTTCTTGTCGGTCGTGCCGTCGGCCGGGGCGTCGGTGCCGTCGGAGGCGTCGGCGCCCCGGCCGGAGAGGGAATTGTCCCGCGCGGTGGCCGGGCCGCCTGCGGCGGGGGCGGTGCCGGGGTCCCGTGGGGCCGCGTAGGAGCCGGAGGAGCCGGAGGGTTCTGCGAGCCGGGTGGCCTCCCACGGGGTGTCCGTCTCGTCCTCCTCGTGCGGCGGGCGGCGCAGCAGGGCGATCGAGCCGGAGACCGTGGTGGCCCGCAGCCTGCCCGTGCCCGCACCGAGGCGGCCGGTGATCTTGTGGGCGCCCCACTGGCCGTGCACCCGCAGTCCGTCGAAGGCGTTGGAGATTGTGCCGCTCGCGGTGTTGGCCTCCACCTCGGCGTCCGCCGGGTGGGGCAGGCGGATGGCGATCTCGCCGGAGACGGTGGTGAGGTTGACCTCCGTCGGGCCGTCCGGGTCCAGGTCGACGATCATGGAGCCGCTGACCGAGTCGGCGCGGACGGAGCGGCCGGAGCCCGAGACCACCGTCAGGTCTCCCGAGACCGATTTGAACCGGAGGTCGCCGGTGACCGCCTGGGCTTCCAGGTTTCCCGACACGGTGTCCGCGCGGACCGGGCCCGAGAGGCCGACCAGGGTCGTGTCGCCGGTCACTCCCTTGACCACTGCCGGGCCGCGGACGCCGGAGACGACCGCGCCGGCGCCGACCACGCCCACCTCCACGCGGGTGTCGGCGGGGACCGCCAGGGAGACGACCGCGCTGCGCCGCCAGCCCTTGCGGTCGAGCCACTTGAGGAAGCCCTTCCAGGGCAGGTCCTCGTAGGCAACCGTGAGGGTGTCGCCCTGCTGGGTGACCACCAGGGGTGGGCCTTCGATCTCCGAGATCTCGAGGCGGGCGGAACCCTCGTCCGTGCCCACCACGTTCACCGTTCCGTTGACGATGCGGACCTGGAGGTCGCTCACGCGAGTGTCGAAGGTCAGCTTCTGGGGCTCGTTGACGGACCACACGGACATGGGAGACCTCCTAGGCCGGACACGGGGCGACACGCCATATCGCGTTCTCCAGGAAACACGATATATCGTGGTGCCGTGAAGTCAAGGCACCCTTTCGTGTGAGTGCGTACGCCTCATATCGGGCGCGACATGGGCGAACTGCCTAGCGTGTCTGCCATGCCGACGGACGCGTTCCAGGGCGGACACCGGGCCGCCTCCGCCACCGGGGCCCTGCTGCTGTGCCGGGCCGAGCCGGAGTCCGTCGCCCTTCTCGCCCCGTTGCTGCGCGAGCGGATGGCGCTCACGCGCGCGGGCGATCGCTGGACGGTGCTGGTGCCTGAGGGGAGTCCGTGGCGGGGAGGCGGTACCCGAGGTGAACCGGTGGACCGGGTGCTCACCGGCTGGGCCGTCGCGCTCGCCGTCGGGTCGTCCTGGCCCGTGCTCGCGCTGTGGTGGGACGCCGACCGCGCCGGTTACACCCTCGCGTCCGGCTTCCGCCGCCCCGTCGGATACGTCTGGCTGGCCAACGGCACACCGGCGGGTGAGGGCGAGGCGATGCGCACCTTCGCGGCTCGGCTGGGGCTGGATCCGGTGCTGGACGTGCAGGCCCTCGACGGACTGACCGCGGTGGACTCCGACGCGGACGGGCCGGCACGGATGCGGGGGCTGATCGCGGTCCTCACCCGCGCGGGTGTCGCGTTGCCGGCCGGTCTTGTGCCCGGGGAGGGCGCCGATCGGCTGCTGGAGGTCGCGGCGCAGGTGCCCGGTGGGGTGCGGTGGATCGAGGGGGCCGGGTGGCGTGAGGCGGTACCGGTGGAGTCCGCGGCGGGGGAGCCGGTGGGCGGCGCCAGGGGGCTCGGGGTGTGGGTGCCGGGGTCGGGGGATCCGCGGGCTCGATGGCTCGGGCTGGTGCAGGTGGGGGCGGGGGTGCCGGTGACCGCGTGGGGGATCTGGCGACGGCGAGGCGGATGGGTGGCGGCGGGGGTACTGCTGCTGGCGCACGGGGCGCTGGGGATGGCGTACGAGGGCGTGCGCGGGCGCGGATGACTGCGTGCGCCGGGGCGTGGCGCGGGTGCGCTGCCGCTGGGCCTGCCTCTGAGGTGCCCTGAGCTGGGGCTGGGCGGGGTTCGCGGGGCGCCCGGTGCCGGCCGCCCGCCAACGGGGCGTTTCGCTCGCCCGCGCCGACGGGTGCCGCTGCGCCCACCCGTGCCGCCCCAGCGGCACGACTGCCCGCAGCCGTGCAGGCTGCGGCGGCGCACTGCGCGGCCGGCCAGCGGACGGCCCGCAGTCGCGTACGGTCTCGAACGACGCGGTGGGTGGGCACCGCCCCAGCGGCACGACTGCCCGCAGCCACGCGGGCTGCGGCGGTGGTCCCGCCCCCGCACGAACCCCGCGCCGCGCACCCCCGAACGTTGCATACGCTGTCTCTGTAGCCACCACCGGCATTGATGTTCACGCAGGAGACGCACCCCATGTACTTCACCGACCGCGGTATCGAGGAGTTGGAGAAGCGGCGCGGCGAGGAAGAGGTCACCTTTGAGTGGCTGGCCGAGCAGCTGCGCACGTTCGTGGATCTCAACCCCGACTTCGAGGTGCCCGTAGAGCGGCTGGCCACCTGGCTCGCCCGGCTCGACGACGAGGACGACGAGTAGCCCCCCTGGAGCCCGTGGCGTAGGAGCAGGTCCTCCCCCTCCCCCCTCCCCTTTCCCGGGAGTTAGCCTTCTTCTCCCATCAGCGAACGGGGGCGTCATGGCTGGCGGAGTCGAGCGGATACGGCTGGACGACGGGACCGTCGTCTGGGCCAGGATCGGGGAGAGGGACGGAGACGAGGGCGGTTACGGCGAGGGATACCAGGACACCTCTCTCGGAGATCGCGTCATCGACATGGCGGGAGGTCTCGCCGGCACGGTCGGCGGAGTCGTGCGCTCCCTGCGCGCCGGTCTGGACGCACCGGCCCCCGTCGAGGTCTCCGTCAGCTTCGGCATCGAACTGACGGCGCAGGCGGGCAAGATCGTGAGCGCGATCGCGGAGGGCGGCGGCAAGTCGTCCCTGACCGTGTCCCTGACCTGGACCGAACCGGCCACCGCGGCCGACGGCGCGGATCCCGCACAGCCCGGCGGCACGGTCGTAGCGCCGCGGTCCCCGGCCTCCGGCGCCGTATGAGCGCCTTCGCCGAGATGGTGCGCCCCTCCCTCGCACGCATCGGCGCACCGGGTGACGGGTATGCAACGGACCGTGACCCGTACTGGGGATCGGGCTTCTTCATCGCCCCGGGCTGGCTGTTGACCTGCGCCCATGTCGTGGGGAAGGGGGGAGCCGAGGTGTGCCGAGGGGAGAGCGCCATGAGCGTGACCTGGCTGGAGCGCACCTTTGCCGACGGCTGGACGGAACGCACCGGCACCGGCACCGCCCGGCTCCTCGCCCCCCGTCCCGAGGCCGCGCAGGCAGTGCGTGACCGGTGGTCGTTCCCCGACCTCGCGCTCGTCCAGGTGACCGGCGCCGACGACGTGCCCTGTCTGTGGCTGGCCGACCGGGAGGCCGGCCCCCGCACCCCCGTCGGCCTCTACGGCTGGTCCGTGCAGACCGGCGAACTGGGCATCCGGCACGGCGACGGAGAACTCGCCGGCGCCGACGCGCGTGCCCTGCTGCTCGCCGGGAGCCTGCCGGTCGGCGGGCTGTCCGGCGGCCCGGTGCTCGATCTGCGGCACGGCTCGGTCATCGGCGTGATCAAGGGACGGCGGACGGAGGACGGCGTCGCCGTCCCGGTCACCGCGCTGTCCGAACTGCTCGACCTGAGGGACGGCGGCCGCACGGTGCGCGAGGTGCTGCGCGCACACGACCTGCACCATCTGCGCCGCCTCGAAGACGCTTCCCTCTCCTCACCCTTCCCGGCGCACCCCGACTGGACCTCATTCCAGGCCGAACTGCCCGGGCACGCGCCCTCGGTCACCGGGATCGGCGCCGAACTGCGCACCCGGCTGTACGGCCACCTCGCGCACCTGCCGCCGCCGGCCGGCGCGGGCGAGGTGGTCCACCTCGTGGAGGACGTGAAGGAACAGGTGCGCGGCGAGCGCCTGCTCTCGCTGGTGCTGCGCAACGCGCGGACCTGGCGCGAGGGCGCCGGGCTGCTGTCCGGGCTGCGCACCCTGCAGCCGGGCGGCGGCGGCACGCTGGTCGATCTGGACGCCGTGCTGCTCTACGCGGCGAAGGTCGCCCGCAGGACGGCATGGGAGCGCGCCGACGAGATGGACCCCGCCCGGCTCGGCGCCTTCACCTCCTGGATCGCCGGTCAGGCCGCCGGGCACCGGCACTGGGCGGTCGGCGAGGCCATCCGCGCCCTGCTGGAGGGCATCGACAGCCGTCAGAGCCCATCGGCTGCCCCCTGTGTCGGCGAGGAAGGGAGCACGGGCGGCGAGGCCGCCGAGTGGTCCGCCGTACCGCCCGACGCCCGGACCGACGTCCTGGTCAAGGTCGGCGCGCCCATGTACGACGGCCGGTATCCGTGGAGCGTGCAGCTGATCTACGACGGTCAGGACGTCACCCCGGTCGCCGCCGACGACCGGGGCGTGCCCGCCGACGAGCTGGTGCGGGCGCTGCGCGAGCCGCTGGCCCGGGCGCTGAGCCAGGGTGATCACGGCGAGCATCTGGCCGCCATCGAGGTGTTCCTGCCCCGCAGGCTGTTCGACCTGCCGGTGGACGAGTGGCAGCTGCTGTCCGAACCGCCCGGCGGGGAGGGGCCCATGGGCGACGAGGACGCCGAGGACGAGTTCGTGGACGAGCGGGCCATGCCGCTCGGGATGCGGCGGACCGTCGTCGTCCGGGACGTGCGCCGCACCGCCCTGGCGCCCTCCCCGGAGTGGCGCCGGCGCTGGAGCGGCGTGCGGAAGGGGCCGCTCACGGGCGAGACGCTGCACGGACGGCCGGCGGCCGAGGGGCATCCGCCCGGCGCCCGCCCCGGCGGCCGCTTCGCGTACTACGGCGCCCTGACCGGGATGGCCGACGGGTGCGTACCGGTGTACTGCGGGCCCGTGGGCAGCGGAGAGGGGCTGGCCGCGATGAACGACGCGCTGCGGGCCGGGCACTCGGTGGTGCTGTGGCGCCGCGACCGGCACGACCACGAGGAGTGCGGGGCCTTCCACCGGCAGGCCGCCGACCTGCTGAAGGCGGCCCGGCACGCGGGCGGGCTGCACGGTCCGGTGCGTGACCTGCGCATCAGGCTCGCCGACGCGGACACCGCCCGCGGGCACGGGCTGTGCGGGAAGGTCGCCGTACTCTTCGACCCGCCGGACCGGCCGCCGTTCGGCGCGGAGGCGATGCGGCCGCCGCCGCAGGCCGCGCCCGACGGCTGACCCGGCCGCGCGCGGACCCGCCGCCGGCCCGCGGACACGCCGTCAACCTGCTTGATCCACAAGGCCGTTCGTCCGGCCGGAAGTGAACGCCGGGCGCCCCGAACCTCGGCAGCCACGGCCCGCTGGCGGTAGCCTCATAGGCCGGACGACCGGGACCCGCTTCATGATCACCAGAGCCGGGAGGAGCCCAAGGTGAACGACTGGCGGATCTACCGCGGAGTGGGTCAGCCGCACGACGGCGTACGGCGGTTGCCGGCGCCGCCGCCCTGGCGTGACTTCGCGGCGTCCCGGGAGAACGGGGCGGCGGGCCCGGAGGACCCGAGCAGCGCCCGCCGGCTCGGGGTCCGCCGCCGGCTGGTGGAGAGCTACGCGCCCCGGCCCGCCGAGGTCGACGCCGTCAACGCGGCCCTGTATCTGCGCCGGCCCCTGCTGGTGACCGGCAACCCGGGCACCGGCAAGTCCACCCTGGCCTACGCGATCGCGCACGAACTGGGCCTCGGCAGGGTGCTGCGCTGGCCGATCGTCAGCCGTACGTCCCTCCAGGACGGCCTGTACCGCTACGACGCGATAGGCCGCCTGCAGGACGTCCAGCTGGAGCGGGCCCGGGGCGGCGGCCAGGACGCGGCGAGCCCCTCCGGGATCGGGTCGTACATCCGGCTCGGGCCGCTCGGCACCGCGCTGCTGCCCGCCGACGAGCCGCGCGTGCTGCTGATCGACGAGCTCGACAAGAGCGACCTCGACCTGCCCAACGACCTGCTGAACACCCTGGAGGAGGGGGAGTTCGCGATCCCGGAGCTGGAGCGGCTGGCCGACCGCGAGCCCGTGGTCGAGGTGCTCGACCACGACGGCGACCGGGTGGCCGTGCACGGCGGACGCGTCGCCTGCACCGCCTTCCCGGTGATCGTCCTGACCTCCAACGGCGAACGAGACTTCCCCGCCCCGCTGCTGCGCCGCTGCATCCAGCTGGAGCTGGAGGCGCCCGGCGAGGAGCAGCTGACCGCCATGGTCGAGGCACATCTCGGTCCGGAGGGCGTCGCCGCGGGCGGCGAGCTGATCCGGCGGTTCCTGGAGCGCGAGCCGGGCGAAGTGCTCGCCGCGGACCAGTTGCTCAACGCCCTCTTCCTCACCCGGCACGACCCGCGCGCACAGAGCCTCACCCGGGAGCGCATCGCCGAGATGCTCATGCAGCCGCTCGACCGTACGAGGTGATGGCCGGATGCCCGGCATGGGTCTGGACGAGCTGATCGGCAAGCTGCGCCAGGGCGGGCTCGACCCGACCGCCGAGGACGTGGCGGACGCGCTCTGGCTGGCCGGGCGGCTCGGCGCGGGCCCGGCGCGCCACGGCCCCGGGCCGTCCCCTGCCGAGCCCGGCCCACCCCTCCGGGACGGCACGCCGGCACCGGCCACGCAGGACACCCCGGACGCTCCGCCGGATCCCGGCACCGGCCCGCGTCCGTCCCGCCCGGAGCACTCCACCGCCCCCGTGCCGCTGCACATGCGCACGCCGGGCTCCGGTCCCGCGCGTGCGCAGCCCGAGGGCGCCCCGGCCGCGTTCCCCGTCCGCGCCCCCGCCGCCGGCGCGCTGCCCGGACTGCTCGGCCTGGAGCGGGCCCTGCGCGCCCTCGGCCGCTACCGGACCGCCTCCGCCCGCCCCGAGGACGAGCGGATCGACGAGGAGGCCACCGCCGACCGGGCCGCCGCCGGCGGCATCCTGCTGCCCGTCACCCGGCCCGGCCGCCGCCGGCGCTGTGACGTCCAGCTCCTCATGGACACCGGCCCCGCGATGGCCGTGTGGGGCCGGATGGTCGAGGAACTGCGCCAGGCCTGCCAGCAGTCCGGAGCGTTCGCCTCCGTGCGGGTCCATCAGCTGTACCTGGGGGATGCGGGTGTCCCCCTCGTGGGGACGACCGCAGGCCCCGGCCGGCGCACCCGGTTACGCCCCGCCGACGAGCTGCACGACCCCACCGGCCGCCGGGTCACCTTCGTCATCAGCGACTGTGTGGGCCCGCTCTGGCAGAACGGCAGCGCCCAGCGGCTGCTGCACCAGTGGCCGCGCAGCGCCCCGCTCGCCGTCGTCCAGCCGCTGCCGCCGCGCCTGTGGGGCCGTACCGCGCTGCCCGCCGAGCCCGGACTGCTGGTGCGCGGCGGCGAGACCGGCGGACGCCTGGATTTCCTCCCCGACGACGAACCGTGGGAGGAACCGGCCGCCGACGCCCGGCCGGTGCCGGTGCTCACCCCCACCCCGGACGCCTTCGGCGCCTTCGCCCGGCTGCTCGCGGGCACCGGGCCCACCCGCGAGCGCGCCTGGGCCGCGCTCACCGGCCCCGGTACGGTCCCGCCGCCCCCGTCCGTCGGCGCCGGCCCGCCGAGCGACGACGACCTGCTGCGGGCCTTCCGCGCCGGGGCCTCGCCCGGTGCGCTGCGCCTCGCGGTCTACCTCGCCGCGGCCCCGCTCACCCTGCCCGTGATGCAGCTCGTGCAGCGGGCCATGCTGCCCGACACCGGGCCCATGGAGCTGGCCGAGGTGCTGCTCGGCGGACTGCTGACCCAGCTCCCGGGCACCGCCGACCAGCCCTGCTTCGCCTATCCGCCCCGGGTCCAGGACCTGCTGCTGTCCTCCCTGGACCAGGACACCGCCGGACTCGTCCTCAAACACTGCTCGGCCTATGTGGAGCGGCACTTCGGCCGGGGCACCCGCAACTTCGCCGCGCTCGCGGCCGTGCGGCTCACCGACCACGACCCGGACGGCGGCGCCGGGCCGCTGCCCGAGGGGACCGGGGCGTGGGACGAGGGCGGCAGCGTCGAGGCCGAGCTGTTCGCCCGGGTGCCCGCCCGGGTGCTGCGCTTCTACCAGCCCGAGCACCCCGCTCGCGATCCGCTCACCGAGGGCGGTCGGCTGTTCGAGGAGTGGCGGCGCCGCGGCGATCCGGAGACGCTGCGGCAGGCCCGCGACCTCGCCCGTACGGCGGTGACAGGTCCGGCGCTGGTGCCAGGCACTGCCGCACGGGCCCGGCTGCTGCTCGGCCGCGTGCTGCGCGCGGAGGCGGGCACGGCGGCCGCACGCGCCGCGGGCCGCCGCGAGGAACTGCTCCGCGAGGCGGTCACCGAGCTCGCCGCCGCGTACGGGACGGCCGTCGCCGACAGCCGCGAGCGCGCCGAGACGGCCCTCGAACTGGCCTCATCGCGGCGGGAGTTGTGGCAGCTGGTGGCGCAGGACGAGCTGCTCGTGGCGGCGCTGGAGGTGCTCGACCCGGACCGTGCGCCGTGGCCGGGGCCGGCGGAGGCGGCGCGCGCCTGGGTGCGTCTGCGACAGGACGGGTCCGACGGGACGGGTGAGGGTGCCGTCGACACCGAGGACGTCCCCTGGGCCGTCGGTGCGCACCGGGCCCGGCTGCTGTTGCGCGGCCGGCTGCTGCTCACGTTGCGGCGCGCCGGTGCCGCCGTGCCCGAACTCAGGGAAGGCTGTGCGCTGTTGGACCTCGAAGAGGCCGCTGACGCCGTACGGGCCCCGGCGCTGCTCGATCTCGCGCGGGCGCTGCGGGCCACCGGGGCCGACGAGGCGGAGACGCGCCGGGTGCTGGAGCGGGCCGAGCGGGCGGCCGGTGAGGATCCCGCGCTGCTGCTGCCCTGCCTCGCCGCCCTGGCCGCGTTCCACGACGAGGCGGGGGAGGCGCGCGAGGCCGACGCGGCCTACGAGCGGGCCGCGCTGCTCGCCCCGGCCGACAGCACCCGGCGCTGCGAACTCCTCACCGCCTGGGGCGAGTCGCTGCTCCGGCGGGCCTCGGCACGGGACGGCGCCGGCATCGTCGACCGGGCCGAGTATGTGCTCCGCGAGGCGCTGCAGGCCCTGCCGGTGCGCTCCGCGCAACGGGGCCGGCTCCAGGGCCTGGTCGGCAGCGCGCTCGCCCAGCGGTTCCGGCACCTGGGCTTCCTGCCCGACCTGTTCGAGAGCCGGCATCTGCTCGGCCAGGCGGTGCGCGCGGCGGCCGACGCGGCCGTACGCGCCGAGGCGTGGCTCCAGTTGGGGCGGGTACGGCTGGAGGGCTGGCATCACGCGGGGGCGCCCGTGCTGATGGACGCGCTCCAGGCGTACGAGAACGCCGAACGGGAGGCACACGCGGCCCACGGTGGCGATCCGGGCTCGCTGACGGCGGCCCGTGCCCGGCACGGCAGCGGGGCGGTGCTCGCCCTGATGGGACGCCCGGGAGCGGCGCGCGGCGCGTTCCGGGCGGCCCGGGACCAGTGGCAGCGGCTCGTCGGCGCGCTGCGGGAGGTCGACTGGTCCGACGTCGAGCTGACCCGCACGGCGCAGGAGCAGCTGACGGGACTCGACGAGGCGCGGTGGACGCCGGAGGAGCGGTGGCACCGGATGGCTCCGCCCTGGTGGCCCTGGACCCAGGAGTGGGCCAACCCGGCCGATGCTGACCGGAGTTGAGCCGTCCAGGGTTTCTGCCTCCGGCCTGTCGGGAAGAACTGGGCAGCCATGACGGCCGTGCGGGGCGGACGTGGGCAGGGAGGAGCCGAGCGTGGCGGAGCAGACGAAGGAGGGGGTCGGCCCGGGCGAGGAAGCCGGTCGGTCCGTGTTTCTGCCCGACCTGACCGGTGTGGACCTGCGCACTCTGCGCGCCATGGACGATCCGGGGCTCACGGCGCTGGTCGACGAGGTCCTGGCGTCGGCCCAGCGGTGTGGTGAGGTCTGGTACACCGGTGGGGACTACAGCCCCGTCGAACCGGGACCGCCCGGCCGGTCGTTTCCAGCCACCCGTACGGAGCTGGTACGGGGTGAGGAACGGCCGGGATGACCCTGGTGTCCGTGCCACGCGACGCGTTCGCGGAACTCGCCGGAACCCGGCCCCGCCCGGCCGCCCTGGCCGCGCTCGCAGAAGGGCTGCACGCCCGACGCCTGCTCCTGCTCAAATCGCTCGCCGTCCGAGTTGAGCGCGGCGGCGGTCCGGCCCGCCGGGACTTCGAGGCGGACTGGGCCCTGCTGGAAGAGGCCGAGCGCACCGACGCCCGAGCGGTCCGTGAGGTCGTCGACTACCCGATGACCGGTGCCTGGCTGGCCGAGACCCTCGGCGCGCCCGACGGCCCCGCCTTCCACGGACAGCTCGCGCAGTTCCGGGGCCTGGCCGCCGCCGCGGCCGTCCGCGCGGGCCACCGGATCGCGGTGACGGTCCCGCCCGCCGCCGGCTTCCTCGTGCTGCCCGGACTCGGCGTCCTCGACCCGGCGGCGGGCCGCGCACACCTGGACGGCCGCAGCGGCAGCGTCCGGCTCCCGGACGGCCCCGGCCGCGAGAACGTCGTACCCCTGTACGCCCCCGCGGTGCGGTGGGCCGGGCCGCGGCGGCCGGCCCGGCGCGGCTGGTCGGCCCTCGGCACGCTCCCGGGCGGGGCCGTCGTATTCGACGATCTGCACCCCCAGCGGGTGCCGCCCGGGGGCATCGGCCCCGGGGCGCTGCCCCCGGCCGTGCGGCCGAGCTCCGCCCAGGCGGTGTGGGCCCGGCGGTGGCGGGAGGCCCACGCGCTGCTCCGGACGACGGATCCCGAGCGTGTCGCCGAGATCCGTGCGGTGCTGCGGGCCGTGGTGCCCCTGGCCTCGCCCCGGCGCGGCGGCCCCGCCATGAGCGCCACCCTGCAGACCGCGCCGGGCGCCGTGCTCTCCCAGCTCCCGGCGAGCGGTGCTGACCTGGCGGAGTCCCTGGTCCACGAGGCGCACCACACCAAGCTGGCGGCCCTGCACGAACTGGTTCCGCTGTGCCGCCCGGGTGGAGCCGCCGTGCACCGGGTGGGCTGGCGCGCCGATCCGCGGCCCGTGGCGGGCGTCCTGCACGGGGCATACGCCCATCTGGCGCTGAGCGACCTGTGGTGGCGGGCGAGGAGCGGGGCGACGGCCGGACGGGCCTGGCGGCGGCGGGCCGCCGAGCAGTTCGACCAACACCGCGCACACGTCGGCCAAGCCTTGTCGATTCTCCTTGAATCCGATGAACTGACTTTTGCGGGTGGGCAGTTCGTCCGGGCGATGGCCAGATCCCACGCCCGGCTCGGCGTGGCGAGCCAGGGGCATGAGTGACACTGTGTGCGTGATCGGTCACATCTGGTGGGTGGCCGGTGGAAGGGCCGCGGACGAGGTACGGCGGCGGCGGACGTGGAACAGGGAGTTGGCGCATGGCGGAACAGCGCAGGACGGGTGGGGGCGATACGGGGGCGACCGAGCACTTCCTCGTGGTCTTCCCGGGCTATCACCGCTCATGGGCGGCCTGGATCGCGCAGATCCTGGAGCGCCACGGCCACCGGGTCACCCTCCAGCGCTGGGACCCGCCCCGCGAGGTGCCGCTCGAGGACTCGCTGGGTGACCTGCTGCTGTCCTCCGGACGGGTACTGCTCGTCCTGGACGACTGGTTCTTCGAACTCGGCCCGCGCCCCGCCGGGGAGTGGAACGACGCCCTGCGCGGCTTCGTCGCCGCCCACGCCGACCGCTTCACCGCGGTCAACCTCACCAACCGGCCCCTGCTGCCCGCCACCGCGGTCCTGGAACCGGCCAGCCTGTGGGGAATGGGCGAGGAAGGCGCCGAGGAACGGCTGCTGGGCCGGCTGGGCCTGGAGCGCCGCCGCACGCCCAGGGCCCCGACCACGCGAATCCGCTACCCCGACACCCGCTGCGAGATCTGGGGCGAGGTCCCGCGCCGCAACCCGCGCTTCACCGGCCGCGACGACCTGCTGGCCGAGCTGCACCAGCGGCTCGCCGACGCCGAACGCGGCGCCGCCGCCTGCACCCTGCTCGGCATGTCCGGCATCGGCAAGACCCAGCTGGCCGCCGAGTACGCTCACCGGTTCAGCCCCGACTACGACGTGGTGTGGTGGGTCAACTCCGACGACCGCAACATCCAGCGCGACCGGTTCGGCGAACTCGCCGTGGAACTGGGGCTCGGGATCGGCAGCGAGCCCGGCGAGCGCATCCGTGCCGTGCGCGACGCGCTGCGCCGGGGCGAGCCGCACGCCAACTGGCTGCTGATCTTCGACGGCTGGGACGACACCGAGGGCATCAACACGCTCCTTCCACAGGGGCCCGGACACGTGCTGATCACCTCCCGCAACCGCGGCTGGAGCGAGCACACCGACATCCTGGAGGTCACCGCCTTCCTGCGGCCGGAGTCCACCGGCTATCTGATGCGCCGCGCCCCGCACATCACGGCGGCCGAGGCGGACGAGGTCGCCGCCGAGTTCGGTGACGTCCCGCTGCCCATCGTCCAGGCCGCCTCCTGGCTCGGCGAGTCCCGCATGGAGGTGCCCGAGTACCTGCGGATGGTGCGCGAGCGCAGGCTCTCCACGGTCGACGAGCCGGTCACCGGGGACGGCTTCCCGCAGTCGTCCATGACCTCCTGGTCGATACTGCTCAACCGGCTCCGCCGCGCCCAGCCGCAGGCCATCGACATCCTCGGCCTGTGCACGTCCTTCGCGCCGGGACGCATCCCGCTCGGCCTGATCCGCGCCTACCCGCAGGCCGACCTGCCCGAGGAACTGCGCTGGATGGCCACCGACCTGCCCGCCTGGACCCGGGCCCTGGACACCCTGGTCAACTACTCGGTGCTGACCCGCGAGACCCGCGGCCCCGTCGGCGCCGACATGGGCCCGCACCAGGAGTCGGTCCACATGCACCGGCTCGTCCATGACATCGTCTCCAAGCTGACCAGCGACGACAGCCGCGCCGTGCACCGCAGGGCCGTGCACACGCTGCTCGCGGAGGCCGATCCGGGCAACCCGGTCGACTCCAGGAACTGGCCCCGCTACGCCGAGCTGCTGCCCCACCTGGAACTCTCCGGCGCGCTCGGCAGTGACCAGCCCCGGGTGCAGGAGACCGTGCTGAACTGTCTGCGGTACTGCTTCCGCAGCGGCGAGTACAGCGGCGGTCTCAAGCTCGCCCAGCAGATCCGGGACCACTGGTCGCGCACCATGGACCCGCTGGCCCAGCCCATGCTCGACCTCGCCAACCAGGAGAGCTACATCCTGCGGGCCAGCGGCAGGTTCCGCGACGCCTACGAACTGGACCGGGGCGTCCTGGAGCGCCTCCGGACCGCTGCCCGGCGCAACGAACTCGCCGAACTGACCACCAAGAGCGCCATGGCCAACGGCCTGCGCCACCTCGGGCGGTACGACGACGCGCACACGCTCCAGCAGGAGGTGCTCGAAGGCACCACGCAGCTCCTCGGCCCCGACGAGGTCATGACGCTGGCGGCCCGGCACAACCTCGGCGTCGGCCTCAGACTGCTGGGCCGGTACGCGGAGTCGTACGAACTCGACCTGGAGACGCTCGCCCGGCGGGAGAACGTCCTGCGCGCCCGGCACATCAACACCCTCAACTCGGGCAACGCCGTCACCAACTGCCTGCGCCTGCTGGGCCGTTACCGGGACGCCGTGGCCCGCCAGGAGCCCGTGGTCCGGTCGCACGTCCAGGTGCTCGGCCCGCAGCACCCGCAGACCCTGGAGGCGCGTGCCCAGCTCGCCATGTGCCGGCAGCGCGAGGGCGGGTTCGCCCCGGACGTCGGGCCGTCGATGGCCGCCCTCCTGGAGCAGCTGGTACAGCTGCACGGCCGGGAGCACTACCGGACGCTGGCGTTCCTCGCCAACTACGGCAACTACCTCAGGGAACACGGGGAACTGAGCCGGGCCCGGGAACTGGTCGAAGAGGCAGAGTCCGGCTACCGGGCTCTCCTCGGACCCGCCCACCCCGTGGCCACCGGCATGCTCGCCAACACGGGCCTGGTGATGCAGGCGTCGGGTGAGCGGGCCGAGGCCCTGTCCATGTTCGAGGCGTCCTTCGCAGGCCTCAGCGCCACCCTCGGGCCCGACCATCCCTGGGTCCTCGGCTGCGCCCTCAACGCGGCCAGCGCCCGCAACTTCAACGGCCGTATCGGCGACGCCGTGGAGCTGAGCCGCGACACCCTGAGGCGGGCCCGGCACAGCCTCGGCGACGAGCATCCGCTGACCCTGTCCTGCGTGATCGCGCTCGCCGCCGATCTGCGGGCCGCGCGCGAGCACGAGGAGGCCGGAAAACTGGAGGAGGACGGGCTGCTGGGGTTCACCCGCACGCTGGGCGCGCAACACCCCCACACTCTCTCCGCCCGGCAACGCACCAGGCCGTACTGGGACTTCGAGCCGTATCTCGGCTGAGGGGGGGCAGGCGAAGGGCCCGGCACCGAGCAGGAACTCGGCACCGGGCCCTGAGCGTCGGCCGAACCGCCGGAGGCCTACGCCTCGAAGACCTCACGCACCAGCTGCTCCTGCTCGGCCTGGTGCCGCTTCGCGGAGCCGACCGCCGGAGACGAGGAGTGCGGGCGCGAGATGCGCCGCAGGCGCTCGCCGTGCGGGACGTCCGCGCCGACCGCCAGGTCCAGGTGGTCGATCAGGTTGAGCGCGATGAACGGCCAGGCACCCTGGTTCGCCGGCTCCTCCTGGGCCCACAGGTACTTCTCGGCGTTCGGGTACTTCTTGATCTCCGCCTGCAGCTCGGCACCCGGCAGCGGGTAGAGCCGCTCGACGCGGATGATCGCCGTGTCCGTGACGCCGCGCTTCTGCCGCTCGGCCTCCAGGTCGTAGTAGACCTTGCCGGCGCAGAAGACGACCTTGCGGACCGCGGCCGGGTCGACCGTCGAGTCGCCGATGACCGGGCGGAACTGGCCCGACGTGAACTCCTCCGTCTTCGACGCGGCGGCCTTGAGGCGCAGCATCGACTTCGGGGTGAAGACCACCAGCGGCTTGTGGTGCGGGTTGTGCACCTGCCACCGCAGGAGGTGGAAGTAGTTCGACGGCAGGGTCGGCATCGCGACCGTCATGTTGTTCTGGGCGCACAGCTGGAGGAACCGCTCGACACGGGCCGAGGAGTGGTCCGGGCCCTGGCCCTCGTAGCCGTGGGGGAGCAGGAGCGTGACGCCGCTCATCTGGCCCCACTTCTGCTCCGCCGCCGAGATGTACTCGTCGACCACCGTCTGCGCGCCGTTGACGAAGTCGCCGAACTGCGCCTCCCACATCACGAGCGCGTCGGGGCGGGCCAGCGAGTAGCCGTACTCGAAGCCCATGACCGCGTACTCGGACAGCAGGGAGTTGTAGACGTTGTAGCGCGCCTGGTCCTCGGCGAGGTACTGGAGCGGGGTGTACTCCTCGCCCGTCTGGCGGTCGATGAGAACCGCGTGGCGCTGGCCGAAGGTGCCGCGCTGGGAGTCCTGGCCGGACAGGCGGACCGGGGTGCCCTCCAGCAGCAGGGAGCCGATGGCCAGGGTCTCGCCCATGCCCCAGTCGATCGTGCCCTCCTCGACCATCGTCGCCCGGCGCTGCAGCTGCGGCAGCAGACGCGGGTGCACGTGGAAGGAGTCGGGGATGTTGACCTGGGACTCGGCGATCCGCTTGACGACCTCCGAGGAGATCGCGGTCGGCACCGCGACCGGGAAGCCGTCCTGCGGCGCCTGGACGACTCCGGCGGCCGGCTGGGACGTAGCCTCGCGGACCTCCGTGAAGACCTTCTCCAGCTGGCCCTGGTAGTCCTGCAGCGCCTGCTCGGCCTCTTCCAGGGTGATGTCGCCGCGACCGATCAGGGACTCGGTGTACAGCTTGCGCACCGAGCGCTTCTTGTCGATCAGGTCGTACATCAGCGGCTGGGTGAAGGCCGGGTTGTCCGACTCGTTGTGACCGCGGCGGCGGTAGCAGATGAGGTCGATCACCACGTCCTTGTTGAACGCCTGGCGGAACTCGAAGGCGAGCCGCGCGACGCGCACGACGGCCTCGGGGTCGTCGCCGTTGACGTGGAAGATCGGGGCCTCGATCATCCGCGCCACGTCCGTCGCGTACATCGACGAACGCGAGGACTCGGGAGCGGCCGTGAAGCCGACCTGGTTGTTGATGACGATGTGGACCGTGCCGCCGGTGCGGTAGCCGCGCAGCTGCGACATGTTCAGGGTCTCGGCCACCACGCCCTGGCCCGCGAAGGCCGCGTCGCCGTGGATCGCCACCGGCAGGACGGTGAAGTCCGTGCCGCCCTTGTTGATGATGTCCTGCTTGGCGCGGGCGATGCCCTCGATCACCGGGTCGACCGTCTCCAGGTGGGACGGGTTGGCGGCCAGCGAGACCTTGATCTGCTCGCCGTCCAGGCCCGTGAAGGTGCCCTGGGCGCCCAGGTGGTACTTCACGTCGCCGGAGCCGTGCATCGACTTCGGGTCGAGGTTGCCCTCGAACTCGCGGAAGATCTGCGCGTACGACTTGCCGACGATGTTCGCCAGCACGTTCAGGCGGCCGCGGTGGGCCATGCCGATGACGACCTCGTCCAGGCGCGACTCGGCGGCGGAGTCGATGACCGCGTCGAGCAGCGGGATGACGGACTCGCCGCCCTCCAGGGAGAAGCGCTTCTGGCCGACGTACTTCGTCTGCAGGAAGGTCTCGAAGGCCTCCGCCGCGTTCAGCCGGCGCAGGATGCGCAGCTGCTCCTCGCGCTCCGGCTTGGAGTGACCGCGCTCCACCCGGTCCTGGATCCACTTGCGCTGCTTGGGGTCCTGGATGTGCATGAACTCGATGCCGGTGGTGCGGCAGTACGAGTCGCGCAGCACGCCGAGGATGTCGCGCAGCTTCATCATCGACTTGCCGGCGAAGCCGCCGACGGCGAACTCGCGCTCCAGGTCCCACAGGGTGAGGCCGTGCTCGACGATGTCCAGGTCGGGGTGCTTGCGCTGGCGGTACTCCAGCGGGTCGGTGTCGGCCATGACGTGGCCGCGGACCCGGTAGGAGTGGATCAGCTCGAAGACGCGGGCGGCCTTGGTGACGTCGTCGTCGTGGCTGGCGTCGATGTCCCTCAGCCAGCGGACCGGCTCGTAGGGGATGCGCAGCGACTCGAAGATGTCGTCGTAGAAGCCGTTCTCGCCGAGCAGCAGGTTCGAGACCTGGCGCAGGAACTCGCCGGAGGCGGCGCCCTGGATCACCCGGTGGTCGTAGGTCGACGTGAGCGTCATGACCTTCGAGATGCCGAGCTTGTTCAGGGTGTCCTGGCTGGTGCCCTGGAACTCCGCCGGGTAGTCCATGGAGCCGACGCCCATGATCACGGACTGGCCGGGCATCAGGCGCGGCACGGAGTGGACGGTGCCGAGGCCGCCCGGGTTGGTCAGGGAGACCGTGACACCGGTGAAGTCGTCCATCGTCAGCTTGCCGTCACGGGCGCGGCGGACGATGTCCTCGTAGGCCTGCCAGAACTCGAAGAAGTTCAGCGTCTCGGCCTTCTTGATGGCCGCGACGACCAGCTGGCGGTCGCCGTTGGGCTTCACCAGGTCGATGGCCAGGCCGAGGTTGACGTGCGGCGGCTTGACGAGGGTCGGCTTGCCGTCCTTCTCGCCGAAGGACCAGTTCATCGACGGCATGGCCTTGATGGCCTGCACCATCGCGTACCCGATCAGGTGCGTGAAGGAGATCTTCCCGCCCCGGGCGCGCTTGAGGTGGTTGTTGATGACGATCCGGTTGTCGAACAGCAGCTTCACCGGGACCGCGCGGACCGAGGTGGCGGTCGGCAGCTCCAGCGAGGCGTTCATGTTCTTGGCGACGGCGGCGGCCGGGCCGCGCAGCGTGATCAGCTCCGGGCCCTCGGGGGCCTCCGCGGCGGGAGCGGCCTTCGGCTTCGGCTGAGCGGGCGCCTGTGCGGGCTGCGCCGGCTTGGCCGGGGCGGGGGCCGCGGCCTTCGCCGCGGGGGCTGCGGGAGCCGGCGCCGGAGCGGCGGCGGGCTTCGGGGCCGCCGGGGCTGCGGGAGCCGGCGCGGCCTGGCCCACAGGGGCCGTGGTGGTGGTGTCTGCGGCCCCCGCGGCCGCAGTACCCGCCGCAGCCGGGGTGGCAGGCGCTCCCGGCTTGTAATCGGCGAAGAAGTCCCACCAGGCGCGGTCTACCGAATTCGGGTCCTGGAGGTACTGCTGATAGATCTCGTCGACGAGCCACTCGTTCGGACCGAACGCGGCAGCGGGGTTCTTCCCGGCTTGGTCGTCGGTGGAGACGCTCTGGTTACTGGGGGACTGTGGCGACACGGCGGCAACCGCCCTCTTCCGCTTCACAAGGTGATGGACAGCGGGAATTAAGGCTACGCCTCCATGGCCGGGAAGGTCAGGTCGAGCAAGGTCATCGTCGCGTAAGTCACATCGGAAATCTTGTTTCAGGGCTTGATATGGCGGGAAACAAGCGTGGTTCCGCATGTGAGAGGGTGCACCGGCCCCGGCCCGGCGCGCCTTCGTCCGACCGGTCGCGCGGGCCTGCTCCTGATCACACGTGTCCAGCTGCACGGCAATGGCGCGGACGCTCGTGGATCTTGTGTCTCCGGTCCGAACTTTACGTCAACTTGGGACGGAGGACTCTCCCGGGAGAGTGACGATGATCCGGCAGCCCCGCTCGGATTCGGCCACACCGATCCGGCCGCCGTGCAGATCCACCGCCCAGCGGGCGATCGCCAGACCGAGTCCGGTGCCGCCGTCGCTGCCCGGGCCGTGCGGCCGGGTCACCGCGCCCCGGTTGAACCGCTCGAACACCCGGTGCCACTCCGACCGCGGTATGCCGGGGCCCTCGTCCAGGATCTCCAGCTCCAGCGACTCCGGCTGCGGCCCGCGCCGCGCCCGCACCGTCACCCGGCCGTGCGGCGGGCTGTGCTTGACCGCGTTGTCGATCAGGTTGGCGACGACCTGGTGGATGCGCTCGGGATCCGCGTGCGCGGTCAGCTCCGGCGGGGAGACGTCCAGGTGCAGATGGACGTCGCTGCGCGTGTGGCTGCCGGAGCCGGAGGCGATGCCCGCGCGCGCCGAGGCCACCATGTTGGCCTCCTTCAGCACGCCCGAGAGGTACGGCCACACCTCGAAGCGCCGCATCTTCAGCGGTACGACGCCGTTGTCGAGCCGGGACAGGTCGAGCAGGGTCTCCACGAGCCGGCCGAGCCGCTCGGTCTGCTTCAGGGCCGTCCGCATGGTCTCGGGGTCGGCCTCGGTGACCCCGTCGACGATGTTCTCCAGCACCGCGCGCAGGCCCGCGATGGGGGTGCGCAGCTCATGGGAGACATTCGCGACCAGCTCTTTGCGCTGGCGGTCCTGGGCCTCCAGCTCGTCCGCCATGACGTTGATCGTCCCGGCCAGGTCGCCCAGCTCGTCCCGGCGGCCCTCGCTCACCCTGCGGGTGTAGTCGCCCTCGGAGATCGACCGTGCCACCGCGTTCATCTCGTCCAGCGGCATGGTCAGCGAGTGGGCCACGAACTGCGTGATCAGCAGGGTGGCGATCATCGAGAAGACCGTGATGAAGCGCAGCTCGGTCTTGGTGTGCACCGCGACGATCGACAGTCCGGTGGTGATCAGCACCGCGATGACGACCAGCGCGCCCAGCTTGGTCTTGATCGAGAACGGGCGTACGCCGCCCCAGGGATCCTCCCCGGGGCTCCTCCGTGCGGCCTGCCGCCCGTCACCGCTCATGGAGTCGGCGTCTCCAGTGCGTAGCCGACGCCGTGCACCGTACGGATCCGCTCGGCGCCGATCTTCCGGCGCAGCGCCTTGATGTGGCTGTCGACCGTACGGGTGCCGGAGGCGTCGGCCCAGTCCCACACCTCGGCCAGCAGCTGCTCCCGGGAGAGCACCGCGCGCGGGGTGTTCGCCAGGCACACCAGCAGGTCGAACTCGGTGGGCGTGAGGTGGACGTCCTCGGACTTCACCCGCACCCGGCGCTGTGCGTGGTCGATCTCCAGTTCGCCGAGCCGCAGGATGCCGGAGCGCGGGGTGGCCGCGGCCAGTGCCGCCCGCTCCACCCGGCGCAGCAGCACATGCACCCGCGCGGCCAGCTCCCGCATCGAGAACGGCTTGGTCATGTAGTCGTCCGCGCCGACCCCGAGACCGACCAGCATGTCCGTCTCGTCGTCACGCGCGGTCAGCATCAGCACCGGCACCGGGCGCTGTGCCTGCACCCGCCGGCAGACCTCCAGTCCGTCGAAGCCCGGCAGCATGATGTCGAGGATCAGCAGATCCGGCTGCCAGGCCTCGGCCGTGTCGACGGCGGCCGGGCCGTCCGTCGCGGTCTGTACGAGAAATCCCTCGGCGCGCAGCCGGGCCGCGATGGCGTCGACGATCGTGGGATCGTCCTCGACGACCAGCACCCGGCGCTGTGCGCCCGGGGTGGTCGTCGCCGCGCCGCTCTGGGAGGTGTGTGTCTGCTCCATCGCCCGCCCCTGCTTGTTGCTTTCCGGAACCCGTGGGGTGATCCCATGTCTGCGATTGACGCTTGAATGATCCGCGTCAGGGCAGCACATTACGGGGATCCACCATCCTGTCGCTATCCAGGGCGGAGGGCGAGGTGCACGGCGTCCGGAACGCCCCGGGCAACGGGCACCTCTTCGGTACGCACCTGCTGGAACCCGGCATTCCGCAAGCTTCCTTCAAATTCCGGAGAGGGTTCGGCGGACCATACCGCGAGCACTCCCTTGGGGTTCAACACCCTTGCGCAGGCGGCCAGTCCGGCCGGTGAGTACAGCGTGTGGTTGTCGTCCGTGACGGTCCAGCCGGGGCCGTTGTCGATGTCCAGGCAGAGCGCGTCGAACGTGTCGGATGTCTCATTGACGAACGCCACGAAATCGTCCTGCACGATCTCGGTGCGCGGGTCGCCGAGCGCTGCGGCGGAGATCTCCGCCAGCGGGCCGTCCCGGTGCCAGTCGATGACGGCGGGTTCCCGCTCGACGACGGTGATCCGGCCCCACCGGGGGTCCGCCGCTGCATGTGCGAGTGAGAATCCCACTCCCAGCCCGCCGATCAGTACCTTCGGCTCCGGCCGCCCGTCCAGCGCCCGGTGTGCGGCGTCGACCAGCAGCCGCTCCGAGCGCCCGTCGGAGGTGTCCATCAGGAAGCAGCCGTTGGCGATGATCTGCAACAGCGCGCCGTGCCGGCGCAGCACCACCTCGCCGTACGGGCCGTCGCGCCGGTCGAGGACCACGGGGGAGTCGTACGCGGCAGTCATGCACCCATATTCCTTGAACACGCCTTGACCTGCACGGGAATTAGGGATGTCGCACTGATGTGCACCCTTGCGGTGCGGGGCGCGGACGCAGCCGGAACGTAGGAGGTTGCTGTGAATCGGGTCTCGCGTGGCGTCGGTCATAGACAGCGGCCCCCGGAACCCGAAGGGTTGGGCGCGACGGAAGGAGTGCCACAGCGTGGAACGGACCGCGACGGGCCCTGCGACGGCCGCGTCCCCGCCCCTGCCGGGCGTGCCCCAGCCGGACGGCACCGCCGCCGTCCCGGTCCCCGCGATCGCGGACCTGCTGGACGGCATGCCACGTCAGCGGCATGCCCCGCTCCCCGCTCCCGGACCCGCCTTCACCGACCCGCGCCCGACCGCACCGCTGCGGCTTCCGTTTCCGCTCCCGCGGCCGTGGCGCCTGCTGCCCACTCCCGCCGGCACGCCGTTCACCTTCGCCTACACGGCCGTGCTTGCCGTCACCTCCGTGGTCGCGGCCCTGGCCGACCCCGCCGTGATGCACGCGCTCTACCAGGACTCCAGCACGGACGTGGCCCATCTGGTGCGCACGCCGGGGGTGGTGCTGCCGGCGAGCGCACTGTGGATCGCGGGCGGGGTCCTCTCCCCGTACGCGCTGGCGTTCGTGCTGGTGCTCACCGCGCTGGAGCGGCGGATAGGCGGCGCGCGTGCGGCCTGTGTCTTCCTCGCCGGGCACGTCCTGGCCACACTCGCCACCGAGATCCCCGTGGGCCTGGCCGTCCTGGTCGGCCACCTCCCGCCCACCTCACTGCACCGCCTCGACTACGGCATCAGCTTCGGCGTCGCGGCCAGCATCGGTTCGCTGGCGGGGCTCCTGCGCCCCTGGCTGCGCTGGCCCCTCCTCACCGTGACGGCCGCCGAGCTCATCGGCGACCTGATCGCCCTGGAGGATCCGATGACGAACTGGGGCCACGTGATCGCGCTGACGATAGGTGTGGCGAGCTGGCCTTTCGTGCGCCGGTGGGCTGAAGCGCCCCGATAGGGGCCCACGCACCCGCACCCGCGAACGCACCTTCCACGGCACCCCCTTGGGAGAACTTGATCGCTGAGAGCGAACAAGCAGGGGGAACACCAGCCCATCCCCAGCAGTTGAGTCGGCATAGCTCAACTTGACTGCCGAAGGGGAGATCATGGCTACTGAGTCCACGGCGTTCACGCTCGTCCTGCCCGTGCTGCCGCTCGACGACGAGGTCGTGCTGCCCGGCATGGTGGTTCCGCTGGACCTGAGCGACGCCGAGGTACGGGCCGCGGTGGAGGCCGCGCAGGCCGCCGCCCGGTCGGAACCGGGCAAGCCCAGGGTGCTGCTGGTGCCACGCATCGACGGCACGTACGCGAAGACCGGTGTGCTGGGCACGGTCGAGCAGGTCGGCCGGCTGGCCGACGGTGACCCGGGGGCTCTGATCCGCGGCCGGAGCCGTGTGCGCATCGGCGCCGGCACCACCGGTCCCGGCGCGGCCCTGTGGGTCGAGGGCGCCCGCATCGACGAGAGCGTGCCGGACCCGCTGCCGGGCCAGGTCGCCGACCTCGTCAAGGAGTACAAGGCGCTCGCCACCACCTGGCTGAAGAAGCGCGGCGCCTGGCAGGTCGTGGACCGCGTCCAGGCCATCGACGACGTCTCCGCGCTCGCCGACAACTCCGGCTACTCGCCGTTCCTCACCACCGAACAGAAGGTCGAACTGCTGGAGACCCCCGACCCGGTGGCCCGGCTCAAGCTCGCCACGCAGCAGCTCCGCGACCACCTCGCCGAGCAGGAGGTGGCCGAGACCATCGCCAAGGACGTCCAGGAGGGCGTCGACAAGCAGCAGCGCGAGTTCCTGCTGCGTCGTCAGCTGGAGGCCGTCCGCAAGGAACTGCGCGAGCTGAACGGCGATCAGGAAGGCGAGGAGTCCGACGACTACCGCGCCCGCGTCGAGGCCGCCGACCTGCCGGAGAAGGTCCGCGAGGCCGCGCTCAAGGAGGTCGACAAGCTGGAGCGGTCCAGCGACCAGTCCCCGGAGGGCTCCTGGATCCGCACCTGGCTGGACACCGTCCTGGAGATGCCCTGGAACGAGCGGACCGAGGACGCGTACGACATCCAGGGCGCCAAGGCGATCCTGGACGCCGAGCACGCGGGCCTCCAGGACGTGAAGGAGCGCATCACCGAGTACCTCGCGGTCCGCAAGCGCCGCAGCGACCGCGGGCTCGGCGTCATCGGCGGCCGGCGCGGCGGTGCCGTACTGGCCCTGGTCGGCCCGCCCGGCGTCGGCAAGACCAGCCTCGGTGAGTCGGTCGCGCACGCCATGGGCCGCAAGTTCGTCCGCGTCGCCCTCGGCGGCGTCCGCGACGAGGCGGAGATCCGCGGCCACCGCCGTACCTATGTCGGCGCGCTGCCCGGCCGGATCGTACGGGCGGTCAAGGAGGCCGGGTCGATGAACCCGGTGGTCCTGCTGGACGAGATCGACAAGGTGGGCTCCGACTTCCGCGGCGACCCGGCCGCGGCCCTGCTCGAAGTCCTGGACCCGGCGCAGAACCACACCTTCCGGGACCACTACCTGGAGGTCGAACTCGACCTGTCGGACGTGGTCTTCCTGGCCACGGCCAATGTCCTGGAGGCCATCCCGGAGGCGCTCGCCGACCGTATGGAGATCGTCCGTCTGGACGGCTACACCGAGGACGAGAAGGTCGTCATCGCCCGTGACCACCTGCTCCCGCGCCAGCTGGAGCGGGCGGGACTCGGTACGGACGAGGTCGCTCTGGACGAGAGCGCCCTGCGCAAGCTGGCCGGCGAGTACACCCGGGAGGCGGGCGTGCGCACCCTGGAGCGGTCCATCGCCCGCCTGCTCCGCAAGGTCGCGGCCCAGCACGAACTGGGTGAGCGGGAGCTGCCGTTCACCGTGACGGACGCCGACCTGCGCGACCTGATCGGGCGCCCGCACCACGTGCCCGAGTCCGCCCAGGACCCGGCCGAGCGTCGTACGTCCGTCCCCGGCGTGGCGACCGGTCTCGCGGTCACCGGCGCCGGCGGTGACGTGCTCTTCGTGGAGGCGTCCCTGGCCGACCCGGAGACGGGCGCGGCGGGCCTGACCCTGACCGGTCAGCTCGGTGACGTGATGAAGGAGTCGGCGCAGATCGCGCTGAGCTTCCTGCGCAGCCACGGCGCCGAACTGGAGCTGCCCGTCGGCGACTTGAAGGACCGGGGCGTGCACATCCACTTCCCGGCGGGCGCGGTCCCGAAGGACGGCCCGAGCGCCGGCATCACGATGACGACGGCTCTCGCGTCCCTGCTGTCCGGGCGGCTGGTCCGTACGGACGTGGCGATGACCGGCGAGGTCTCGCTGACCGGCCGGGTGCTGCCCATCGGCGGCGTCAAGCAGAAGCTGCTCGCCGCCCACCGCGCCGGGGTGACCATCGTGATCATCCCCAAGCGCAACGAGCCCGACCTGGACGACGTCCCGGCCGAGGTGCTGGACAAGCTCGACGTCCACACCGTGACCGATGTCCGCCAGGTCCTGGAACTGGCACTCGCGCCCGCGACGAACGGCGCGACGCCGGAGGTTCCCGTGGCGGCGTGACGGACGCCATGGGAAAGGCGAGGCCCGGGTCCCGTGAGGGAGGCCCGGGCCTTCGCCATGTGCTCGCAGGGGCGGGCATGGGGGGATCACAGGGGATCGTACGAGGATCTTCGTATTGCGCTTATATCGGGATGGCTCGATAGAATTCAGGCGTGAGTTGGCCCCCCAAGACCCCCTCCGGTCTGATCGGGGCCGAGATCGCGGGCTACAAGGTGGAGCGCGAACTCGGTCGCGGTGGGATGGCCGTCGTCTACCGCGCCAGGGACCTGCGCCTCGGCCGGACGGTCGCCCTCAAGCTGCTCGCCCCCGAGTACACCAGGAACGACGCCTTCCGCCGCCGCTTCGCCCAGGAGTCCCGGGTGGCCGCCGCCATCGACCACCCCAACATCGTCCCCGTCTTCGAGGCCGGCGAGTTCGACGGGGTCCTCTACATCGCCATGTGCTACGTCTCCGGGCAGGACCTGCGCGCCCTGATCGACCGGGAGGGCCCGTTGGCGGTGCCGGTCGCGCTGCGCATCGCGGCCCAGCTGGCCTCCGCCCTGGACGCGGCCCACGCGCGCGACCTGGTGCACCGGGACGTCAAACCCGGCAACGTCCTGATCGCCAAGGTCGTCGACAGCGACCACCCCGAGCACGTCTATCTCACCGACTTCGGGCTGGCCAAGAAGTCGCTGTCGCTCACCGGTTTCACCACCGCGGGCGAGTTCGTCGGCACCCTCGACTACGTGGCGCCCGAGCGGATCGCCGGGCGCCCGGTGGACGGCCGGGCCGACCAGTACAGCCTGGCCTGTGTGGTCCACGAGATGCTCACGGGCGCCCCGCCCTTCCGGCGCGAGGACCACCTGGAACTGCTGTGGGCGCACCAGTACGACCCGCCGCCCGAGCTCAGCAAGGAGCGGCCGGACATTCCGCCGGCCGCCGACGAGGTGCTGCACAAGGCCCTGGCGAAGGCCCCGGACGACCGTCACGGCACCTGTCTGGAGTTCGTCGCGGCCCTGCGGGCGGCCGTCGCCGACTGTGTGCCCCGCCGCCGTACGCCGACCCTGGTGGACCTGGTCCCGCCGCCGGAGCCCCCTGCCTGGGCCCGGCGGTTCCTCGGCTGATCCGTGCCGCGGCTGATCCGTGCCGCGGCTGATCTGTGCCGCGGCTGATCTGTGCCGCTTACGCGGGCTTTACCCGACGCCTGTGAGCGCGTCAAGTCCCGAGTCCTCGGAACGTGACCCCGATTTCCCGTTCGGGCCTACTTGAAGCACGGCCTCACCGGAACGGAAATGAGGCGGTCCGAGGGAAACGGAAATCCTCCGGCAATCCCTCTCGGGAAATCCTCACAGTAATTGGGAGAAAGCTCATGACTCGTATCGTTCACACCCACGCCGACGCCCGTCCGAAGCGCCGAGGTCTGCGTTTCGCGACCCTCGCCGCCTCCGCCGCGCTGGTCACCGGGGGTGTCCTCCTGCCCGTCTCCAGTGCGATGGCGGCCCCGATGCCCACCTCGACCGTGGCCTTCGTCCACGGTGGCGGCGCCGGTGGAGCCGGTGGTGACGGCGGTGGCGGCCTGGTCGGTGGCGGCGGTGGCGCCGGTGGATCCGGTGGCGGCAGCGTCCTCGGCACCGGTGGTGACGGTGGCCAGGGCGGCAAGGGTGGCGACGGCGTCCTGGCCGGTGGCGGCGGCGGTGGCGGCGGTGGCGGCGGCGAAGGCGTCATCGGCGGCAAGGGCGGCGACGGTGGCGGCGGCGGCTTCGGCGTCCTGTCCGGCGGTGGCGGCGGCAGCGGCGGTGGCGGGGGCGACGGCACCCTCGTCGGCGGCAAGGGCGGCAACGGCGGCAAGGGCGGCGACAGCGTCTTCCAGGGCGGTAGCGGCGGGAAGGGCGGCAAGGGCGGCTTCGGCGGCCTGTTCGGCGGGTCCGGCGGCTCCGGCGGGGCCGGTGGCTCCAGCCTCTTCTGACCGTCTCCTGTGACCGTCGACGGGGTGGGGGCCGCCCGGCCCCCACCCCCGACCGGGCCACAGCGCCCGCACATGAAACGCCCCACCACACCCCTGATCGGAAAAGGAGACCCCCGATGTCCATGAACTCCTGGCGGCGTCCCTTCACCCTCGCGGCAGCCTCCGTGGCTCTCGTCACCGCCACCGCGTGCGCCGCCCAGGCGGCCACTCACACGGCCCCGGTACCCGGCGGCTACGCGGCCGCGCCGGCCCATCCGTCCTCGCACTGCGGAGAGGGCGGCGAAGGCGGCAAGGGCGGCGCGCCCGGCAAGCCGGGTGAGCCGGGCAAGCCGGGCAAGCCGGGCAAGCCGGGCAAGCCGGGCTGCTCCCCGCTCGACCTCCACGACCTGCCCGACAAGCCGAAGTCGGATCTCTCGCGGCTGGACAAGGCGCGGATCGCGCTGGCCGTGCTGACCGGCCGGGTGACCCAGGCCGACGCGGCCAAGAAGTACAAGATCCCGGAGAAAGAGATCAGCACATGGGAGCGGCAGCTCCTGAACGGCGACTGGCTCGCATTTCTGCAGACGGACTGAAGTTCCGAGAAGAAGTTCGGAGAAAGGAAAATCCCATGGGCAGCCACTCCTGGAAATTCGGTATCGGTCTCGCGGTCTCGACCGTGGTGATCGCCGGGGGCGCGATGGCCCCCGCCGCGATGGCCGACACCGGCCCCGTCGGCGGTGGATCCGGCGGCAGCCCGTCCAGCCTGAGCAGCGTCCATGTGGGCAACGGCAGCGTCCGTATCGGCGTCTCGATCTGTGCGGGCGACTGCAACGGCACCGTCAACGGCACCAAGGGCGCGGGCGGCGGCATCTGCGCCGGGCTCTGCAACGGCAGCGCCAACGGCGGCGACGGCACCGCCGGCGCACCGGGCCGGAACGGCGGCAAGGGCGGCGACGGCGGGATCTGCGTCGGCGTCTGTTCGGGCAGCGTCAACGGCGGCGCCGGCGGGAACGGCGGCGGCGCGGTGGGCGGGGGCGACGGCGGCGCCGGCGGGCGGGGCGGGAACGGCGGGATCTGCCTCGGCGTCGGCTGCGAGACCAGCGGTCAGGGCGGCCGCGGGGGCAACGGTGGCGACGGCTGACTCAGCCGGGGGCCTCGGTGACCGACTGCTCCGCCCACACCGTCTTGCCGACCCGGTCGTGCCGGGTGCCCCAGCGTTCGGCGAGCTGGGCGACCAGCAGCAGACCCCGGCCGCCCTCGTCGAAGATGCGGGCGCGCCGCATGTGCGGGGTGGTGCCGCTGGAGTCGTACACCTCGCAGATCAGGGTCGCGTCCTGGTGGATCAGCCGGAGCTGGATGGGCGGGCGGCCGTAGCGGATGGCGTTGGTGACCAGCTCGCTGACCATCAGCTCGGTGGTGAAGGAGGCCTCGTCCAGGCCCCAGGCGGACAGCTGGGCGCAGGCCAGGTGGCGGGCGTGGGCGACGTCCTCGGGGTCGCTCGGCAGCTCCCAGGCGGCGACCCGGTCCTCGTGCAGGACCCGGGTGCGGGCGACGAGCAGGGCGATGTCGTCGTCGGGGCGATGGGTCAGCAGCTCGGTGAGCACGTGGTCGCAGACCGCGTCCAGTGACCGCGCGGGCCGGACGAGCGCGGCGAACATCTTGTCCAGCGCCTCGTCGATGTCGTGCTCGCGGGCCTCGAACAGCCCGTCGGTGTACAGGGCGAGCAGGCTGCCCTCGGGCAGTTCGGTCTCGGTGGCCTCGAACGGCAGCCCGCCGAGCCCGAGCGGCGGGCCCGCGGGCACGTCCAGGAAGCGCACGGTGCCGTCCGGCGTGACCACGGCGGGCGGCGGATGGCCGGCCCGGGCCAGGGTGCACCGGCGGGAGACCGGGTCGTAGACCGCGTACAGACAGGTGGTGCCGATGCCGCCGGCGGTCTCGGCGGTCGGGTCCGTGCTGCCCTCGTCGGCGGCGAGCCGCAGCACCAGGTCGTCCAGGTGGGTGAGGAGTTCGTCGGCCGGCAGATCGACGTCGGCCAGGGTGCGCACGGCGGTGCGCAGCCGGCCCATGGTGGCCGAGGCGCGGATCCCGTGGCCCACCACGTCCCCCACGACCAGCGCCACCCGCGCCCCGGACAGCGGGATGACGTCGAACCAGTCGCCGCCCACCCCGGCCCGTGTCGCGGCGGGCAGATAGCGGGTGGCGATCTCCAGGGCCGCCTGGTCGGGCAGCGTGTGCGGGAGCAGGCTCTGCTGGAGGGCCATGGTCGTGGTGCGGGTCTTGGTGTAGGAGCGCGCCTGCCGGATGCCGGTGGCCGCCTTGTCCGTGAACTCCTGGGCCAGCCGCAGATCCTCCGGGCCGAACGGCTCGCGGCCGCGCCGCCGGCCGAACAGCGCCACCCCGAGCATGCTGCCCTGGGCGAGCAGCGGCACCGCCAGCAGTGAGCGCGCCCCGGACGCGCGCAGCCACGCCGCACCCGGGTCCACCGCCGCCCACTCGGCGACGAGCGGGTCCGCCGTGTCGTACAGCAGGGGCCGGCCGGCCGTCAGACACCGGGCCGGGGGCGAGTCCGGCGGGTAGACGACGGCCTCACCGACGCCGCTGCCGTACGCCGGGCCGACGCCGTCGGGCATGGCGCGCAGCGCGGCGCGGCGCAGGACGACCGGGCCGGGCCGCGGGGCGGGTTCCTCGTCCGCCTCGCGGGGGGAGTCGAGCAGGTCGACCGCCATGACGTCGGCGAGCCGGGGGACGGTGACCTCGCCGAGCTCCTGCGCGGCGCGGGCCTGGTCGGCGGCCATGCCGACGCGCGAGCTGCTGTCGGCGGACGTGCGTTGCCGGGCGGCGGAGTCCTGGGCGGGTGTCTGGGTGGACAGGCAGACGGCGCGCACCCGGCCGTCGGCGTCCTTCAGCGGGGTGAGCACGGCACTTCGGCCCAGTTCCGCGCCGAGCCGGGCCCGGGCCTCCTGCGGCCGGCCGGTCTCCAGCGCGAGCCGCATCGACCGGTCGGCCTCCTCGCTCGCGGAGCCGGGCACGATGTGCGGCAGCCCGAGTCCGCGCATCGCGGCCTCGGGCAGGGCGAGGGCGTGTTCCATCCGGCGGTTGGCGCGCACGAGCCGCAGCTCGGCGTCGAAGATCGCCAGCGGGAAGGGGGACTGCAGGAACGTCCACTCCTCCAGCGGTTCGCCCCGGGGCGGCTGCGCACGGGCCGTCACGGCGCTCACCACCAGCCAGTCGGTGACGCCGGTTTCCGAGGTCCGGCGGTGCGCGAGCACGCCCAGTTCCAGCAGCCGGCCGTCGCGGTGCCGCAGCGGGACGGTGCCGTTCCAGCGGTCCCGGCCGGCGAGGATCCGGCGGGCCGCCGAGCCGTCGGTGGCGAGAAGCGCGGTGGCGGGCCGTCCGACGACGGCCGGAGCGTCATAGCCGAGGAGCCGCCGGGCGCCTTCGCTCCACGCGGTGAGAATGCCCTGCTCATCGATGGTGGCCGTGGCCGTGTACGTCGACTGTCGCTCCATCGCCGCTCATCTCGCCCTTGCTCGGCAGGCTCTCCTGACCAGCATGATCCCGGGCGGCGCGGAGCACCAACGCAGGGCCGCGGCAAGAAATCCGCGGGCGTCCGCAACCGGTCGGGGGTTGCCCGGCGTGAAGGAGACAAATGCCCTTATTCCGGCATTACCCATCCTGCTGGGGGGTGACAACAAGGAGGACTCGATGACTGGCGTTACGGCCCGGCCGCTGACCGATCGCGAACGGGAGACGCTCCGACATATCGCCGCGGGCCGCACCTATCTCCAGACGGCCCGCGCCATGGGCGTGTCCCGGCACACCGTGGACACCTACATGCGCCGCATCCGCGCCAAGCTCGGCCACACGAGCATGGCCGAGCTGACACGGATCGCGATTTCCCTGGGGCTGTGAGGGCTCAGGGGTCTGTGAGGGCTCAGCCGTTGGCCAGGGCCTGCACCCGGTCCAGCGCCCCGTTGAACTTGTCGTGGTCGCCGACGGTCGGGCCGGAGGAGGTGTACTGCCACATCGTGTAGTACGACCAGCCGGCCGGCAGCGTCCCCGGGTCCGAGGCGTAGCGGGCGATCCACAGCGGGTTGTTCACCGCGAAGCCGCCGTAGTTGCCGGTGCAGTCGCTCCACCAGCTGGTGGCCGTGTAGATCACGGCGTCCCGGCCGGTCAGGGACTTGTAGGTGTTCAGGAAGTCGGCGATCCAGCTGACCATCTGGCTCGCGGTCTTGCCGTAGCACTCGGCGCCGTACGGGTTCCACTCGATGTCGAGCGCGCCGGGCAGGGTCTTGCCGTCCCGGGACCAGCCACCGCCGTGGCCGACGAAGTAGCTCGCCTGGGTGGCGCCGCTGGTGGTGTCCGGGGTCGCGAAGTGGTAGGCGCCGCGGATCATGCCGATGTTGTACGAGCCGTTGTACTGCTGGGCGAAGTACGGGTTCGTGTAGTACGTGCCTTCCGTCGCCTTCGTGTACGCCCAGCGCACCCCGCTGTTCCACAGGGTCGACCAGGCGACGTTGCCCTGGTAGCCGGAGACGTCCACGCCCTCGGTCTGGGTGACGCCACCGGAGGCCGGGGTGCCGTGCCGGCCGTCGTGCGCGAGGACCCCCATGCCCATGTAGGCGGAGCCGCGGCTGTGCGTGCTCGCGGCGTGGGCGGAGGTGAGCGGGAGGGTCAGGGAGAGCGCCGCGAGCAGGGCCGTGACCAGGACAGCGAGGGGGCGCGGGCGCGGGGAGCGGGCGGAGTGGTCGGAGCCGGGTCTGTGCACGGGCATGACGTGCCTCCGGGGAGTGGGGTGGGGGGAACGTGGCTGTGACCGTGTACCGGATGCCGCACTGGCGTGGGCATGCCATTAATTGCCTGGTAAGGAAGCTACGCACGTAGATGACGACGGGGAAGGGGGTCCGGACGCCGCCGTTGGTCTAGCCCTGCGAAATACTTACAGAGCTGCGGCAATGACGACTTTTGGCAGAAACTTTCAGGACGCGAAACCGAGCAGGGGTGCTGACGTGCACGAGGACGGAAACGGCGACGCACATCGCGGCGCCCAGCAGATGACGCCCAGTGGTGCAGACCAGGAATTCCTGGCACTGGAACGGGAGTTGACCGTACTGCTCAGGCGGGCCCGGGCCAACCAGGGCGAGATGGCCCGCGAGGTCCATCCCGACCTGGAGTCCTCCGCGTACGGCCTGCTCATCCGGCTGGACGAGTGCGGCGGCCAGCGGGCCACGGAGCTCGCCGGCTACATCGGCGTCGGCAAGGCCACCATGTCCCGCCAGCTGCGTGCCTTGGAGGAGCTGGGCCTGATCGCCCGCGAACCCGACCCCGCCGACGGCCGCGCCTGGCTCGTCACCCTGACCGAGGAGGGCCGCGGCCGGGTCGGCAAGGTCCGCGAGGCCCGCCGCGCCCGCTACGTCCGCCAACTCGCCCACTGGGACCGCCGCGAGGTCGCGGAACTGGCCCGGCTGCTGCATCAGCTGAACGGGGTCATGGAGAGGTAGGGGCACGCAGGAGGGGGTGGGCGGAGCAGGCTGGGCGGACGGCGGCGCGCGGAAGGGGCTGAGCGGACGCGGTGGCGGAAGCAGGCGGGGCGGGGCGGGCCGCCCGAAGAGGCCGGGCGGGCGGCGTCGGGCGGACGGGGGCGGGCGGAACGGCCGTCTCGAAGAGGCCGCGTGGAAGCGTGACGCGGGCCGGAGGGATCACAGCTCTGCGTACACCACCGTCGCGTCGTCGTGTGTCTTGCTCCGGCCCAGGAACGCCCGCTGGTCGCGGTCCGCCGTCTCCAGTTCCCGTACCCGGTCCACCAGTGACCGGGCGCCCTGCTTCGCGACCGTCTCGAACAGGGCCTGCCAGTCGCCCTCGTGGAACTTCTCCGTCCAGCGGGTCGCGCCGTCCGTCAGCGCGGCCACGGCACGGACCTCGCCCCGGGGCACCGTGCCGGCGACCGCGCGCACGGCCACCGAGGGATCGGCGGCGGCCGTGAAGAACCCGCCCTCCTTGTTGCGCAGGGTGGCGTCCACCACGGCGTCCGTGGCGAGCCCGGAGCGCGGGAGCCGGGCCAGCCGGTCGTCCAGGACCGGAGTGACCGTCCCGTCGGTGCCCTGCAGCAGCAGCGCGGAGTCGGACAGCACCAGGTACTCGACGGTCTCGGCGGACCAGCGGGCCAGGGCCACGGTTGCCTGGGGGGTTCGCGGGTGAGAAAGCTCACAGGTTCGCGCGTGGGCCTCGGCGGTGCGGCCGATCGCCCGCGACAGAATCTCCGGCAGCGTCAGATCTCCGCTCGAAACGGTCAGTTCGGTCAGCGCGCCACCGAGCCGAGCGGTGAACCAGGGGACGGAATGCAGACACCCCGTCTCGCCCCGTGGCGGAGTCACTCCGTCCAGGACGATCACACAACCGCCCTGTCCGGAAGCGGGTAGTCCGACAGCGGCGAAGTCCTCATTGGGCCGGTTCGCGTCACCGGGTTCCGAAACGAGATCAGTGCGCATTCAGCCAGTCTGCACGAGGCCTTCACAGGATGCGCCAAAGGCTGGCAACCGCCCCTGTATTGGTGCGACCCCGCAGGTCAGCCGCCTGTTTTGGGATGGAATCAGCCACTCCGGGAAGGCGTGGTGGCGAATACTGCCAAAGCCTGCCCCGCTCGTCCAACCGGCGTGCCGCGCAAGGGCACCGCACGGGCCAGAGGAACTTGCCCGCCAACTCCCCTCCGATGTTCACTCCTTCGGGTGGCGGGTCAGGTGATGCGCGACTACTGCCCACCGGCGCTGGGAGGGTCGGGAACCGTACGAACCGGGTGTACGCACCACTTGGCACCGAGATGACGGAGTGCCACCCGGGTCCTTGGCTAGTCGAGTTCAGGAATGCGAGCACCGGTGCAGATGAAGCGGCCTCGGCGCACAGGCAGGCAGACGGCTCCCACGGGGACCGAACCGCAGACCCCCGTGGGCACCGGCCGCCCCAGCCATGTGCGCACCCGACTGATCGTCGCCGTCGCCGTGGTGGCCGCCGCCGTCGCGGGAGCCGGCGTGCCCTCCCTGCTCACCGCCTCCCAGGACGTCAGTGACTCCCAGGACCTGGTGACGCTGGCCGGCCGCACCCAGGACGCCCTCGCCCTCGCGAACTCCCTCGCCGACGAGCGCGACGAGGTCACCTCCTACATCGCGGCGGGCCGCCCCGAGTCCAAGGCCCCCTCCGAGGACCGCAGCGCCCGCGTCGACCGCCAGGTCGAGGACCTGCGCGCCGAGGGCGACACCCCGGCGAGCCTGCGCGGCGACCTCGACGGCATCGCCGCCGTCCGCCGGGCCGCCCTCACCGGCAAGACCACGGCCCTCCAGGCCCACCAGGCGTACTCGGCGGCCATCACCGAGCTGCACCGCCTCGCCGAGCAGCTGGCCGATCGGACACCCCCGCGGGCCGGCTCCGGCGCCCATGCGCTCGCCGAGCTGGACACCGCCGTCCAGCAGTCCGCCGCCGCCCGCGGCCTGCTGCTCGCCGCGCTGAACGTGCCGTCCACCACCCGGACGGTGATCAGCCCCGTCACCGGGCTGCCCACCACGACCTCCACCACCTCCGAGGCCGACCGGAAACAGCGCGACCGACTGACCGCCGCCGCCCAGCAGGCCCGGCTGCGCGCCGACGCCGCCCTCGCCGACTTCCGCGCGACCGCGCCCAAGGCGGCCGTCGACTCCTACGACTCCACGGTCACCGGCCCCGAGGTCAACTCGGCCGAGAAGTACCTCGCCACGCTCACCGACCAGCCGACGCTGGCCGACAGCGAGCTGACCACCAGCACCAAGAAGCTGGACGCGGCCCTGTCCGCCCGCGTCGACGAGATGCGCGGCGCGGAGTCGGCCCTCTACGACCACCGCACCAAGGACCTGGCGAAACTCCGCGACGACGACGTCACGGCGCTGGAGATCCGCATCGCCGTGCTCGGTGCGCTCATGCTGGTCGCGGTCGGCCTGGCCACGGCCATGGCCCGCACGCTGACCCGCCCCCTGTCGGTGCTGCGCCGCGGCTCGGCCCGCCTGGCGGAGTCCGGCGACCCGGCGTCCCAGGAGCCGATCGCCTTCACCGGCCGCAACGACGAGTTCGCCCAGGTCGTCCGCTCGGTCAACGCCCTGCACGGGCACGCTGCGGCCCTGCACGAGCGCGTGGCCACGCTGGAGACGGACCGCAAGCACCTGGTCGGCCAGCGCCAGAAGATGGCCGACGCCCGCGAGGAACTCCGCGCCGAACTCGCCGAGTCCGCCGCCCAGCTGGAGCGGCTGCGCACCAGCATCGGCGGCACGTTCGTCAACCTGGCCCTGCGCACCCTCGGCCTGGTCGAACGCCAGCTCGCGGTCATCGAGGGCCTGGAGGAACGCGAACAGGACCCCGACCGCCTCGCCACGCTCTTCAAGCTGGACCACTTCGCCACGGTCATGCGCCGCCACAGCGAGAACCTCCTGGTGCTGGCCGGCGCCGAGCACGTCCAGCAGCACCACGGCCCGGTGCCGCTGGTCGACGTGGTCCGGGCGGGCGTCAGCGAGATCGAGCGCTACGAGCGGGTCCGGATCGCGGCGCTTCCCCCGCACGCGCATGTGGCGGGCTTCGCGGCGGACGACCTGTCCCACCTGCTGGCCGAGCTGATGGAGAACGCCACGTCGTTCTCCCCGCCGGACGTGCCCGTCGAGCTCTCCGGCTGGCTGCTGGAGAGCGGCGAGGTGATGCTCTCCGTCCAGGACGAGGGCATCGGCATGGCGGCCGACCGCCTGGACCTGCTCAACGCCCGCCTGAGCGACTTCGACTCCGAGAGCCACTACGACAACGAGGGCGACGCCGGCCTCGGCCTCGGCCTGTACGTCGTCGCCCGCCTCGCCCACCGTCACGGTGTCCGGGTGCAGCTGCGTGAGCAGAAGCAGGGCGGCATCGCCGCGGTGGTCGTCCTCCCGGCCACCCTGCTCAGTGAGGCCCCGCCCACCGCCCTGCCCCCACAGGCCTCGTCCGCGAGCACCACGGGCACCTTCTCCCTCCCCGGCGCCGACGCCGAGGCCAACTCCAACGTCCTCCACGGCCGCACCAAGGACACCGACCCCCTGGTCGCCCTGGCGGAACGAGCGGTGGCACAGGTCTCCGACACCAGGACGAAGTCCGACGCTGTCGAGCCCGCCCCGTCAGCGGAACCAACGGCACCCACGGCCCAGACCAGGACCGCCTACGGCGACCTGACCGACACGGAGAACCCCCTCGCCCCCACCGGCTCGACGGAGCACGCGACGCGGGACGCCTTCAGCGTGCGGACCGGGGAATCGGTGCGGGATGCCTTCGGAGGGCCGGCCGGTGACGCGGCGCGGGACGCCTTCGGTGGTCCGGCCGATGACTCGCTCGGGGTGCGCGGTGGCTCGGCCGGGGATACGGTGCGGGATGCTTTCGGGGGGCCGGCCGGTGACGCGGCGCGGGACGCCTTCGGTGGCTCGGCCGATGACTCGCTCGGGGTGCGCGGTGGCTCGGCCGGGGATACGGTGCGGGACG